>NZ_JBRUGD010000015.1:0-54020 GCF_053206145.1 Streptococcus hongkongensis
CGTTCATCAATAGAAATAATAAAATCAATCATCCTAGTCACCTCACTTCTAGTTTACTACTTTGACTGATTTTGTCATTATGAATCTTGATTTCTGAAAACAAAGCTTTCTTCATGCGTTTGTCGTGGGGTGATAACTATTACATTGGTAATAAAACATCTTCATCTTCACGTTTATAATGTTTTGTTAAACTAAAACCTCGCCCAATAACATGTGCCGCAGGCATAACCACAACAAAGGCAGTGTCATCAAGTTCAGTAATTTTTTCTTGAAGGGAGGGAAATTCATAAGTAGAAATAACAGCCATTAACATGATATTATCTTTTGTTGTATATCCACCTCGGATTGGAATTTTAGTAACACCACGATCCATGACTTTTTGGATATATTCTTTGATTTGACTATATTCTTTTGAAATGATGATGACATTTTTGGATGAATTAAAGCCTGTTTCCATAACTGTAATGACATACCCAATTACTAAAAGACAGATTGTAGAATACATTACATCATCAGCAGATAGAGCTAAAAATCCCATAGCAACACTTATTCCATCAACAATAGTCATTGCAATTCCTAGGCTTAAAGGAGAAAATTTATGTAAAATTTGAGTTAGTATACCAGTTCCTCCCGTAGATGAATTACCCCAAAAAACCATGCCTATTCCTATTCCAACAATAATACCACCAAATATTGCTGCTAAGAGTTGATTATGGGTGATACTAGGTAAAAAATTGGTAACTCTAATGGCAATTGGATAAATCCAAGAACCATATAAAGTTTTAACAAAATTTTGTCTTCCCAAGAAAAAATAGCATAAAAAAAGAAGTGGAATATTGCTTAACATTAAAAATAAAGATGGACTAATGCCAAATAATACTTTCATGACAACTGAAATACCAACCATGCCACCAGCAGCAATATGATTGTCCACAAACATAGTATTAAAGCCAATTGCAGTAATAAATGTTCCAATTGTAACAAAGACTATGTCCTTTATTTTACTTTTCATTATTCTATTCTCTCCTTGTCGTGAAAATAATACCATTATCTACTATGAATTAACCTTATGTCAAGGGATTTTTATTAACTTGACAAAAAAATTTTTTTTTCATAAAATTAAAGCTAATTAGAAGAGTAGTCTATCGTATTTTTAAAGAGAGTTAGTGGGGCTGGGAACTAATAAAATAAATAGATGAATTGGGCTAATGTATTAGTGAGATGAATCAATAAATCTCAGGAATGGCACCCCTTACAGTGCAACTTCTTATATATAAAGAAGAAAAGATAATATCATAATATTGGTATTAATTGAGGTGGTACCGCGTATTCAATTGTAATAACGCCCTCACGCAAATAGCGTGAGGGCTTTTCTATTATTAGTTATAGGGAGAAAAAATGTCGAAACCAATTATATTAACAGGAGATCGACCAACAGGGAAACTACATTTAGGCCATTATGTTGGTTCATTGAAAAATCGTGTTATCTTGCAAAATCAAGATAACTATAAGATGTTTGTTTTCTTAGCTGATCAGCAAGCTTTAACAGATCATGCAAAAGAATCTGAATTAATTCGTGATTCTATTGGAAATGTAGCATTAGACTATTTATCTGTAGGTTTAGATCCTAATAAATCAACGATTTTTATTCAAAGCCAAATTCCAGAACTCGCTGAATTAACAATGTATTATATGAATCTTGTTTCATTAGCCCGCTTAGAACGCAATCCAACAGTGAAGACAGAAATTGCACAAAAAGGATTTGGGGAAAGTATTCCAAGTGGATTTTTAGTATATCCTGTTTCCCAAGCAGCAGATATTACAGCCTTTAAAGCAAATCTTGTTCCAGTTGGAAATGATCAAAAACCTATGATTGAACAAACAAGAGAAATTGTAAGAAGTTTCAATAATACTTACCATACAAATTGTTTAGTAGAACCAGAAGGGTTATATCCTGAAAACGAGGGGGCTGGTCGCTTACCTGGTCTCGATGGTAATGCAAAAATGTCCAAATCTTTAGGAAATGGTATTTATTTGTCTGATGATGCAGATACAGTTCGCAAAAAAGTGATGAGTATGTATACTGATCCAAATCATATTCGTGTTGAAGATCCAGGTAAAATTGAAGGAAATATGGTCTTTCATTATCTAGATATTTTTGGTAAAGAAGAAGATAAAGCTGATATCCAAGCAATGAAAGAGCATTACCAAAATGGTGGATTAGGAGATGTCAAAACAAAACGTTATCTTTTAGAAATCTTAGAACGTGAATTAGCACCAATTCGTCAAAAACGGTTAGAGTATGCTAATGATATGGGTGAAGTTTTCCGAATGTTAGAAAAAGGTAGCCAGAAAGCACAAGCTGTTGCGGCACAAACACTGTCAGAAGTAAAAAAAGCTATGGGAATAAATTATTTCTAATGATTAAAAAGTTGCAATTAATATTGTAACTTTTTTTAACGAACTTTTTAATTTAATACAGTAACATTTTCCTTTTGCAACAATAAATGATGGACTTATTTATTGATTCTTTTAAAAATTGAAAATATTTCTTAATTTATTGACAAATTTGCTTAGCATGATATGATAGTAACAATAAAAAAATAGACTGGGCTATTATCCCCTATAACAATAGAGAAAAGAGGATCATTTTAATGTCAAATTGGGAAACAAAATTTTTAAAAAAAGGTTATACCTTTGATGATGTTTTACTTATTCCTGCAGAGAGTCATGTCTTACCTAATGAAGTTACTATGCAGACTAAGCTTGCTAAAAATTTAACATTAAATATTCCGATTATCACTGCTGCCATGGACACTGTTACTGATAGTAAAATGGCAATTGCTATTGCGCGTGCAGGTGGACTTGGTGTCGTTCATAAAAATATGTCAATCACTGAACAAGCTGAAGAAGTTCGAAAAGTAAAACGTTCAGAAAATGGTGTTATTATTGATCCTTTTTTCCTAACACCAGCACATAAAGTTTCTGAAGCTGAAGAACTTATGCAACGTTATCGAATATCAGGTGTTCCCATTGTTGAAACATTAAATAATCGTAAACTTGTTGGTATCATTACAAATCGTGATATGCGTTTTATTAGTGATTATGATGCACCAATTTCAGACCATATGACAAGTGAAAAATTAGTTACTGCTCCTATTGGGACTGATTTAGAAACAGCAGAACGGATCCTTCATGAACATCGTATTGAAAAACTACCGTTAGTTGACGATAATGGTCGTTTGTCAGGACTTATTACAATTAAAGATATTGAAAAAGTTATCGAATTTCCCAATGCTGCAAAAGATAAATTTGGACGTCTCTTAGTTGCTGCAGCTGTAGGGGTAACTTCAGATACGTTTGATCGTGCGGAAGCATTATTTGAAGCTGGAGCTGATGCTATTGTTATTGATACTGCACATGGTCATTCAGCAGGAGTCTTGAGAAAAATTTCTGAAATTCGTGCCTACTTCCCAGATAAAACCCTAATTGCTGGTAATATTGCAACATCTGAAGGAGCACGTGCTCTTTATGATGCAGGAGTTGATGTTGTTAAAGTTGGTATTGGTCCTGGATCTATTTGTACAACACGTGTTGTTGCTGGGGTGGGTGTTCCACAAATTACAGCAATTTATGATGCTGCTGCTGTTGCGCGTGAATACGGTAAGACTATTATTGCAGATGGTGGTATTAAATACTCCGGAGATATTGTTAAAGCACTTGCTGCAGGGGGAAATGCTGTCATGCTTGGTTCAATGTTTGCTGGAACTGATGAAGCTCCTGGTGAAACTGAAATTTTCCAAGGTCGTAAGTTTAAAACTTACCGTGGTATGGGATCAATTGCAGCAATGAAAAAAGGATCAAGCGATCGTTACTTCCAAGGTTCAGTAAATGAAGCTAATAAACTTGTCCCTGAAGGTATTGAAGGTCGTGTGGCTTATAAAGGTGCTGCTTCTGATATTGTTTTCCAAATGTTAGGTGGTATTCGATCTGGTATGGGTTATGTTGGTGCTAACACTATTAAATCATTACATGAAAATGCACAGTTCATTGAAATGTCAGGCGCTGGTTTAATTGAAAGTCATCCACATGACGTTCAAATAACCAATGAAGCACCAAACTATTCAGTTCATTAACAAAAAGAGTCATCTTTAGATGACTCTTTTTAGTTTACACATATTGTCAACCAATGACAATATGTGTAAAGAATACTGTATTATAACAAAAAAAACACTTATATTTTTTGCTATAAATATATTATTCAGTGTAAATTAACTGTAAATAATATTGTCAATTAAAAATAAAAACAGACCCTAGTCTGCTTTTATTTTACCATTAGTTACCTGAAACGTCTTAATTGTTTCAGGGAGTTGTGAAAGATGTTCTAAACTTGTTGTAGTAATAAATGTTTGAACATTTTCTTGAATAACTGCTTCAAGTAGTTTTGTCTGTCTCGTATTATCTAGTTCACTCATGACATCATCCAGCAAAAGAATTGGATTGTCTCCAGTTAGGGTTTTCATTAAACTAACTTCAGCCATCTTCAAAGAAAGTATTAAACTGCGGTGTTGTCCTTGACTAGCAAAGTTAGCATTTATTCCACTGATGAAAAATTCAATATCATCTCGATGAGGTCCAGTACTTGTATTTTTTCTAAAAATATCACGTTGTCTATTTTTTTCTAGTTGTTCCATAAATTTTTCTTGGATGAGATCATTTTGACTAGTATCAATAGAGGATAAGTAAGAAATTTGCAAGCTTTCTAACTTATTTGAGATGGCTTTATGATGTTTGTCAGCTTCATTGGCGAGATTAGTAATGAATTGGATTCTTTGTTCAATAACACGACTCCCATAGAAGGCAAGCTGTTGGTCTAAAACAATTAAAAAATCAAAATCTATTGTTTTAGCTGATTTTAAATAAGCATTTCTCTGTTTTAAAATATGATTATAGTTTGATAGATCTGATAAATAAACGGGTTTAATCTGGCCTAAATCTATATCAATGAATTTTCTTCTGAGTCCAGGAGCCCCTTTGACTAATTGTAAATCCTCAGGTGCAAAAAGTACAACCATCATAGTTCCAATATAGTCGGAAAGCTTTGCTTGTTTTAAAGTATTTATCTTTGTAGTTCGGCCTTTATCAGATAAATTAATTGCTAAACTAATATTGCCAGAGAGACGATTTAGATTACCTTCTATAGATAACTGATCTGTTGAAAATTTTATTAGTTCTTTATCAGATCTAGTTCGGTGACTTCTTGTTAATGCAATGAAATAAATAGCTTCTAGGATATTTGTTTTGCCTTGGGCATTATTTCCAATAAAGACATTTAAACCTTCAGAAAAACTGATATTTAGTGAATCATAATTTCTAAAATGCTGTAATTTTAAGTCTTTTAACCACATTATTATGTACCAGGAAATTTAACAGCTGTACTTTTACCTGATTTAGTCTGTCTAGTCTTAGTATTACTAATTTTTCTTTTATTTCCTTGCGTTTTTTTTGTGCTTTTTAATGATTGATTCATTTCCTTTACTATTTTTGCGACACGTTTTTTCTCTTCTTCTGCTTCCTTGTAATCCTCTAATTCTTCTGGAGTTGGTTCAAGAAGAGTTATTGTTAAATCTTGTTCAGGTAAGGTGATGATATCACCAATTCTTATTTTTTTTCCTCTTCTTTTTTCATCCTCTCCATTAAATAAAACAGTATGATTTGCTAAAAAGCTTTTGATTGCTCCACCACTCTGAATAATTCCTAATTCTTTTAATAAGGCTTGTAATGTTATAAATTCACTAAATAATTTGTATTCCATAATAATATCTCCAATTTTCAAGTCACATTATTATAGCATATTTTGAGAATAATATTTAATCATCAACATCCTACATTAGGCCTTTTTAGAATTAGCATGTTAATATTATTAGATGCAATTTTTTGACATCATTATAAAAGGGTGTATAATAAAAATGAATTGTTTCTGCTTGAAATCAGTTATAATTCTCACATTCATGACCTCGCAAATTTATGAGTGTTTTCCTTTCATATTAAAAGGAAAAAATAATAAAAAGGGTTGGTTTTTCTCAACCCTTTTAGTGGCTAAAAATTCATAATATTTAGGTTAAGTTACCTAATAAAATGGTTAAAAATGTTATAATTTATAGAAACATATATTTTTTATAAGGATGTACTATGAAAATTGTTGAAGGTGTACAACTTCACTTTATTAAGACAAAGCAATATAAATCAAATCACATTACAGTTAGATTTTCTGGTGATTTAAATCAAAAAACAGTGGCTAAACGTGTATTAGTCGCACAAATGCTGGCAACAGCTAACGAAGAATATCCTACTACACAAGCTTTTAGACAAAAGTTAGCTCAATTATATGGTGCAAGTCTGTCAACGAGAGTATCAACCAAAGGTCTAGTGCATATAGTTGATATTGATATTAGTTTTGTTCAAGATAAGTATGCTTTCAATGGTGAAAGTGTTCTTGATGAAATGATTCAATTTTTGAGGGGAATCCTATTTTCTCCTCTTCTTTCTGTTGCACAGTATCAACCAAAAGTATTTGAAATTGAAAAAACAAACTTAATAACTTACTTAGAGGCAGATAAGGAAGATTCATTTTATTATAGTTCATTAAAAGCTAAAGAATTATTTTACAGCGATGAAAATCTTCAACTCTCTAAATATGGAACAATTGATTTAGTAAGTAAAGAAACGGCCTATACTAGTTATCAAGAATTTCATCATATGCTGATGGAAGATTGTATTGATATTTATATGGTTGGGGATTTTGAAGAGTATAGAGTCGTACAGCAATTGCATCAATTTCCATTCGTAGATAGAAATAAAAATCTAAACTTTATATATAAACAAGATTATATTAATGTTGTTCATGATACAAAAGAGCTAAAAGATATTAATCAATCAATATTACAAATGGGTTATCATTTTACTGCTGACTTTGGATCAAAAAATCATTATGCATTGATTATTTTAAATGCTTTGCTTGGCTCATTTTCACATTCTAAGTTGTTTACAAAAATACGTGAGGAAGAGGGAATAGCTTATAGTATTGGTAGCCGTATGGATATTTATACTGGCTATATGGACATCTTTGCTGGAATTGACAATAAAGATCGAAAAAAAGCTTTACAACTTATTATCAAAGAAGTCAATGATATCAAAATGGGAAGATTTTCAAGTAATTTAATTCAGAAAACAAAATCGATGATTGTAAACTCTGTAAATCAATCACAAGATAATTGTAAAGTTTTAATTGATAGAATGTATATTATTGACTATGTTGACAGTGATTATCAATTAGATATTTGGATTGATAAGATTAATAAGATAAGTAAACGTGATATCGTAAAAGCAGCAAATTTATTAAAACTACAAGCACTTTACTATCTAGAGGGTAAATAAATGACATTACTAAGGAAGATAACATTCAATAAATTTGATGAAGAAGTTCACTATACTAGGCTTAAAAATGGATTAGATATCTTTATTATTCCAAAAACAGGGTTTAAAGAGAAAACGGCTATGTTGACAGTCGATTTTGGTTCTGTTGACAAAAAGTTTACACTTAGAAATAGATTATGGGATAATCCCGAAGGGATTGCACATTTTCTGGAGCACAAACTTTTTGAAGATGTTGATGGTGAGGATGTATCACTTAAATTTACGCAGTTAGGAGCTGATGTCAATGCATTTACAACATTTGATAAAACATCCTATTATTTTTCAACCTCTGAAAATTTCATAGAAAGTTTGACTTTGTTACAGGAATTGGTAATGTCAGCTAGCTTTACAGAAGAATCTGTCAATAAAGAAAAGAAAATTATAGCTCAAGAAATTGACATGTATGCTGATGATGCTGATTATCAAGCTTATATTGGAATCTTGCAGAACTTATTTTCGGGTACAAGTTTGGCCGATGATATTGCTGGTAGTAAAGAATCAATTAATCAAATAACGACTAAAATTTTAAAAAGGAATTATAATTATTTTTATAAGCCTAATAATATGAATTTATTAATTGTTGGTGATGTTGATATTGAAGAAACTTATTCAGCAATCGAAACCTATCAAAAAAAATTCCGTGCAAGAAAACAAGTAGAAAGAATTGATGATGTAATCTACAATCCCGTTGTTAAATCTAATTCTAAAAGCATGGAAATAATGAATTCTAAATTAGTTGTTGGATTCAGAGGACAAAAAGTTTCAAATAATCTTTCCTTATTAACCATAAAAATCGCTCTACGACTTGCAATGTCAATGTTATTTGGTTGGACATCCAAAACATATCAAACTTGGTATGAGCAAGGAAAAATTGATGATTCGTTTGATATAGAAATTGAAATTAATAATAATTTTTCTTTTGTTCTAATTAGTTTAGATACTAATCAACCGATTGGTATGTCTAGCGAAATCAGAAAAAAAATCAAAAACTGTAATAGCTCAGATGATTTCAATCAAGAGCATTTTGCTATTTTAAAACGTGAAATGTATGGTGATTTTTTACAGAGTCTAGATAATGTGGAACAAATCGCAAGTCAATTCAATCTTTTTCTAACGAATCAAGATACTTATTATGATATACCAGATATTTTAGAAAGTATCCAACTTGATGAAGTATTGACTATAGCAGAGGATTTTTTCAAACAAGCAGAGGAATCAGATTTCACAGTCTTTCCAAAATAGTTAAAAGTTTGCTATAATGGAATTATTATATTATTTTTAGAGGTACCTGTATGAGAGAAAAAAGTCTTGGTGAGATTCTACGGAAGTCTCGAGTGGGAAAAAATATTACTTTGGATGATATTGAAAATATAAGTGGCATTTCTTCACATTATCTATTAGCAATGGAGTTAGATCAATACAAAATCATTCCAGAACATAAATTAGATCAATTTTTGAAACAATATGCGGAAATAGTAGGGTTAGATTTCACTATTATAAAAAATAAGTATATTGAGCAAATGGCCCAAAAAAGTAATAGCCAAGAGCCAAGTGTTACTCAAATTGTTGAAAATAAGTTAAGTCATCGTATTGAAGATAAAATTTCGTTTTCAAGACAAGCTAAAGCAAATGATAGTAAACCTCAAAAAGATGAGTTAAAAAGTAAAAAAGAAGATTATTCAGAGAATACTTCCTTTGAAAATGATGATCACGTTTACTTTGAAAGTTCAAGACAAAGTAGAATAAGTCAAAATCAAAAAAAATCAAAATCAATCTTTTTAGTAATTTTATTGACAATAATAGCATTGATCATTTTTGCTTTTTTATTCTTTGCAGTTTGGCAACAAATGAATAAGGAAAACAAAGCAAAAAATTTGCAAACAGAACAGGTTACGAAGAGTGTATCATCACAAAATAAAACTGAGACTTCTAGTAGTATTCAGCCTAAAACAGAAATCACAAGCCAAGGTCAAGATAATTACTTAGAAGCAACAGTAAAAAAATCAAAAGAATCAGTCAAATTGACTGTATCTTTAAAGGATACTGAAAGCTCTTGGATTTCATTAACAAATTCTGATATTGGAGAAACGGGTATTACTTTGACCAAGGAAAATCCGACTTATTCTACAACTATTGATAAAGACGTTAGTGAAGCATTGTTGACTTTAGGAATAACACAAGGTGTATCTGTTTTAATTGATGGTCAACCACTTGATTTAAGTCCTATTACTGTTACTGATACGAGTTATATCACTTTAAAATTTCAAAAGTAAGGTAAAAAAATGACAAAAAAAGAAAATATTCCAAACATATTGACCTTAATTAGAATACTTATGATTCCAATTTTCTTATTAATAACAACCTTATCACATTCTTTATCTTGGCATATAGTAGCTGCGGTAATTTTTGCTGTCGCTAGTTTGACAGATTACTTAGATGGTTATTTAGCTAGAAAATGGAAAGTTGTTACTAATTTTGGTAAATTTGCAGATCCATTAGCTGACAAAATGCTTGTTATGAGTGCTTTTGTTATGTTAGTTGGTGCAGGTTTAGCTCCGGCATGGATCGTAGCAATTATCATCTGTCGTGAATTAGCTGTAACAGGTTTGCGCCTTTTATTAGTTGAATCAGGAGGTACTGTTCTTGCAGCTGCCATGCCAGGGAAAATAAAAACAATGTCACAAATGTTATCCATTATTTTCCTATTTTGTCACCTAACTATAATTGGAAATATTCTCCTTTATATTGCTTTATTCTTTACTATTTATTCAGGATATGATTACTTTAGAGGAGCAGGCTTCTTATTCAAAGATACCTTTAAATAAAAATGACAAATATTATTGAAGTTACGAATGTAAAATTTAAGTACCATGAAGACCAAGAAAGTTATACTTTAAATAATATTTCGTTCCACGTGAAACGTGGGGAATGGCTCTCCATTATTGGGCATAATGGTTCTGGAAAATCTACTTCTGTTAGACTATTAAATGGAATTTTAGAAGCTGAAACTGGAACAATCATGGTAGATGGTGAGATATTATCAGAGTCTAATGTTTGGAATATTCGACAAAAAATTGGTATGGTTTTTCAAAATCCAGACAACCAATTTGTTGGGGCAACTGTAGAAGATGATGTTGCATTTGGTCTAGAAAATAAAGGTGTTAATCATCTAGAAATGGAAAGTAGAGTCCAAGAGGCTCTAAATTTAGTTGGTATGAGCCAATTTAAAGATAGAGAACCTTCTAGATTATCTGGTGGACAGAAACAAAGAGTTGCAATAGCTGGCGCTGTTGCCTTGAGACCAATGATTATCGTTCTAGATGAAGCTACAAGCATGTTAGACCCCAAAGGACGATTGGAACTGATTAAAACAATTCAATCAATTAGGAAAGAGTATGATTTGACAGTTATTTCAATTACACATGATTTGGACGAAGTTGCTTTAAGTGATAGAGTTCTAGTCATGAAAAACGGTCAAATTGAATCAAGTTCTACTCCAGAAACGCTATTTTCACGAGGCAATGACTTATTAAACTTAGGATTAGATGTCCCATTTTCAAGTACAGTTATCAATTTACTAAAAGAAGAGGGCTATCAAATTGAAGACGACTACCTTTCAGAAAAGGAATTAGAAAATCAATTATGGCAATTAATTTCCAAAATATAAGCTATACATACCAGGAAGGGACTCCTTTTGAAGGGCGTGCCCTTTTTGACATTAACCTTGATATTATTGATGGCTCTTTTACAGCTTTTATAGGACATACAGGATCTGGGAAATCAACGATAATGCAACTTTTAAATGGACTTTTGGTTCCAAGTAAAGGGATTGTTACTGTTGACGGTCAAAAAATTACGAATCAATCCAAAAATAAAGATATCAAAATGGTTAGAAAGCATGTCGGATTGGTTTTTCAGTTTCCAGAAAGTCAATTATTTGAGGAAACAGTTTTAAAGGACGTTGCTTTTGGTCCGCAAAATTTTGGAGTATCCAAAGAAGAAGCGGAGTCAATTGCACGTGAGAAATTGGCAATGGTTGGTATACCAGAAAATTTATTTGAAAAAAATCCATTTGAACTATCTGGTGGTCAAATGAGACGCATTGCAATAGCTGGGATATTAGCTATGCAACCTAATATTCTTGTACTTGATGAACCAACAGCGGGATTAGATCCCAAAGGACGACGAGAGTTAATGTCACTCTTTAAAAATCTTCATGAGTCTGGGTTGACAATTGTATTAGTAACACATCTGATGGATGATGTTGCTAACTTTGCCGATTTTGTTTACATTTTAGAGTCTGGTAAAATCATTAATAGTGGTCTTCCAAAAGATATTTTTCAAGATGTTGACTTGCTTGAACAAAAGCAACTAGGCGTACCAAAAGTAACAAAATTTGCTCAAAATTTGGTCAAAAAAGGAATGAATTTACCTTATTTACCTATTACTTTAGATGAGTTAAGAGAGGTATTAAAGCATGGATAAGCTGATTCTTGGAAGATACATACCTGGAGATTCAATTATTCATCGTTTGGATCCGCGCAGCAAATTATTAGCGATGATTGTTTATATTGTTATCATCTTTTGGGCAAATAATTTGATAACTAATTTAATTATGTTGTTGTTTACAGTAATTATTGTTCTTTTATCGAAAATTAAGTTTTCTTTTTTCTTAAACGGTGTAAAACCAATGGTTGGAATAATACTTTTTACAACATTTTTCCAAATATTTTTTACGCAATCTGGAAATGTATTATATCACTTTTGGATAATAAAAATTACTGATTTTGGCTTAAGTCAAGCATTGTTAATATTTATGAGATTTGTCTTGATTATTTTCTTTTCGACTCTCCTAACTTTAACAACTACACCTCTTAGTCTATCTGATGCTGTTGAATCTTTACTGAAACCACTTGAACCTCTTAAAGTACCAGCTCATGAGATTGGATTAATGTTATCATTAAGTTTACGTTTTGTACCTACTTTAATGGATGATACTACTCGAATTATGAACGCACAAAAAGCCAGAGGTGTTGACTTTGGTGAAGGAAACCTTATCCAAAAAGTCAAATCGATTATTCCAATTTTAATTCCCTTATTTGCATCAAGCTTTAAACGAGCTGACGCTTTAGCCATTGCTATGGAATCACGAGGATATCGTGGAGGAGATGGTAGAACTAAATTCCGTCTTTTAAAGTGGGATTTGAAGGATACAATTGCATTAATATTAGTTATTATTCTAGGTATAGTATTATTTATGTTAAAAAACCAAAATATTAACTAGATGTAGTATAAAAAATTCAGAATTCTTTATAAAATAAAATATCTCTGTAACATTTTTAATATAACTTATATACGTAGGTAACATACTTAGGCTATTATGTTAGTTAGAGAAAAAGAGGTATTTTATGTATAGAATTAAAAATCTGAAACAAAGTTATGTTGGTTTTGGGGTACTAGCATTTGCAATTGGATTATTAGCTTTAGTGTTTGCATTTTCTAGTAAACAAGTTGATACAGAGTCATTTGCTAAAAAACCTGAAACAAAAATTGTAAAAAGAGTAAAAAAATCAAAAGTTGTAGAGGCTTCTTCAACAAAATCTGAACCAAGTTCAAGTGAACAAGCAGCAAGCTCTTCCACAGAAGCTTCAGTAACTCCAGAAGCATCAATTCCAGAAGCTACTTCAGTTGAGCAAGTTCAAACTGCTCCTACTCAAGTACCTGTAGCATCAGTACAAGGAACACAAGTACAACAGTATTCGGCAACTCAAGTTTACCAATCAAATGGAAATACAGCAGGTGTTATAGGAAGTCAAGCAGCAGCACAAATGGCTGCAGCAACTGGTGTCCCACAATCGACGTGGGAAGCCATTATTGCTCGTGAGTCAAATGGTAATCCTAATGTATCAAATGCTTCAGGAGCTTCAGGACTTTTCCAAACGATGCCAGGTTGGGGTTCAACTGCTACTGTTCAAGATCAAGTTAATTCAGCAATAAAAGCATATAACAACCAAGGTTTATCTGCTTGGGGTTATTAAAAAGAAAGGATTCTTTATTAAGAATCCTCAGAGTGAAGACAAAGTATAGTCTTCACTTTTTTAATGGCTTCCAGCCAGTTTTTCTCGTATAGAAAAACAAGAAAACCACCAGCTAAGCTAGTGGCTAAAACCAGTTACAGTTTATCACATACAAAATAAGGCAGGATTTGATTGAAATTTTCCGTCATCTATGTGAATACAAAGGTGTGGAAATCATAGAAGGACACATGATGCCCAGCCATGTTCATATGCTTGTCCTTATTCCACCAAAACTTGCGATTTCAGATTTTATGGGATACTTGAAAAGTAAAAGTGCTTTGATGATATTTGATAAATATGCTAATTTAAAGTATAAATACGGGAATCGCAAGTTTTTGGCGAGGGGATACTACGTCAGTACAGTTGGATTGAATGAACAAATTGTAGCGAAATATATATACGTGAGCAAGAGAAAGATGACATTGCGCTTGATAAGTTAAGTGTAAAAGAATATGAAGATCCGTTTTCTGACGGAGGATTCAGGACAAGAAAAAAGCCCGTTGTTACGGGCATCAGTCAAGTAACAAAAGCATAGCCTGAACGAAGTTCAGCGAGCGTCTTTAGACGTCGCTGGAGAGAAACGGCTTATAGCCGGTGTACAAGCCACCCGTTTTCACGGGTGGTTACGATTTTATGGATAATAAGGAGAGAACGTCACTTGGTGTATTAGCAATCAAATTAGCTCCATTAGCCAAAAGGTCATCCTGAGTACCAAATCCCCAAGTTACTCCTAAAGTATTAATACCAGCTTCTTGACCACCAATCATGTCGAATTTTGTATCACCAACAATAATAGCTTCGTTTGGCTTGATTTGATTTTCTATTAAACAAGCTTTGATAACATCAACTTTTAAAAATCTTTCTTTTTCAGATCCATAAATCTTTTTGAAGTAGGAACTAATTTTTAATTCTTCTAACATTATTTCTGCCATAGGCTGATGTTTACTTGTTGTGACATATAAATCATAATTTAAATCAAGAAGTGAGATTAATAATTCCTTGATTTCATTATAAAGATGAACTTGATAAACACCACTTTTTTTGTAGTATGCTCTAAAATGTTTAATAGCTTCTTCTACTTTACTACTTTCATTAAAATAGTCTAGAAATGTTGTTTCTAGTGGAGGGCCTATATAAGTTGACAAAGTTGTAATGTCTGGTGGAGAAACGTTTAAAGTTTCAAACGTATGAGTAAATGCATTTACAATACCTTTACTAGAATCAACTAATGTTCCATCAAGGTCAAATAATACAGCTGTCATCAGTCCTCCAATAGATACTTGGAGTTATTCTCCAAATATTTGTTTCATAAAATTTTGACCCGTTGGAGTTGCAGCTAAACCGCCTTCTGCTGTTTCTTTGAAAGCAGTAGGCAGAGCTGAACCAACTTGATACATGGCATCTACAACTTCATCAACTGGAATTTGTGATTCGATTTCAGCTAATGCCATATCGGCAGCAACAATAGCAAAACTTGCTCCAAGTGCATTACGTTTTACACAAGGAACTTCTACTAATCCTGCAACAGGGTCACATATTAATCCTAACATATTTTTGATAACAAATGCAATAGCTTGACTAGCCTGATAGGCACTTCCTCCAGCTGCTTTAACTAATGCAGCTGCACTCATTGCTGATGCAGAACCAACTTCAGCTTGACAGCCACCTTCTGCACCAGAAATAGAGGCATTATTACCAATAACCAATCCAAATGCTCCTGCTGTAAATAAGAAGTCTAATTGTTGATCCTCATCTAAGTTAAGTTTGTCAATTGCTGTTGCTAAAACTGCTGGTAAACAACCTGCACTTCCTGCTGTAGGTGTCGCACAAACTAATCCCATTTTAGCATTTAGTTCATTAACTGCCATGGCATTTCGAACAGCAGTTAAAATTGTAGTATCGCCGATAGTTTTTCCAGATTTGATGTAGTTATCCATTTTCAAAGCATCTCCACCAGTTAAACCACTGATTGATTTGGAAGGTGTCAAGCCATTGACAACGGACTCACGCATAACTTGTAAATTGCGTTTCATAATTGAAATGATTTCATCGCGTGTACGTCCAGTCATTTCGATTTCTGTTGCAATCATTAATTCTGCAACATTTCCATTATGTTGCTCTTGGGCTTGTTGAACTAATTCTTCAATAGTATAAAACATAAATTCTCTTTCTAGTCAAAGAAGTTGACATTGTGTAAATGTGGAATCTTTTCAATAAGTTTGATTGCATCTTGACAGTCTCGTGAATCGACCTCGATAATCATGATAGCCTTCTCTCCCGCAGCTTCACGTGTAACATTCATTTGAGCAATATTAATGTTGAAATCAGAAAGAACATCAGTTACATGAGCAATCATTCCAGGAATATCTTGGTGTACAATAATTATGGTTGGTGTATTCATTGATAAGGCTACTGAAAAACCATTTAATTCTGTTACTTTGATATTACCACCACCAATGGAAATGCCAGTTATACTCATCTCTTTATCACCTTTTTTAACTGAAATCTTGACAGTATTTGGGTGAGGAGCATTGCTATCTTTTAAAATATCCCAATAAATTTTGATTCCTTTTTGGTGAGCTATTTCAAGAGAATTTTTTATTTCTGGATTATCAGTATCCATCCCCATGATACCGGCAACTAGAGCCTTGTCAGTTCCATGTCCTTGGTAAGTTTTTGCAAATGAGTTGTATAAATGGAAAGTAACCTCATCTGGAATGTCACCAAAAATAGAATGGACAACTCTACCAATTCGAACAGCTCCTGCCGTATGACTACTAGATGGACCAATCATGACCGGTCCAATAATATCGAAAACGGATTGAAATTTTTGTGTTTTCATAAGCAACTCCAATTTTTATAATATAAGCTTATTATAACAGAAAAATGAAAAATGTCAGCAAAAAAGATAAAAAATTATTGTTATGATAAAAAATTATCGAACGTGGAATTAATTGGCAATTTCTACAGAAATTGTTATAATAAGTGAGCATTAAAATGCGCTTCAAAATCGACCTTCAAATCGACTTTTGAGACAACGACGACCTTCAAATCGTACGTTAAACGAAAAGATGGGAGAATTATTTTATGGACAACTCACACATACGTGTTGTGGTAGGAATGAGTGGAGGAGTTGACTCCTCTGTTACAGCTTTACTTTTAAAAGAGCAAGGCTATGATGTAATCGGTGTTTTTATGAAAAATTGGGATGATACCGATGAGTTTGGTGTTTGTACAGCTACTGAGGATTATAAAGATGTGGCAATTGTAGCAGACCAAATTGGTATTCCTTATTATTCAGTAAACTTTGAAAAAGAATATTGGGATCGCGTTTTTGAATATTTTCTTGCAGAATATCGGGCAGGAAGAACTCCAAATCCGGATGTGATGTGTAATAAAGAAATTAAATTTAAAGCTTTCTTAGATTATGCTATGACACTAGGTGCAGATTATGTGGCAACTGGACATTATGCACAGATTGAAAGAGATCAAGACGGTACTGTTCATATGTTGAGAGGAGTTGACAATGGTAAGGATCAGACTTATTTCTTAAGTCAATTATCTCAAAAACAATTGCAAAAAACACTTTTTCCGCTTGGTCACCTACAAAAATCTGAGGTAAGAGCAATCGCTGAGAAAGTAGGATTAGCAACAGCAAAGAAAAAAGATTCAACAGGAATTTGCTTTATTGGAGAGAAAAACTTTAAACAATTTCTGAGTCAGTACTTACCAGCCCAAAGAGGTCCAATGAGAACTGTAGATGGTCGTGATATGGGTGAACATGCAGGTTTAATGTACTATACTATTGGTCAACGTGGAGGACTAGGTATTGGTGGTCAACATGGTGGTGATAATCAACCTTGGTTTGTAGTTGGAAAAGACCTTTCACAAAACATCTTATATGTTGGTCAAGGATTTTATCATGAGTCACTAATGTCAACGAGCCTTAATGCATCAATGATTCATTTCACAAAAGACATGCCACAAGAGTTTACAATGACGTGTACAGCTAAGTTTAGATACCGTCAACCAGATTCGAAAGTAACGATTCACGTAAAAGACGATAAAGCAACAGTTATCTTTGATGAAGAACAAAGAGCCATAACCCCAGGTCAAGCGGTTGTTTTTTATGATGGACAAGAGTGTTTAGGTGGCGGAATTATTGAAATGGCCTATAAAGATGGTAAAGCTTGTCAATATATCTAATTGACAAGTTTAAAGAAGGAGTAAAATGATTTCTAAATTTATATTAACATTTATGGCCTTCTTTGCCATTATGAACCCATTGTCAAACTTGCCTGCATATATTGCATTGGTGGCTGATGATGATCAAACGATTTCTAAAAAAATAGCTGGAAAAAGTTTAATTGTAGCCTTTTGCATTATTGCTCTTGTTACTGTCAGCGGACAATATATTTTTACAGTTTTTGGAATCACTATTCATTCTTTACGAATAGCAGGTGGTATTTTAGTGGCCCTAACTGGTTACCATATGATAAATGGGGTACATTCACCAACTTCAAAAAATCTTGAAACAGGTAATAGGGAAGACCCTACAGAAGTTGCCATTTCACCATTAGCTATGCCACTCTTTGCTGGCCCTGGTACAATTGCTACTGCCATCACCTTATCTCAAGGTTCCTTCCAAAATCAGGCTATAACCTTATTAGCATTCTTCATTCTTTGTGTAATTACCTATCTACTGCTATTAAGTGCAAAACCTATTGCTCAATTTTTAGGAAAAAATATGATGGGAATCATTACAAGGTTGATGGGGTTAATTTTAACAACAATTGGTATTCAGATGCTAGTCATTGGGATAAAAGGTGCTTTTAAAATATAAAGTTGACAAGAGTTGTCAATTTCAGTTGACAATAGGTTGACAATGAAATATTTAATAAATATTGACAAGATTACTAATTTTGATAAAATTAAGGTAACAATATCATGATGGTCAAAGCTCATGGAAATTGTAGGTCTTTTTGGCTACGTTTCCTCGGGTTTTGACTTTTTTTGTCTATGTTAGGAGTAGAAAATGTCCAAAGATTTTAGAATAATCGAATCCAATTCTACGATGGAAGTTAGAGCTACTGTACTACTGGTCAGAGATAGAAAACTATTTTTAGTCAAGAAAGGTGATAAGTATTATACGATTGGTGGTGCCCTAGAATTTGGTGAAACCTCTCTTGAGGCCGTTTCACGTGAAACAAAAGAAGAAGTAGGGATCGACGTCATGAATTTACAGATGGCATTTATTGTTGAAAATCATTTTAAAATTAATGAGAAAAAATGGCATAATGTTGAATTTCATTATATCGTTAATCCAACAATCGATCCGCCTTTACAGATGAATGAACCGGGGATGGTTTTACCATGTCAATGGGTACCATTCGAGGAATTGGAGTCTATCAATCTCGTTCCTGAGTTTTTAAAGCGTGAACTTCCTATTTGGAATGGACAATTAAAGCATATTATTAATAAAGAAAATAAATAAGAAGAGGAAAATAAAAATGATTCATGAATTCAGTGAAAATTATGATGTCATCGTTATTGGTGCAGGGCATGCTGGTGTAGAAGCTGCTTTAGCAGCAAGTAGAATGGGTTGTAAAACGCTGCTTGCAACAATTAGTTTGGATATGTTAGCATTTATGCCCTGTAATCCTTCAATAGGTGGTTCAGCAAAGGGTATTGTTGTTAGAGAGATCGACGCCCTTGGTGGCGAAATGGCTAAAAATATTGATAAAACCTATATTCAGATGAAGATGTTGAATACAGGTAAAGGTCCAGCAGTGCGTGCTTTACGTGCACAAGCTGATAAGTCACTGTACTCTCATGAAATGAAAAAAACAGTTGAAAAACAGGAGAATTTGACGCTACGTCAAGCTATTATTGATGATATTTTAGTTGAAGATGGAAAAGTTGTTGGGGTTCTGACGGCAACGAGTCAGAAGTTTTCAGCTAATGCAGTTGTAGTAACAACAGGAACTGCTCTTCGTGGTGAAATTATTCTTGGTGAGTTGAAATATTCCTCTGGACCAAATAATAGTTTAGCTTCGATTACCTTGGCAGATAATTTAAAAAAACTAGGACTTGAGATTGGTCGTTTTAAAACTGGAACACCACCACGGGTCAAGGCATCATCAATTGATTATGATAAAACAGAAATTCAACCCGGTGATGAAACGCCTAATCATTTTTCTTTTTTAAGTAAAGATGAAGATTACTTAAAAGATCAAATTCCATGTTGGTTAACCTATACCAATAGTACTAGTCATGATATTATTAATAGAAATCTTTATCGTGCACCAATGTTTTCTGGTATTGTCAAAGGAGTCGGTCCTAGATACTGTCCGTCAATTGAGGATAAAATTGTTCGTTTTGCTGATAAAGAGAGGCATCAATTATTCCTAGAACCAGAAAGCAGAGATACTGAAGAAGTTTATGTTCAAGGATTGTCAACTAGTTTACCTGAGGATGTTCAGAAAGAATTAATTCATTCTATTAAAGGCTTGGAAAATGCAGAAATGATGCGGACAGGCTATGCCATAGAGTATGATATTGTTTTGCCACATCAATTGAGGGCTACGCTAGAAACAAAGCTTATCTCAGGGTTATTTACCGCAGGTCAAACAAATGGAACATCAGGCTACGAGGAAGCTGCTGGACAAGGAATTGTCGCAGGGATAAATGCTGCTTTAAAAGTTCAAGGAAAGCCTGAGTTGATTTTAAAGAGGAGCGATGCTTATATTGGTGTCATGATTGATGATTTGGTTACTAAAGGGACTCTTGAACCTTATCGTCTTTTGACTTCAAGAGCTGAATATCGTTTGATTCTTCGTCATGATAATGCAGATATGCGCTTAACTGAGATTGGTCGTGAGATTGGTTTAGTTGATGATCAACGATGGGATAGTTTCCAAATTAAAAAGCATCAATTTGAAAATGAATTAAAACGATTGGATAGTATTAAGCTTAAACCTGTTAAAGAAACAAATGAGAAGGTTCAGGCACTAGGCTTTAAACCTTTAACAGATGCTATGACAGCAAAAGAGTTTATGCGCCGACCAGAAATTTCATATCAAACAGTTGTCAATTTTGTAGGTCCAGCTGCTGAGGATTTGAGTCCTAAAATCGTTGAAATGTTAGAGACTGAAATTAAGTATGAAGGTTATATCAATAAAGCAATGGATCAAGTAGCAAAAATGAAACGCATGGAAGAAAAAAGGATCCCCCAAAATATAGACTGGGATGCGATTGATTCAATTGCTACTGAAGCACGTCAAAAATTTAAAAAAATAAATCCTGAAACAATTGGTCAGGCAAGTCGAATATCAGGTGTGAACCCAGCTGACATTTCAATTTTAATGGTTTATATTGAAGGAAATGGCAAAGCTAGAAGAAAAATATAAAGGTCATGAAATTGTAACCTCAATAGGACCAACAGCTCTGTATTTCAGGGCTGTTTTGTGATATAATAATTGCTTAAGAGGTTAATAGATGAAAAGATTTCGTTTTGAAACCATTCATTTAATTATGATGGGGTTAATATTATTTGGATTGCTTGCACTATGTGTAAGAATAATGGAATCAGAGGTACTAGTTTTAGTAGCTATTTTTCTAGTACTCTTATTTGTAACTGCACTACTTTGGTATCAAAAACAAGTGTATGAACTGTCTGATTTTGATCATATCGAACTTTTAAATGAGCAGACTGAAAATAATCTTAAAACACTTTTGGATAAAATGCCTGTAGGAGTCATTCAATACAATCAGGAATCAAAAGCAATTGTCTGGTATAATCCGTATGCAGAACTAATTTTCACTGATGAGAGTGGTCATTTTGATAATCATATGATTGGAAAAATAATTAATGAAAAATTAGAAGGGAATATTTCACAAACATTTGAAATATCAGGTAATAGGTACTCCTCATATATAGATGAGGCTAACGGAATATTTTACTTTTTTGATGTTTATGTTGGCAATCGACAAACTGTTGATGCTAGTATGCTAAGACCAGCTGTTGGTATTATATCTATTGATAATTACGATGATATTACTGATAATTTGACAGATGCAGATGTTTCAGCAATTAATAGTTTTGTTGCTAATTTTATTGCCGAATTTATGGAATCTAAGCATATTTTCTATCGACGTGTCAATATGGATAGGTATTATTTCTTTACTGATTTTCATACTTTAAAAGAAATGATGGATGATAAGTTTGCCTTTTTAGAGGGATTTAGAAATCAAGCACAAGAAAAACAGTTACGTTTAACGTTAAGTATGGGAATTTCATATGGTATAAATAATCATAATGAGATAGGTCAGGTTGCCCTTGAGAATTTAAATATAGCATTAGTTCGTGGTGGTGATCAAGTTGTTATTAGAGAGAATGATGAGAGTAAGAATCCGGTTTACTTTGGTGGTGGGTCTGTGTCAACTGTCAAACGTTCTCGAACACGTACTCGTGCAATGATGACTGCCATTTCAGATAGAATTAAAGTAGTTGATAATATATTTATTATGGGGCACAAGAAGCTAGATATGGATGCCTTAGGGTCGGCAGTAGGAATGCAATTCTTTGCTTCTAATATTATAGATAATTCCTACGTAGTCTATAATCCTGATGAATTGGGACCAGATATCGAACGTGCTATTGAAAGACTACAAGCTGATGGGAAGACACGGTTAATTAGCGTTCATCACGCGATGAGATTAGTAACACCACAATCTATCTTAATTTTAGTGGACCACTCAAAAATATCTTTAACACTTTCTGAAGATTTTTATAAGATGTTCAAAGATGTCATCGTTGTGGACCATCACAGACGAGATGATGATTTCCCAGAGAATGCTATTTTGACCTTTATTGAAAGTGGTGCAAGTAGCGCAGCAGAATTGGTAACAGAGTTAATTCAATTTCAAAATGCTAAAAAACGACTTAGCAAGATACAGGCTAGTATTTTAATGGCAGGTATCATGTTAGATACTAAAAACTTTTCAACACGCGTAACTAGTCGTACGTTTGACGTTGCAAGTTACCTCCGAAATAAGGGAAGTGACAGTGTTGAAATCCAACAAATTTCAGCAACTGATTTTGAAGAATATCGTCAAATTAATGAGATTATTCTCAGAGCAAATCGTATTGAAGGTGATATTATGGTTGCTACAGGAATTGACAATGCAGTTTACACAAATGTCATTGCTAGTAAAGCAGCCGATACAATGTTGTTAATGGCAGGTGTTGAAGCCAGCTTTGCAATTGTTAAAACAAGTCAAAATAAAGTAATTATCTCTGCTAGAAGTAGAAGTAAAATTAATGTACAACGGATCATGGAAAAACTTGGTGGTGGTGGTCACTTTAATTTAGCTGCCTGTCAAATTGACAATGATAGTCTAATTGATGTCAAGGAAATGTTAGTTGAAACAATAGAAAATACAATGAAAGAAATAAGTGAGGTAGAGTAAATGCGTGTCATATTCTTACAAGATGTAAAAGGAAAAGGAAAAAAAGGGGAAGTTAAAGAAGTACCAACTGGCTACGCACAAAACTTTCTTTTGAAGAAAAACTTAGCTAAAGAAGCGACTAATCAATCTATTGGCGAATTAAAAGGCAAACAAAAGGCGGAAGAGAAAGCTCAGGCAGAGATTTTAGCTGAAGCTAAAGCAACGCAAAAGGCTTTGAGTGAGGAGAACACGCGTGTCTTATTTACAGAAAAGGTAGGACCAGATGGCCGTACTTTTGGTTCTATTACAGCGAAAAAGATTTCTGAAGAATTAAAAAAACAATTTGGAATTACTGTAGATAAAAGACATATTATCTTAGATCATCCTATTCGTGCCATTGGATTGATTGAGGTTCCAGTGAAATTGCATAAGGAAGTAACGGCAGAAATTAAATTAAAAGTTGATCAAGCCTAATAATTGCATGATATAAAAAGGAGGTGTTAAACTTGCCTGAAGTTCCAGAACTTCGTGTTCAACCCCAAGATTTACTTGCTGAACAATCTGTCTTAGGGTCAATTTTTATTTCACCTGATAAACTTATTACAGTCAGAGAATTTGTCTCTCCAGATGACTTTTACAAATATGCTCATAAAATTATTTTTCGGGCAATGATTACACTCAGTGATCGAAATGATGCTATTGATGCTACAACAGTGAGAACTATCCTAGATGATCAAGGGGATCTTCAAAATATAGGTGGCTTGTCATATATTGTCGAACTTGTAAATAGTGTGCCAACGAGTGCAAATGCTGAATATTATGCTAAAATCGTTGGTGAGAAGTCAATGTTACGAAACATCATAACTAGATTGACAGATACTGTCAACTTAGCTTACGAGGGAGCAAATGATTCGGAAGATATTATTGCAGGTGCAGAGCGTGCATTAATTGAAATTAATGAACATAGTAACAGAAGTGGTTTTAGAAAAATTTCGGAAGTCTTAAAGGTCAATTATGAAAGTCTTGAAGCACGTTCGAAACAAACAAGTGATGTCACTGGTTTACCGACAGGCTTTAGAGACCTTGACAAGATTACAACAGGTTTACACCCGGATCAACTAATTATTTTAGCAGCAAGACCTGCCGTTGGTAAGACTGCATTTGTTTTAAATATTGCTCAAAATGTTGGTACAAAGCAGAAAAAACCTGTAGCAGTTTTCTCACTTGAGATGGGGGCTGAAAGTTTAGTAGATCGTATGCTTGCTGCAGAAGGAATGGTTGATTCTCACAGCCTTCGAACAGGGCAATTGACAGAACAGGATTGGAACAATGTTACAATCGCACAAGGTGCATTGGCCGAGGCCCCAATCTATATTGATGATACACCTGGTATCAAAATTACTGAAATTAGGTCTCGTTCTAGGAAATTGGCTCAGGAAGTGGCTGGTCTAGGACTAATTGTAATTGACTATTTACAGTTGATTACTGGTACAAAGCCTGAAAATAGACAACAAGAAGTATCAGATATTTCTAGACAATTGAAAATATTGGCAAAAGAGTTGAAAGTACCTGTAATTGCTCTTAGTCAGCTTTCTCGTGGAGTTGAACAACGGCAAGATAAACGTCCAGTACTTTCAGATATTCGTGAATCCGGATCAATTGAACAGGATGCAGATATTGTAGCTTTCTTATATAGAGATGATTATTATCGTAAAGAGGGTGAAGATCCCGAAGATGCTGTCGAAGACAATACAGTTGAAGTGATATTGGAAAAGAACCGGGCAGGTGCTCGTGGAACAGTAAAGTTAATGTTCCAAAAAGAGTATAATAAGTTTTCAACGATAGCACAATTTGATGAGAGATAAAAGGAGTTAAAACACAATGAGTGATGCATTTGCAGATGTAGCAAAAATGAAGAAGATTAAAGAGGATATAAAAGCCCATGAAGGTCAATTAGTTGAATTGACATTGGAAAATGGGAGAAAACGTGAAAAAACAAAGATAGGTCGTTTGATTGAAGTTTATCCTTCTTTATTTATTATTCAATATAATGATGAAGCTGATCAACCAGGTGCAATAAGTAATTCCTATGTTGAATCATATACTTATTCAGATATTTTGACAGAGAAAACTTTAATTCGATATTTTGATTAGTCATAAAGAGAGTGAGCTTTGCTTACTTTTTTATTTAAATACAGTTTATAACATTTACAACAAATGAATACTATGGTATAATACTCTTTGTGTGAAATAGCAGCAGAAAAATATGAAGCTCGTCAACAGGTGGTTATCTAATCAAGTAACCTTTGCTGTTTAGGCGAAAGCCACCTGCACGAATCAGGATTTTTTAAACAGTTATTTCCTCAAAAAAATAGAGGAGGACATCAAATATGTCACGTTATACTGGTCCATCATGGAAACAATCACGTCGCCTTGGGTTATCACTTACAGGCACAGGTAAAGAATTGGCACGTCGTAACTACGTACCTGGTCAACACGGTCCTAACAACCGTAGCAAACTTTCTGAATATGGTTTGCAACTTGCTGAGAAACAAAAATTACGTTTCTCTTACGGTTTAGGTGAAAAACAATTCCGTAACTTGTTCGTACAAGCTACAAAAATTAAAGAAGGAACGCTTGGTTTCAACTTTATGGTTCTTTTAGAGCGTCGTCTTGACAATGTTGTTTACCGTTTAGGTCTTGCAACTACTCGTCGTCAAGCACGTCAATTCGTTAACCATGGTCATATCCTTGTTGACGGAAAACGCGTTGATATTCCATCATTCCGCGTAAATCCAGGTCAAGTGATTTCAGTTCGCGAAAAATCAATGAAAGTACCTGCAATTCTTGAAGCTGTTGAAGCTACACTTGGACGCCCAGCATTCGTATCATTCGATGCTGAAAAACTGGAAGGTTCATTAACACGTCTTCCAGAACGTGATGAAATCAACCCAGAAATCAATGAAGCACTTGTCGTTGAATTCTACAACAAAATGCTTTAATTCTTACATTAAGTACTTCAAAAGCCTGTTATTACAGGCTTTTTTCTTGTTCTGAAATTGATATAGTTTTTATTTGCTAAGTTAATTGTCAAGTGGTATGATAAAACAAAAAGGAGAATTTTATTATGTTAGATGAAAAGACAAAAGCAAAATTCGAAGAAATTAAAGGCGAAGCAAAAGAGACAGCAGGGAAGGTACTTGGCGATAAAAAACTAGAGGTTGAAGGCATTCTTGAAAAGGGGATTTCTAAGGGAAAAGAGTCTTTGTCTGACTTAAAAAACATCTTCAAATAAGATTAAAAAATCCACTAAATAAAGTGGATTTTTTAAGTTGTGACTTTTAAATATAGGATAAATATGAGTTCTATCTGACTTATTTTTAAGAGAAGAACAAAAAAACATATAAATGACCTGTCAATGCGTATCAGAGACTTTCAATATACCGCTGAATGTTACAATCTATGGTTGAGAGAGTCTTAAATTAGTGACAAGGGGTAGATAAGAAAAGACTCTAGAAAATAACTAAATTAGAACTATGTAAAGAATATATGTTTGACCTCAGCTACAATTACTCGGTATGTTTTGATGGTTTACTTGATTCGATATTAAGACGTGTAAACAAACAAGTTGACAGTGAAGTAAAGATAGTTGTCAACTAATAGATAACATTTTTAACACAAAAATGGTCATTTCTTCAGGACTTTCTTTTTTTCCTCTAGCTACCCAAGCTTGACATGTTCCAAAGAAAGCATA
This sequence comes from Streptococcus hongkongensis, assembly GCF_053206145.1. Classification (NCBI taxonomy): domain Bacteria; kingdom Bacillati; phylum Bacillota; class Bacilli; order Lactobacillales; family Streptococcaceae; genus Streptococcus; species Streptococcus hongkongensis. Next base: position 26,758 of record NZ_JBRUGD010000015.1, read on the forward strand.
TGCTAGGTAAATACTCTGGTAATCTTTTTCTTTTTCTGTCATATTATGATTTGGAATTTTTTCTTGTATATCTGTTTTTATCAAGAGTCGAACTCTATTTATAATATAACTTTGAATCTCTTTTGTTCCGTTAGCAGAAACTAATGCTGACAGTAATTGTTCTCTGGCTAAAAATTTGAAGATTTCAAGAAATATCTGCTCTCGGTCACCATAATCTTTTTCAAAAACAAATTCTAGTTTGTGACTTAGCATTTTTTGATAGGAGTCAATCATTTCATATTTATCTTTATAATGTGTATAGAAACTTGAACGGCTAATACCAGCAGTTTCAGCTAATCTTTTAGTCGTAATGTCATCGAAGCTTTCTGTTGACAAAAGTTTTACCATTGCGTCAAGTAGAGCTTTTTTTGTTTGTTCTTTTCTATTTGACAATGTAAATCTCCTTTTATTAGTAGAGTTTTTTGTTGAAAATTCAAATATCTTGCTATCTTAGTACTAAATAGTATAATATATTCTATCATATTTATTAACAATTGATACGACTTTGGAGATTTTACTTGAAACTTTTTTTAAGTTATAGGTAGTAGCTGTTAATTTACTATAGAAAGAAGTTGAATCATGTCCATCCTAACAATTATTTTTACAATTTTTGCAGCACTAGAACAGTTATATATCATGTATATCGAAACATTTGCAACGCAATCAAAGGCCACACAACGCGTTTTTAAGCTATCACATGAAGCTTTGTCAAATGGAACTGTTGTATCACTATTTAAGAACCAAGGTGTTTATAATGGGATAATTGGACTTTTTCTTTTATATGGTTTATTTTTGGCACAAACTGTTGATATTGTTGCTTTATTTTTAATCAATGTTATCCTAGTAGCTATTTATGGGGCACTTATAGTGGATTACAAAATATTATATAAACAAGGTGGATTTGCCATTTTAGCATTGATTAGTTTGTAGCTATTTAAAAAAAACAAGGAAGAAACTCCTTGTTTTTATTGTACTTCTAGATCACCAGCCTGTGTATTAATATCGAGTCTATTATTAGAACTTTTTTTTAAGATTGTTGTCAATTGAGTATCACCGATGGATTTCTTAGGGTTTACAGTCAAATCATATTTTGCTAATTTAATATGGACATCTCCAGCTTGAGTTATAAGACTATTGGTATTGAGATATGTTAATGAACTTCCATTGAAATCACCTATCTGGAGTTTAAAGGTGGTATTATCCATTTGTGATTCTGAAATTGAAGCATCTCCCGTTTGTTGTTTAACGGTCAAGTCTGTCAATTGACAGTTATTCACATTGATACTTCCTATTTTAAGGTCAACATTACCATTTGTTAGTTTACAGTTTGAAAGAGTTAATTCGCCGAGATTTAAACTGAGGTCACTTTGTTGACTTGTAATATTTTCAAGGTAGAGTTCACCAAGTGCAATGGTTGTCTTTAGTGATTTTACGTCAGTACCCTTTGGTATCTTAACTGTTATGTGATAAGGACTATCCATCCCAATTGTAAACTTACCTGTAAAGTTAGCAATATCTTTTAGATTGATAAAATTAAATTTTCCTTTGATGTGTTTTAGTTTTGAGGTTTCTTTTACTACTAATGTGCCACCATTATTGGAAACTTCTACTGGAACTTTTTTATCAGTGTAATAGAGAATACTTGGTTTCGCATCGTTAGTCTCAATAATTTTCACACTAGAAATATTTGCACTAATGTCAATCTGTTTGACACTCTCAAAAGTTTTAGATTTTTCTTTCAGATTGCTCTTTTCAATTTTTGCTTGTGCAACATGATCCATTCCACCAGTCTGATAGCCGTATGTTCCTAATGCGATACCTGAAATAAGACAGACAAGAGATGATCCATAAACAACTTTTTTCCATGTTTTCATTATTTTCTACCTCTCTTAATCAACCAGTTAATTGCCCTTGCGCTAGCTTGAATGATTTCTTTTATTGCATCAAATCCTAGCATAATTGATAGAATAGATCCACCGATCATGGCTAGGCCGATTCCAAAACTTAGAAGTGTACTTGACAAAGATGTTGACAGATATGAAAAGCTATCCATAATCATGAACATACCATTAATAAGGAAAGTTAACCCTAATGCAATTAAGGTAAAGATGAGTGCTGCAACTAATAGAATAGCTGCAAAAATTAAAGCTAAGATAGTCATAGCTATTGGGAAGGCAAGTGGAGCTGCTAATAGTGCTAATATTGTTATCCAAATAATTGTAACTGTTGACTTAGGTGTTTTGTTCCGATGATCAATTTTTTCGTCTAATAACTTTGATAATATTTCACTAGCTGCTTCTTTCGGAGAACCTAGTTCCTCTATAACTTGGCTTTCATTCTCTGGACCAGCCTCTTCAAAATATTCTGTGTAATAGTCCATTGTTTCCTCATAATCACTTTGAGGTAGCTTTTTGAGGTGTTTACTTAATTGATTGAGATAGTCAGTCTTTGTCATGTCTTAATCTCCCTTGGATAATAGCTGCAATACTGTCTGTGTATGTTTGCCATTCCTGATTTAGATAGTCGAATTGTTTTTTGCCCTCTTCTGTGATGGCATAGTATTTACGGTTTCTGCCTTGATGTTCTTGACTATAAGTTGTTAGATAGTTTTCTTTTTCCATTTTTTTTAAGATTGGATAAAGAGTAGATTCTTTAATATTTGCAATTAACTTAATGGTTTGGCTAATTTCATAACCATAAGAATCTTCCTTATTAACAATAGCTATAATCAAATACTCAATCAAGGTTGCTGATGTTGGAAAATACATAGAAGCCTCCTTATTCGCCACATATTTAAATTTTATATATAAATGTTTTATATATAAAGTATAAGGCTGAAGAAAAATTTTGTCAACACTAATATGTAAAAATTTTATATATTTTTATTTTTGTTTTTACGATTGCCAAAAAGTGTATAAAGGTGTATGCTAAACATATAAAAATATTTTGATATGAGAGGTCGCGTATGTCTGATATTACATCTGATGTCATGCTTTTCAAAGCATTAAGCGATATAAATAGATTAAGGATATTAACGTATTTACAGCAGGGTCAAATTTGTGCCTGTGAGCTATCAGAAAAACTTTCTATTGCGCAGACGGCTTTGTCCTATCATATGCGAATACTTTGTCAATCTGGACTTGTTGACAGTAAACAAGTTGGTAAGAGGAAGCACTATCAACTCAGTAAAAAAGCTCACAGAACATTATTGACACTAGTTGGCAATTATCTTGCTTGTCAAGATGAGCAGTTTATTTGTCACTGTAAAAGAGTAACAGATGACTAATATTGGTTATTTAATATATTACAAAGATTAATTTTTTAAAGGGGAAAAATCATGGGATTATTTAGTAATAAGGAAGAAAAAGAATGTAAATGCGGGAATTGCAAATGTGGCAAAGCTTCTCAAGGTAACATTCTTGAAGTGTCTGACCATACTTTTAAAATTCTAGGTTCTGGTTGTAAGAAGTGTATGACTTTAGAGCAAAACGTTTTACAGGCTTGTAAAGAAATGAATAAACTTGTCAATATCAAGCATGTTACAGATTTTAGTGACATTGCAGCTTATGGTGTTATGCAAACACCAGCACTTGTTTTTGATGAAGATGTTGTTTCTTATGGTAAAGTTCTTACAGTTGAAGAAGTTAAAGAAATTATTCTGGAAAACTTTTAATTTTTCGAGTTTCTTTACAGTTATGTAAAGCAGCTTTTTTGATATGGTGAAAATAGGGTCATGTCAAAGACCTTTGATAGAAAAAATTTTCCTTGAATTGTATGCTAAAGGAAAGGAGGTACTTATGGAACTTGGGAAACAAGTCGCAAGTCGTCGTAAGCAACTAGGCTTAACACAAGAACAAGTGGCAGATAAAATTTTCGTCAGTCGACAAAGCATTTCAAACTGGGAAACCAATAAAACCTATCCAGATATCCAAAGTCTGTTACTGCTGAGTCAACTCTTTCATGTGTCACTTGAAGAATTAATTCAAGGAGACCTTGCAGAAATGAAGAATGAAGTTAGTAAAACAGAAATCGGACATTATAAGAAAGACAGTCTTATCTTTACAATCTTACTGATTGGTTTACCAATGATTACCTACCCATTAGTGTATTTTTTCGACTGGTACGGCATAGCGATACTTGCTATTCTATCGATTGTTGCTATGATTTATGCTGATCGTGTTGAAAAATTTAAAAAAGCCAATCACCTTAGAACTTATAAGGAACTCGTTGCTTTTGATCAAGGAATTCCCTTAAGCCAGATCGAAAAAGCTGAGGAGAATGCTAAGTATCCTTATCAGACACCAGTGATTGTTCTTGGCTTTGCTTTGTTTTCTGGGGTGATGGTTATTATCACGGTGGTCATTATTAATTGGCTATTTTAAAAGAGTTGGGATTTTCCCAACTCTTTTTGTAACGCATGAATTCTTACTTACTTGTACTTGTCTTCCAGTTGACTCATCCATAGTCCGAGCCAGATTCCTAGTCCGAATAATAGCAGAGCCATTCCCCAAGTCGCTAGCCCAGCTCCCGCGTAAGAGATGGCCTCGCTGCTACCTGTGTTTGGAATGAGAATTAAGAGTGTACTGGATAAAACGATCCCAATGATAAAATGATAGACTCTAGAATGGTAGTTTTGAATGGCATAATCCATTGCTTTTGAAAAGGCTACCATGGCAATCAGTCCTCCAAGGGCAATTGGGAAAAAGGTGCCCAGTAGATCCAATGACTTGAAACCATGGAGCATTGGTGAGTAGATGCCTAGGATAAGGAGCAGATTAGATGGGCTAAGTCCAGGGACCAAGACACCTAAAGCAATTAATATGCCAGCTATCATAAATGTCAAGAAGTTAACAGGTAAGGTGCCAACTAAATTATCTAAGAAATAGAGCAAGAGACCGGAAATGACAAAGGTTCCTATGAACCAAATGACATCGACAGAATCTCTTTTTGATTTTTTTGTGGATTCTGTTAAAAGACTAGGGATAGTCCCAATAATGGCTCCCGCAAATCCCCAAAGTACTGGAACTTGGAAATGTTTGAGTAGAAACTCAACGGGGAAAGAAAAGAGGGCAATCCCGATGATGCCACCAATCCCAACTGGAAGAAAGTAGAGCAAGTTTTGCATAAAGTTATCTCTGATATGTGCCAAAAAGTTAATTAGCCTTTCATAGATCCCTAAAATAGCAGCGAGAACGCCACCTGAAACACCTGGTAAAATAAAGCCTAAGGCAATAATCATTCCCTTGATTACTCTTCCTACAATTGAACCCATACAATCCTCCAAAAAAATAATACATTAATTGTATCATAAAAAGATAGATAGTTCATTTAAAGCACTGGCTAAAAGATATTGTGAGATGAAATAATTGAGACAATAACTTACGATTAATTTATTGCATTTAAAAAATAATAATAAGGATATATAATGACTTCCTTAGATGATATCAGGTTGATTGTCATATGAACAATAACTGAGAGAAAAAGTGACTTTGTGATTTTAAAAAGTATAGATAATCAGAGTCCAAAATCAAAATAAACTTCATAAATTTGCCAATTAAACTTACCATTAATTTGGTGAACATAAGCAAATAACATGCTTGACAGTAATACGTCTAAATAATATTTAGAATTTTCAAAAATGGATGTCATTAATACCCCTCTAAATATCAGTTCTTCGTATATAGGCCCTAAACAAGTCGTCTGTAGTAATACCAAATATAGAGCACTAGGTTATTCTCAATCATGGTAAAAGAACTATTTCCACTCCTTGGTTGTTTTTGATAAAAACCGGAATTTTCTATATAATTTTGCCATAAAAATAGAAGCCCTACCATAATAATGGTGATTAATAGGTCTTTTAGTTTAATCTTTTTAAGACTTAAAATATAACTTTTTTTCATTTGATGGAGGCAAAAGATTCCTAGTCCAATTTCACATATTACTAATAAATTCATCAGAACAAGTCCAACAAAATCAATATCAGAGAAAATTTTATTTTCCTCCAATAATTGATTCTAAAGAATCTAAAGAGAGAACTGTATAGTTATGAAATTTTTGTATTTCCATTGAAATTTCTCCAAAAAATATTGTGACGCGCTCACAAGTACACATAAAGGAAAATTTATCTGAATTATTGAAAATTCTCAAATGGTCGAAATAGGTTCTGAATGGTCAAAATATTGTCTTTATTATAACGTTGCGCCATTTTCGTCTTGCGTTGCGTGATTTTTTGATATTTCTAACCTATACTTGCCATAGAAATATAAAGGAGGTTGTAGATTATGCTACAATTTATTAAAAGAAACAATAAAAGTCTTATTTGGATATTCTTATTTGGCCTTGCAGGGCTCGTGATTCCTCCACTCTTTCACTTTTTAGTTAAATTGATAAATGCCTACCCAAGATTGAGTCGATTAATCATTATTGGAATTATTTTAGCTATCATGATTTACAGGCCACATCACATTATTATTGATCTTATACTCCTTGTATCGGTTACATATGATTTAGTAACAATAAAAAAATAAAGTATTGAGGAAATTATGGACATTTCACAAGTTATCAAAGAAGGCCGCAAAAAACAAGGGCTAACTCAACAAGACCTAGCAGATAAGATTTATGTCGCCAGACAAACCATCTCAAAATGGGAATTAGGGAAAAGTATCCCTGATCAGGTCTCTTTAAAACTGCTTTACAAAGAACTTGATATTGAACCAGAAATACAAAAGAGCATCACAGAAAAACTGTTTGGTCAGCAACAATTTCTTTTACTAGCTCTGATTCACATTTTCTCACCTCTTGTTCTCCTCATTCGTTATTGTTTCTTTAAACTTAACCAAGTGGAAGATACGCGTCTAGCGTTATTAATGAGGTGTATTCTGACATTTCTTATGGCTCTTTACCTTAAGTCTCTTAAGGATTTGCTTTTTTATATTGCATGCGCAGCACTATTTGTCGCCTACTTTAGCTACCGCCTCTATCACTTAGGTCTTGAGAAAGAAAGCAAAGATGAATAGCATGTATTGAAGTTGACAGTCAAAAAAGAGACCAGTTCTGGTCTCTTTTGCTAGTTTTGAGCAAGATAGGCGGTTAAAAACTTTTCAGCAAGGCTATTTGGGAAAATATTAGCCTTAGCTTCTTCAGGGCTGTACCAGTAATAATCGTCTATTTCATGATTAGGTGAGAAGTCGCTGTCATCTTCAACAAAGGCTGTAAAGTTACACATGAGGGTGTTTGAGGGTTGGAAGAACTGGGTCTGGTTGAATTGGATAGTGCTAGCAGTTAAGCCAGTTTCCTCTCTCAATTCTCTAAGGACCGTATCTTCAACACGTTCACCATGGTTGACATAGCCGGCAACTAGAATTTTTTTTGCTCGGCCATACTGTTGAATCAGTAAAATCTTTCCATTGGTTTTATTGATGGTAATGATGCTAACAGCAACGTTATAGAGAGGAAAACGGAAGCTTTCACAAGGTTGACAAAAAGGTGCCATACCTTCATATTCAAGTTCCTTTTCAATCAATTCCTGTCCACATTCCTGACAAAATTTATTCACAAGAGTACCTCTTAACTATTTTAAAATGTATCATACTATTAGATTATAACACATTACTAATGCCACTTAGTCCTTGATATAAGGTGTTAGAGTTAGTAAAGCTGAGTAGGCACTAATACTTAGTAAGAGTGAAGCTAAAATATCAGTTGGGAAATGATCTCGAAGATAGAGCCTAGATAATATAACTAAAAGTGCAAAAATGGCCGTTAAAGAGAGTATGAGTAGTGATGTTAGAGACTTGATATCTTTTTTTAATAAGTAAAGTAATAAGAAAAAGAGAAGAAGAATACACAAAGTATGACCACTTGGAAAACTATAACCTGTATCAGCCAGTAATTGATGATTAGGTCTTTGTCTTGAAAAAAGATATTTTAAGCCTACTCCTAGTGCACTCGTACCTAAATAGTACGTCATTAAAAGAATTGTTTTTTTAAGACTGAATGGTCTTATTAATAAAATAATGGCTAGAGCTAATATGGTTACAATAGCTGGGCTACTAATGATTGTGATTAGTTTAAAAAAGCTAGTTGCACTAGTAGAATCAAAGCGACTTAACATACCTAATAGATGATAATCATCACCTTGAATAGTGTTTTTTTGAAAAACAAGTGCAAATGCTAAAGCTAAAAAAAGTAAAAAGCTTATTTCTAGACTATAAAATGACAGTTTATGTTTCATGGTATTCCTCACAATTGATTACTATATTGAATATGAAACACATTATGTCAGAGAAAACTGAAAGATTTATTAAATACAAAAGAAAACCTATGAAAAATTAATTTTTCATAGGTTTTCTTATGTTCAATTATTTAACTTCTGTAAAAGTTACGTGTTTACGTAATTTTGGTGAATATTTTTTCAATTGAAGACGGTCTGGAGTGTTACGTTTGTTTTTTGAAGTAAGGTACAAGCGTTCACCAGATTCTTTGTGTTCAAGTGTAATATTTACGCGCATGGTATCTCCCTTCTATTATTTAGCTTCGTTAGCTTTAGCGATTTTACGTCCTTTGTAGTATCCTTTAAGTGATACACGGTGAGAACGTGAGTAATCTCCAGTAGTTTCGTCGAATTGTACAGATGGAGCTGTCAATTTGTAATGAGTACGACGTTTGTTCTTTTTAGCTTTAGACGTGTGACGTGCAGGAACTGCCATTTTTTCTATCCTCCGATTAAATTATGTAGGGCTTATCATAGTAGTGATCGTCATATCTCTGAATATAAGAATGTTCAGGAGATTATTAGAGTTACTAGGGACCCATATTCATTTTTTAGTTACGTGATTTTCATCAACTTTAACATGATATCATATCTTTTTTGTAAAGTAAAGTTACTTGACACTTTTTTTCTAAATTTAAGTAGGAATAGTTTGAAAAGACTTTTCGTCGTGGTATGATGAAGTATCAATTTATGGAGAATGACAAATGAAACATATTATTTCTAGGTTTGATGCCCTTAGTGATGCTATTATTGCCATTGTTATGACAATTTTGGTTTTGGAAATAAAAATTCCTGCAAGCATTCATCAATTACCAAATTTTGCTTATGCTGTGGGAACCTTTTTAATTTCATTTTTGATTGTCTTTAATTTTTGGTATCGACGGACTCAAGTCTTTAGTAATGTTGACAGTGTGGGCTTTTCATCTTTTATCCAAGATGTTATTGCGCATATGATGTTAGCACTATTTCCTCTGGCTACAAAAATGTTAGTGTCCTTTTCAGATAAGTGGGTTGCTATCTTATTTTTTGGCATCATTAATTTGCTAACAGGTCTCTTGCTAAATATCATGACTATTCGACTTACTACAGATAATTTAGAAGTTGCTATTTCAAAACGACGTCAACAAGTTCATCTGTTTTACCAAAAACGCTTATATTTGTTTTCAGTTATGGATGTGCTTGTGATGCTTTTAGCTCTGGTATTCAACCAATTTGGGATATTTCTCTACTTAATTTCACCTTTAGTTGAGTTTTGGTTTAATTATAAGAGAGGTTTAGCCTTTGAAGCGGCGGTCAAATTGGGTTACAGTTTTGAAAATTACTTGTCAGGACATTTTGAACATGGAAAGCCGACTAGACAATTTGGAAATCTGCGAAAATTTGATCTTCGTGATTAGTGTTAGCATAGGTAAATTGTGGTAAAATAATAATGATTAAATGTTAAAGAAAGGATAGAGTTAAGGGGGATGGCAAGGACAATGTTTTGCTATTCATAACAGTTGGTTATAGCTCGAAAACTCCAAGTATCTTATCAAATGAAATTACAAAAACCAAAAGGAACTCAGGATATTCTTCCTGCAGAAGCTGCCAAATGGCAGTATGTTGAACAAGTTGCACGTGAAACATTTAAAAAGTACAATTATGGTGAAATTAGAACACCTATGTTTGAACACTATGAAGTCATCAGTCGTTCAGTTGGTGATACGACTGATATTGTTTCTAAAGAAATGTATGACTTTAATGATAAAGGTGGTCGTCACATTACTTTACGTCCAGAAGGTACAGCTCCTGTTGTGCGTTCATATGTGGAAAATAAACTATTTGCTCCAGAAGTGCAAAAGCCACTTAAAATGTACTATATTGAACCAATGTTTCGTTATGAACGTCCACAAGCAGGTCGCCTTCGTCAATTCCATCAGATTGGGGTAGAATGCTTTGGTTCAGCTAATCCTGCTACAGATGTTGAAACAATGGCTATGGCCTATGATTTGTTTGATGCACTTGGTATCCCTAATCTGAAACTGTCGATTAACAGCTTAGGAAATCCTTCAAGTCGCACAGCTTATCGCCAAGCGTTAATTGACTTTTTAACACCACTAAAAGCAAATTTATCAAAAGATAGTCAACGTCGTCTAGAAGAAAATCCGTTACGGGTTTTGGATTCTAAAGAAAAAGAGGATATTGAAGCCGTTAAAAATGCGCCATCTATCTTAGAGTTCTTGGATGAAGAAAGTCAGGCTCACTTTGACGGTGTTCGTGACATGTTAGATATGTTAGGTATTTCTTACACGATTGACACTAATATGGTTCGTGGTTTGGATTATTATAATCACACGATTTTTGAAGTCATCACCGAAATTGAAGGATCTGAATTGACAGTTTGTGGTGGCGGTCGTTATGATGGTTTAGTAACCTACTTCGATGGACCAGAAACAGCTGCATTCGGCTTTGGACTTGGCTTAGAGCGTCTCCTAATGATTATCGACAAATTAGGAATTGAGCTTCCAATTGAAGAAAACTTAGACCTTTATATGGCTGTTCTTGGGGATGGGGCCAATAGCAAAGCCCTAGAGTTAATTCATGCCATCCGTCGTCAAGGATTTAAAGCAGAACGTGACTATCTAGGTCGTAAGATTAAAGCACAATTCAAGTCCGCGGATGTCTTTAAAGCTAAAGCCATTATCACTTTAGGTGACAGTGAAGTTGAGGCTGGTAAGGTGACCATCAAAAACAATCAAACGCGTCAAGAGTTAGCGGTAACTTTTGAAGAATTAATGACTGACTTTGCAGCTGTGCTAGCAAAACTAAATTAAAAATAGAGGAGACGTGAGAGTTTTCACGTCTTTTTCTGTTTGTAAAACTGTGAACCATAATCTTCTCAATGATTTTCAGAAAGTCCTCGTAAAAGGTGGGGTTTTTAGTGCCTTTTTGTTATAATGGTAGGGACTAAAAAAGTATTGGAGTAATAGAATGAAACGAAGCATGTATGCAGGACGTGTTCGATCAGAACATATCGGACAAGAAATCACCCTAAAAGGTTGGGTAAGTCGTCGTAGAGACTTAGGTGGTCTTATTTTTATCGACTTACGAGATCGTGAAGGAATCATGCAGCTTGTTATTAATCCAGAGGAAGTTTCAAGTGAGCTTATGGCTATGGCTGAAGGTTTACGAAGTGAATATGTGATTGAAGTAACTGGTCAAGTTGAAGCGCGTCAACAAGCCAACGACAACTTAGCAACTGGACAAGTTGAACTGAAAGTAATAAGTTTAACTATTTTGAATACTTCTAAAACAACGCCATTTGAAATCAAAGACCAAGTGGAAGTCAGTGATGACACGCGCTTACGTTATCGTTATCTTGATTTGCGCCGTCCAGAGATGTTAGAAAATTTCAAATTACGTGCTAAGGTAACCCATTCAATCCGCAATTATCTTGATGACTTAGAATTTATTGATGTGGAAACACCAATGTTAACAAAATCAACACCTGAGGGTGCGCGTGATTACTTGGTGCCAAGTCGTGTTAGCCAAGGCCATTTTTATGCCTTACCACAAAGTCCACAAATCACAAAACAGTTGTTGATGAACTCAGGCTTTGACCGTTATTATCAAATTGTTAAATGCTTCCGTGATGAGGACCTTCGCGGTGACCGTCAACCAGAATTTACCCAAGTTGACTTAGAAACATCATTCCTTGATGACAATGAGATTCAAGATATTGTTGAAGGTATGATTTCTAAAGTCATGAAAGAAACAAAAGGTATTGATGTTACGCTACCTTTCCCACGGATGGCTTATGACACAGCAATGAACCAATATGGTTCAGATAAACCAGATACCCGTTTTGAGATGCTTTTACAAGACCTTACTGAACTTGTAAAGGATGTTGACTTTAAAGTCTTCTCTCAAGCAGAAACAGTAAAAGCAATTGTTGTCAAAGGCAAAGCAGACAGCTACTCACGCAAGGACATTGATAAATTGACTGAGTACGCTAAACAATTTGGTGCCAAAGGCTTAGCTTGGTCAAAAGTTGTTGATGGACAATTAACTGGTCCAGTTTCTAAATTCTTAGTGCCAGTTGCTGATCAATTAACAAGTCACTTAGTTGCTGGTGAAGGCGATTTAATCCTTTTTGTGGCAGATAGTTTAGAAGTAGCTAATAATACACTAGGTGCGTTAAGGACACGCATTGCTAAAGAACAAGATTTAATCGATCAATCACAATTTAATTTCTTATGGGTTGTTGACTGGCCAATGTTTGAATGGTCTGAAGAAGAAAATCGCTATATGTCAGCTCACCACCCATTCACCTTGCCAACAAAAGAAACAGTCGACTACTTAAATGGCGATCTTGCCAAAGTTCGCGCCGTAGCCTATGATATTGTTCTTAATGGTTATGAATTAGGTGGCGGTAGCCTTCGTATTAATCAAAAAGACATGCAAGCAAACATGTTCAAAGCCCTAGGCTTTACAGAAGAAGATGCCAATGAACAATTTGGCTTCCTGTTAGAAGCCATGGATTATGGGTTCCCACCACACGGTGGATTGGCCATTGGACTTGACCGTTTTGTTATGTTATTAGCAGGCAAAGATAATATCCGTGAAGTGATTGCTTTCCCTAAAAATAATAAAGCGTCAGACCCAATGACACAAGCGCCAAGTTCAGTTTCTGTTAAACAATTAGAGGAATTAAGTTTACAAATACAAAATCATGATTAAAAAAACAACTTATAAAAAAACTATTTATAAGAAAAGTCCCTATAAAAAACGGGTAAAATACGTGATTAGTAGAGGCGCCAAACGTGTTGGTTTATTAAATACATTAAGAAGTATTTCTAAGGAAAAATATGCAGAGAAGATTTCAGCTTCTTTACTTTACGGGATTTTATCCAGTATTGCTGTTAATATTTTTTACCAACCAGGTCATGTCTATGCCAGTGGGGCAACAGGTTTGGCACAGATTGTATCTGCTTTGTCGGATAGATTTTTTGGGTTTGTATTTCCAATTTCTGTTGCTTACTACATCATAAATGTGCCACTAATGTTACTAGCTTGGTATAAAATTGGTCATAAATTTACCATTTTTACTTTTATCACAGTTAGTATGAGCTCCCTTTTTATCCAATTAATGCCACAGATTACCTTAACCACCGATCCCTTAATTAATGCTATTTTTGGGGGATTGGTGATGGGGTTAGGGATTGGTTATTCCCTACGGTCAAGAATTTCAAGTGGTGGGACTGATATTGTCGGGTTAACACTGCGAAAGTCAACAGGACGAGACGTCGGTAGTATTTCATTGGCAGTCAATGGCGTTATTCTCATAATAGCGGGGATTATTTTTGGTTGGCAATATGCTCTTTACTCAATGGTTTCGATCTTCGTTTCTAGCCGTGTGACTGATGCTTTGTATACTAAGCAGAAAAAAATGCAGGCAATGATTGTGACAGAGCATCCTGATCGCGTTATTGCTGCAATTCATAAGAAACTTCATCGAGGAGTAACTTGTATCAATGATGCAGAAGGAACTTACAAACATATTCATAAATCAGTATTGATAACAATCTTAACACAAGAAGAATATAACTATTTTAAATGTATCATGGCCAAAGCTGATGCTAATGCTTTTATATCAATTGCAGAGAATGTACGTATTATTGGTAAGTTTGTTGATGATTAGAAAAAACAGGAGATAATATGCCTATAGATCATAAGTTACAAATCAAAAATTTCTGCTTTATTATTTTAGGAGCAGGAATTTATGCTTTTGCATTTGTTTATTTCTATATGGCAAATAGGATTGCCGCAAATGGCTTAGCAGGTTTAACATTGGTTGCTAGGGCACTCTTTAATATTAATCCAACTATTACAGGTTATTTGATTAACCTTCCCTTAGTTTTTCTTGGCATCAAATATTTTGGAAAACGATCAACGGTCTATACTGTCACAGGAATTGTTTCGATGTACCTCTTTGTTTGGGTGTTTCAACAAATTCCTCTGAAGATTGATTTAGATCATGACAGCTTAGTGGTTTCACTAATGGCAGGGATTATTGGTGGTATTGGCGGTGGGATAGTCTTCCGGACAGGCGGTACAATCGGTGGAGCTGACATTATTGCTAAAATGGTAGAAACTAAATTTGGTTTACAGTTAAACCAAGCTCTGCTAGGAATAGATGTTTTTGTCATGATTGTTTCTTTAACCTATATTTCTTTACCCGATATGATGTACGCATTGATAGCAAGTTTTATGTATGGACGCATCGCACATTTGGTTCAAAATGGTGGCTATTCTGTTCGAGGAACCATTATCGTGTCAGAATGTTACTCTGAAATTTCCGCATTTATTATGGATGAACTGGGTAGAGGGTTAACCTATTTGAATGGTGAAGGGGCTTACTCTGCAAAAGAAAAGAAAGTAATTTATGCAGCTCTAAGTCGAACTGATGTTCGAGAACTGAAAGCTGTTGTTAATGAAATTGACCCAAGAGCTTTTATATCAATTTTTGATATGGATGAAATTAATAGTCCTGATTTTATTATTAATAGACCGAGAAATCGGAAAAAGAAGAAATAGCTAGTTTGCCTCATATTGAAGCAACTAGTTTTTTGTGGAAGTATGAGGTAAGGTAATGACTAATATGGAAGTCTTAAATAAACTAAGAAAACTAGTGCTGATAACACTTGGAGTAGCTATCTATGCCTTTGGCTTTGTTAATTTTAATATGGCAAATCGATTGGCAGAAGGTGGAGTAGCCGGTATTACCTTGATTTTGCATGCCATGATAGGTATCAATCCAGCTTATTCATCTCTAATTCTAAACATTCCTTTATTTATTTTAGGGGCTAAAATTTTTGGGAAGCGGTCGCTCTTCTTGACAATATATGGAACAGTTACAATGTCTATTTTCATCTGGCTCTGGCAGAAGATTCCTATTGCTATGGGATTAGAACAAGATATGATGTTAGTTTCTGTTATTGCAGGTCTGTGTGCAGGACTTGGTAGTGGCATTGTTTTTCGTTATGGAGCAACGACTGGTGGGACTGATATTATTGGTCGTATTGCAGAAGAAAAGTTTGGAATTAAGTTGGGCCAGACTTTGCTTTTCATTGATGCCTTGGTCTTAGTAGCATCCTTATCATATATTGATTTGAAACATATGCTGTATACTTTGGTCGCTTCATTTGTATTTAGTCAAGTCATTACAGTTGTACAAAATGGAGGCTACACTATTCGTGGTATGATAATCATTACAAAACATTCTAAAGCAGCTGCCTCAGCAATTCTAACAGAAATAAATCGAGGGGTTACCTATTTGAAAGGTGAAGGGGCTTACTCTGGAAATGAGTACAATGTCATGTATATTACCTTAAGTCCAAATGAAGTAAGAGATGTTAAACGGATTTTGGCTGATCTTGATCCGGATGCCTTTATTTCAATTGTTGATGTTGATGAAGTGATTAGTTCAGATTTCAAAATTCGCCGCAAGAATTATGATAAGCCAGTCTAAAAAAAAACAGTTCACAAGGAACTGTTTTTTTTTACATTTTTTCTGGTGCTTCAACGCCAAGTAGACGAAGGGCTTCTTTAAGGACGATACCGGTTGAGTAGCATAGGGCTAATCTACTGTCACGTTCATCACTCTCATCAAGAATGTGAGTGTGTGCATAGTATTTGTTAAACGCTTGGGCTAACTGGATAGCATATTTTGCAATGATTGAAGGATCATATTTATCAGCAGAACGTTTGATTATTTTACTGAATGATTGCAATAACTTGATAATTTCCCAGCTTTCAGAGTCATTTAGTGAATAGTTGGCACTAGCATCTGGAGTAAAATTAGCTTTGCGTAAAATTGACTGAATACGTGCATAGGCATATTGAACATAAGGACCAGTTTCACCTTCAAATGATACCATCGCTTCTAAATCGAAGTCATAGCCGTTGTCACGATCAGTTTTCAAGTCATAGAATTTAATGGCACCAATACCAACTTGTTTTGCAACTTCTTCTTTGTTTTCCAAATTAGGGTTTTTTGCTTCAATCTGAGTAAGAGCACGAGCAACTGCTTCGTCAAGTGTTGGTTCAAGTAAGATGATATTACCTTTACGTGTTGATAATTTTTTCTTATTCTTAGTTACTAGACCAAATGAAACGTGAACCATGTCGTCAGACCAGTCAAATCCCATTTCTTTAAGAACTGCTTTAAGTTGTTTAAAGTGATGAGACTGTTCCTGACCTACAACATAGATATTTTTTACAAAATTAAATGTACGTTTACGGTACATAGCTGTCGCCATATCACGAGTGATGTAAAGTGTAGCACCATCCGATTTTTTGATTAGTGCTGGTGGAAGATCATATTTTTCAAGATCCACAATTTGAGCACCTTTTGATTCTTTTAGTAACCCTTTTTCTTCAAGGATTTGGATTCCTTCATCCATTTTGTCATTGTAGAAAGACTCACCATGGAAATGTTCAAAGGAAACGTTTAATTTGTCATAAATACGATTAAACTCAATTAAACTTTCATCACGGAACCATTTCCAAAGCTCCCAAGCATCTTCATCGCCATCTTCAAGTTTCTTGAACCATTGACGTGCTTCTTCGTCAAGCTCAGGTTTTTCTTCTGCTTCGGCATTGATACGGACATACAATTTCAAAAGTTCAGCAATGGGATCTGCCTCAACAGTAGCTTTATCACCCCATAACTTGTAAGCAACAATCAACATCCCAAATTGTTTACCCCAGTCACCTAAGTGATTGATTCTGAAAGTATTATAGCCTAATTTTCTGTAAGTTGAGCTAATTGAATCAGCAATAACTGTTGAACGTAAGTGGCCTACTGAGAAAGGTTTAGCAATGTTTGGACTAGACATGTCTAGAGTAATATTTTGACCATCTCCAATGTGTTGTTGACCAAAATCAGTTTTTTCAGTAATAACTTCCTTCAATACTTCTTGTGAGATGAGTGCTTTATCTAAGAAAAAATTAATATATGGACCCACAGCAACAACTTTTTCAAATTGATCTGCATTAATTTTTTCAGCAAGCTCACTTGCAATCATTTGAGGGGCTTTACGAAGGACTTTTGCCAAGCTAAAGGCTGGAAAGGCTAAGTCACCCATTTCAGAATTTTTTGGTGTTTCAATTAAGTTAATAATGGTATCTTGTTCCAAGTCTGGAACAACTTTTGCAATTTCATTTGCAACGAGAGTTTTAGTATCCATCTGTATTCTCCTAAAATAGTTTGTCACTTCATTTTATCATATTTTAATAAAATAAACGAGCAATCGATTGAGAAATTATACCATAAATCTGAGCAGTAAAACAGTCAATTAATAAAAAGCTCGAAATTTTGATAGAAAAACAATATTTTTGGAAAAAATAGATAAAAAGTCAATTTGCTCTGTAAAATATATTGATATATCCTAAAAATTAATAAGAATAAGATGAAAAAAAAAGAGAAATTTGATATAATCTAGGGGATAATTATACAATTAGGGTGGAATCTTATGAATAAAATTGAGCGTCAAAATCATATTAAGCAGATTATTCAAACTCAGCATATTGGAACCCAAGAAGACATTAAAGCCTACCTTCAAAAAGAAGGAATAAGTGTGACCCAAGCAACACTCTCAAGAGATTTAAGAGAGATAGGTCTCTTAAAATTACGAGATGATAAGGGAAAATTATATTATAGTTTATCAGAACCAATGGCAACACCTTTTAGTCCTGATGTTAGATACTATGTTCAAAAGGTTGACCGAGCTGGTTTTATGCTTGTCTTACATACTAATCTTGGGGAGGCAGATGTTTTAGCTAACCTAGTTGATAGTGATAATATTGATGATGTTTTGGGAACAATTGCTGGCGCAGATACCTTATTAATTATTTGTCGCAATGAAGAAATTGCCCAAAGATATGAAAAAGATCTGGCTGCCAGCCTATGACACATTATCAAGAGTCATTAAACCAATTAATTGAGGCAATCGAGAACCACAGTAGCATTAAGGATTTTAAAGCTATTAGTCAAAATAGCCAGTTTTTAGAAAAATATAAGAAGGATGCTTATTTGATGAAATTTAATCAGCAGAATGCCCTCTTATTTAATAAATTTGAAAAAACAAATGCGGCTAAACAGTCAGAGATGGAAGCTAGAAAATTGCAAGATAGCTTAGAAAATCAGCTATTAATTGATGATTATAGACAAAAAATGCAAGATGCCAGTGATTTAATTCAATATGTAACCAAAACCATTGAAGAGAAAATTAATAAGGAGATGAAGGATGACCGAACCTAAAGTTTCTCCTGGAATGCAACAGTATCTGGACATAAAAGAAAATTATCCAGATGCTTTTTTGCTTTTTAGGATGGGTGACTTTTACGAATTATTTTATGAAGATGCTGTTAAAGCAGCACAAATACTAGAAATTGGCTTAACCAGTCGCAATAAAAATGCTGAAAACCCAATTCCAATGGCAGGCGTACCTCACCATTCAGCACAACAATATATCGATGTCTTAATTGAACAAGGTTATAAAGTAGCTATTGCCGAACAAATGGAAGATCCCAAAAAAGCTGTCGGCGTTGTTAAACGTGAAGTGGTCCAAGTGATTACTCCGGGAACAGTTGTTGATTCAGCCAAACCAACAAGTTCCAATAACTTCTTAGTAGCCATTGACTATAATGGTAGCAATTATGGATTAGCCTATATGGACCTAGCTACTGGGGAATTCTTTGTAACTGCTTTAGAAGATTTTGCAAGCATCTGCAGTGAAATCTTAAATTTGAAAGCCAGAGAAGTTCTGGTTGGATATGAACTAACTGATCAAGAAGAAGAGATTTTAGTTAAACAATACAATCTCTTGCTATCTTATGAAACAGAAGAAATAGATGGTAGCAAACTGCTAGATAATAATCTCTCAGCTATTGAAAAAATGGTCGCAAGTAAATTACTAGCCTATGTTCACCACACGCAAATGCGTGACTTAATTCATTTGCAAAAAATAGTGCACTATGAAATAAAAGACTATTTACAAATGTCCTATGCGACTAAATCAAGTTTGGACTTATTAGAAAATGCTAGGACTGGAAAGAAACATGGTAGTCTCTACTGGTTATTAGACCAAACCAAGACTGCAATGGGGATGCGTCTTCTACGAGCTTGGATTGATCATCCTCTAATCAGTAAAGAGGCAATTATACAGCGTCAAGAAATTATTCAAGTTTTCCTGGATAACTTCATTGAACGATCAGATTTAAGTGATAGCTTAAAAGGCGTTTATGATATTGAAAGACTGTCAAGCCGTGTTTCATTTGGTAAAGTTAATCCCAAAGATCTCTTGCAATTGGGACATACCCTAGCCCAAGTACCAACAATTAAGGCAATCTTGGAAAGTATGGCTAGTCCTCATTTAGAGGAGCTGATTGCAGGGATAGATCCAATACCAGAATTAGAACACCTGATTCAATCGGCTATTGCCCCAGATGCGCCAGCAACTATTAGTGAAGGCAATATCATCAGAACTGGTTTTGACCAACAATTAGATCACTATCGAAAAGTCATGAAAGAAGGTACTGGCTGGATAGCTGACATTGAAATGAAAGAGCGCCAAGCAAGTGGTATTAACAATCTTAAAATTGATTACAATAAAAAAGATGGTTATTATTTCCATGTGACCAACTCCAACTTGTCACTTGTTCCAGATCATTTCTTTAGGAAAGCAACCTTAAAAAATTCTGAACGCTATGGCACCGCAGAATTAGCTAAAATTGAAGGACAAATGTTGGAAGCCAGAGAAGAGTCGTCAACTCTTGAGTATGATATCTTTATGCAATTAAGGACGCGTGTTGAAAGTTATATTGATCGTCTTCAGCACTTAGCAAAGTCCTTAGCTGCTGTTGATGTCCTTCAGAGTCTAGCAGTTATTGCTGAGAAGAATCACTTTATCCGACCAACTTTCACTGACCATCAAGAAATTAATATTATAAACGGTCGACACGCAGTGGTTGAAAAAGTGATGGGCGTCAAAGAGTATATTCCCAACACCATTCAATTTGATCAAGATACCAATATCCAACTCATTACAGGACCTAATATGAGTGGTAAATCGACTTATATGCGACAACTTGCTTTGACCAGTATTATGGCACAAATGGGTTCCTATGTGGCAGCAGATCTTGCAGAGATCCCTGTTTTTGATGCTATTTATACACGCATTGGTGCAGCTGATGACTTGATTTCTGGCCAGTCAACCTTCATGGTCGAAATGATGGAAGCCAATCAAGCCATTAAAGGCGCAAGCCCACGGTCCTTAATTCTGTTTGACGAATTGGGAAGAGGGACAGCAACTTATGATGGCATGGCGCTAGCTCAAGCCATTATTGAGTTTATCCATGACCACGTGGGAGCAAAAACTATGTTTGCTACCCATTACCATGAGTTGACAGAGCTGTCAAGCCGGTTAATAAGCCTGACAAATGTGCACGTTGCAACCTTGGAAGAAAAAGGGGAAGTAACCTTCCTACATAAGATTGCTCAGGGGCCGGCGGATAAGTCCTACGGAATCCACGTGGCCAAAATTGCAGGGCTACCAAAAGAACTGCTAGACCGAGCGGATGCTATTCTCCAAAAACTAGAAGGCCAATCCACTCAGTTGACACGGGTTGCTAATGCTGAGGAATCCCAACCAGCACAGTCTGACAAGAATCAACAATTGGATCTCTTTGCCCCAGAAGGCGATGTAAACTCAGTCATTGAGCAATTGAAAGCCATGGATGTTGTCAATATGACCCCAATGGAGGCCATGACAGCCCTCTATGAACTGAAAAAGAACTTATAAGAAGAGGCAATCTGATAGAAGATTGCCCTTTTGCTTTATGTTATAATAGACCATAAGAATGCGAGGAAAAAGTAAGATGCAAAAGATTGTGGAATTACCAGAAGTTCTCGCCAATCAGATCGCAGCTGGTGAAGTTATTGAACGGCCAGCTAGTGTTGTTAAAGAATTGGTCGAGAATGCTATTGATGCTAAGAGTAGTCAAATTACTATAGAGATTGAAGAGTCAGGCCTTAAATCAATTACCATTACGGATAATGGGGAAGGGATGTCAAAAGAAGACCTTCCTCTTAGTTTGTTACGTCATGCAACTAGTAAAATAAAAAGTCAAAGTGATCTATTCCGAATTAGGACCTTGGGTTTTCGTGGTGAAGCTCTTCCTTCAATTGCTTCTATTAGTTTACTGACGATTAAATCAGCGACAGCTGAAGCAGAACATGGGAATCAGCTAGTTTCTAAAGGTGGCGAAATTGAATCAATTGAACCAGTCTCAACACCTGTAGGAACAAAAATTAAAGTTGAAGATCTCTTTTTCAACACTCCTGCTCGTTTGAAATACATGAAGAGTCTGCAAGCTGAGCTTGCGCATATTGTGGACGTTGTCAATCGTCTCAGTTTAGCTCATCCAGAAGTAGCCTTTACATTAATTTGTGATGGCAGGGAGTTAACCAAGACATCTGGAACCTCTGATTTAAAACAAGCTATTGCAGGTATTTATGGGATTAATACGGCTAAGAAAATGGTTGAGATTTCAACTGCTGATTTGGATTTTGAGGTTTCGGGTTATGTTAGTTTACCTGAATTAACCAGGGCAAATCGGAATTATATCACTATATTAATTAATGGACGATATATCAAAAATTTCCTCTTGAACAGAGCAATTTTAGATGGTTATGGTTCAAAATTAATGGTTGGGCGTTTTCCAATTGTCGTTATTGATATTCAAATTGATCCTTATTTAGCTGACGTAAACGTCCATCCAACCAAACAGGAGGTGCGAATCTCAAAAGAACGTGAGTTGATGGGCCTAATTAGTTCAGCAATTTCAGAGAGTCTTCGTTTACAGGATTTGATTCCTGATGCTTTAGAAAATTTAGCCAAGTCAACGACAAGAAATAAAACTAAATATGAACAAACTAGCTTACCTTTACAAGCCAATAAACTTTATTATGATAAAGAAAAAGGGGATTTCTTTACTGTTGATAGCAGCAAAGAAGAGCTAGCTAACCAATCTAGTCAAAGTAAAGTAGTTGACAGCGGTGTAAAGAGAGAAGAGGAAGTTGATCCTGTAGTTGAAGAGCCGAGTCCTTCATTCTCTGTCAAGCATGCTAGTCGGGTCATAATGGATGAAGATGATGTCAATCACCCAGATTTAGATTTATCTAATCAGAAAAAATTATCAAAACTAATTGAAAATCTGGAAAATGAAGAAGCTTCTGTTTTCCCTGAATTAGATTATTTTGGTCAAATGCACGGAACCTATCTTTTTGCTCAAGGAAATGAGGGTTTGTTTATCATTGACCAACATGCTGCTCAAGAACGTGTTAAATATGAGTATTACCGTGAGAAGATTGGTCAGGTTGACAATAGTTTACAGCAATTGCTAGTGCCTTATTTGTTTGAGTTTTCAGGATCAGATTTCATTAACTTACAAGAAAAAATGCCTTTACTCAATCAAGTTGGCATAAACTTAGAAGAATATGGTCAAAATACTTTTATTCTCAGAGAACACCCCATTTGGATGAAAGAAGACGAGATTGAATCCGGGGTCTATGAAATGTGTGATATGCTCTTATTGACCAACAATGTCTCCATTAAAACCTATCGCGCAGAGTTGGCCATCATGATGAGTTGTAAACGGTCCATTAAAGCAAACCATAGTTTAGATGACTACTCAGCACGCCAATTACTCTTGCAATTAGCCCAATGCAAAAATCCATATAACTGTCCACATGGACGTCCTGTTCTTATCAACTTTAGCAAGGCGGATATGGAAAAAATGTTCAGACGGATTCAAGAAAATCACACTAGCTTGAGAGATTTAGGAAAATATTAGAAAGAAAATCATGAAAGATTTTTTCAAACTATCCAGAGATATTCAGATTAGACAGCTTGTACGCTTTATTACAATAACCTTAGGCAGTAGCATTTTCCCATTTATGGCAATGTATTATACTAGTTTTTTGGAACATTTTGGACAGGTATTCTAATGATAGTGACCAGTTTAACTGGTTTTGTTGGTAGCCTGTATGGTGGTCACTTATCAGATGCTATTGGTCGAAAGAAGGTTGTTGTCATTGGTTCAGTAGGTTCCACCCTAGATTGGTTATTAACGATAGTGGCAAATATTCCAGGACACCTACTTCCCTGGATTACCTTTGTTGGGATTTTATTGGTAGAATTATCCTCATCATTTTATGCTCCAGCTTATGAAGCCATGTTAATTGACTTGACAGACAATAGCAACAGACGATTTGTCTACACCATCAATTATTGGTTTATTAATATTGCGGTCATGTTTGGAGCAGGTATTTCCGGATTATTCTATGACCACTATTTTTGGGAATTATTGATAGCTCTTTTTATTGTTAATTTGGGATGTTTCTTTATTGCCTTCTATAAATTTGCGGAGACTAAGCCAGCGGACCAGCAATTTGAACACCAGACCGGTATTATTGGGACTTTTAAGAATTATCGACAAGTGCTTAATGATAAAGCTTTTGTCGTCTTTACCATTGGTTCAATTCTCTTTTCATGTATCTGGATGCAAATGGATAATTATGTTCCTGTACACCTCAAATTGCATTTTGTACCAACAGAACTTTTTGGCTATACCATCACCAGTGCTAAGATGTTGTCATTAATGGTTCTGACCAACACAGCCTTAATAGTTACCTTAATGGCGTTCGTCAATAGATTAACTGAAAAATGGGATTTATTACAACAATTAATTATTGGTTCACTTGTCTTTTCATTTGGCATGTTATTATCATTCTCTTTTAACCAGTTTATTTGGATTTGGCTTGCTGTAATTATTTTTACAATAGGAGAAATGATTAATGTTCCAGCCAATCAGGTCTTGCGAGCAGAAATGATGGACCAGTCAAAGATTGGTTCCTATACAGGCTTTGTCTCAATGGCTCAGCCTTTAGGAGCAATCTTAGCTGGGTTTACAGTTTCTATCAGTCACTTTACAGGTCGTCTAGGCGTCCAAATTGCATTTATTATTATTGCCACTTTAGGACTTTACTTAATTGTCCTATCCGCCAAAATGAAGAAAAAGGTTTAAGATGTTTGATTATATAAAAGGTCAATTAACTAAAATTACTGCTAAATATATTGTGGTCGAAGCTAACGGTTTGGGCTATATTATCTATGTTGCAAATCCCTATAGTTTTTCTGACAGTGTCAATCAGAAGGTCACTATTTATTTACACCAGGTCATTCGTGAGGACGCTCACCTCTTATTTGGTTTTCACACAGAAGAGGAAAAAGATGTCTTTCTTAAACTTATCTCGGTTTCAGGAATTGGTCCAATGACAGCGCTAGCTATTGTCGCCGTCGACGACAACCAAGGATTAGTAATGGCCATTGATAACAGTGACATCAAATACTTAATGAAGTTCCCTAAAATTGGTAAGAAAACAGCGCAGCAAATGATTTTAGACTTATCTGGGAAATTTGTCGAAGCACCAAGTGACAAGGCACTGTCAAGTAAGGCAAGTGCTGCTGGTAATCAACAGCTTGATGAAGCTATCGAGGCTCTCCTGGCTCTAGGTTATAAAGCAACTGAATTGAAGAAAATCCGTGCCTTCTTTGAGGGAACTGACGAAACAGCTGAGCAATATATCAAATCTGCGCTGAAAATGTTAATGAAAGGTTAATCTATGAAACGCTGTTCTTGGGTACCTACTGACAATCCTCTCTATTGCGATTACCACGATGTTGAGTGGGGCAAACCAATACATGATGATCAAGCACTTTTTGAATTGCTTTGCTTAGAATCTTATCAGGCAGGACTTTCTTGGTTGACCGTTTTGCGAAAAAGGCCAGCCTTTAATGCAGTTTTTCATAACTATGACATTAGTTGTGTGGCTCAGTTTAGTCAAGACGAAATGGCTGCCGCTTTAGAGAATCCACAAATTATCCGCCATAAACTGAAACTTGCAGCAACTGTCAATAATGCCCAAGCTGTGCAAAAAGTACAAGCAGAATTTGGTAGCTTTGATGCTTATCTCTGGGATTTTGTAGGTGGAAAACCGATTGACAACCTTGTAAACCATAAACATCCAGTACCAACTCAAACTGATTTATCAGTGAGTCTAGCTAAGGACTTAAAAAAACGAGGTTTCAAATTTTTAGGACCAACAACAATCTATTCTTTCATGCAAGCTTCCGGAATGATTAATGATCATGAAGAAGATTGTAATTTTAAATAATGACATGTAGTTATACGTTCTGTACAACTAAGGTTAGGAATGATTCTAATCATTGGTAGCAGATCATATAACTTTTTTAATTGTGACAGAGATGTCCTTGATTTCAGTTATGGGACAGTATATAATAAACACATAAAAATTCGGATTTTCTGAATCATGGCTGAGTAAAGAATTTAAGAATAGCCACTATCTTATTAATTTTGTTTTTTAGAAAATTTACGTTTTACTAAAAGGTAAATTTCCAGATAAAAATTGGTGTGTCTTTTCGAATGATTAGATGAGGATAACTAATTGACTCATTTGAAAAAGAAAGGACTGATACTAATGTACAAAAACTGACACAATAATCCTGAACAGAATAATAGAGAAGTTTAAGGTTAGAAAGGAAATATTTTATAATACCAAATACAAATGTAACTTAATGAAAGTAATATATAAAGGAAATTCTTTATGAAAAAAACAACTAAATCTGTGGCAGTTTTATCTGCAAGTCAATATTACCTAGCGCAACATCTGTTTACGCAAATACCCCAAGTACTCTAGCACCTAAACCAATATTAAAAGCTGGTCAACCTGATATTCGTCTAAGTGACCTTACTCCAGAACAAAACCGAAAACTTAATCTGATGTTTACTATTGGCGAAGAACTAGCTTTAACAGCTAATGGGGAGTTATATCTTAATCATAATACTAAGTTTATTAAAAACAAGTATAATTTAAGTGATGATGATCTTACTTTTATTACTAATTCAATAGCAAACTATAATATAGTCCTTACAACTCCAGTTATGATTCCAAAAGCCAGTTTTAGTGGAGGATACATCCATTTATCATATACCGAAGTTATGAATATTGTTAATTTAGCAGCTAGTTACGGTCCGGGGGTTATCGCAGGATCAATGTCTGCGCTGCTATCATTTTATCCTGGTATAGGAACTATTATTGGAGGTATCGTAGGATGGTTCGGAGCAGCTTCTATTTTACAAGCAATGAGTGATGCGGCTTTCAATGGAAAAGGAATAAAAATTGGTATTGGGGGAATATCAGCAGAATAAATTATGTCAAATTTCAAAATCTTTATCGTTATTTTTTTCCTGTTTACATTATTTTCAATTGCCAATTATTTTTTTCCAATACTCTATGATTCCATACAAACAGCAATATTCTTTCCAATATCAATATTTTTAGGATATAAATTAGCAATATGGGTAATAAACTATATAAAATTTTTATTAAAAAAATAAGAGCTTGTTTGTTATTGATTTTAACTTAAAATATCAAAGATGCTTTTCCCATGTATTACACGTTTGAAGTTTCAAAGATCTATCCTGGAAAAAATGGGGAACATAATGTCATTGGAATAGGTTACCAATTAAGTAAAGATGGAAAAGATGTAGAATATATTTATTATCATGATCCTTCTTATGCAGTCATCGATTCCACTTATGGCGGTCTTAAAAAAGTAACACTAGCTGAATTGCTTCAAGCCATGCTAACTTGTGTTGAACCAAACTATGCTTGGTAAATGGAAAGAATCCTTAATTTTGGCAAATTACAAGTTCAAGTTAGCCATTTAGTAAAAACTCTTTAGGAGATTTATAATCTAGTATTTTTTTAGGATAGTTATTTATCCAATTTTCAATGAATGCGACCTGTTTTAGGGTCGCATTC
>NZ_JBRUGD010000016.1:0-50555 GCF_053206145.1 Streptococcus hongkongensis
TTTCTACGATCAGTTAGTGTTAACTGTTTACCTTTTGGTGTATAATAGTTTTGCATCTCAGAGACCTTCCAATTGTTGTTGTGGTAGATTACAATTATATCTCTCTGAGATGTTTTTTGATACCCTTTAAGTGGCCAACTTCATTTTAGAACTTTCAGTAGTCATAGTGACTACTCTTTTTTTGCGAAATTAATGTGAAGAACTATAAAATTATCAGAATTTTGTGTATAATGGTAGTATTATTTTGTGGGAGGTCCCATATGGATTTACGTAATCGTTTTAATAAGAATTTAGATAAGATTGAAATTTCATTGATTCGTCAATTTGATCAATCCATTTCTGATGTACCAGGTATTTTAAAATTAACTTTGGGCGAGCCAGATTTTAGTACGCCTGACCATGTCAAAGAAGCAGCTAAGAAAGCTATAGATGACAATCAATCGCACTATACAGGAATGAGTGGACTGCTTGCCCTACGACAAGCAGCTGCTGATTTTGTTAAGATTAAATATAATTTGAATTATAACCCTGAGACAGAGGTTATGGTAACTATTGGGGCAACAGAGGCCTTATCAGCTTCTCTGATGGCTATTTTAGAAGAGGATGACATTGTTTTACTTCCTGCGCCAGCCTACCCCGGGTACGATCCTATTGTGACTCTGGCGGGAGCTAAGATTGTCGAAATTGATACCACTCCAAATAACTTTGTACTTACTCCTGAGGTTTTAGAGGAGGCCCTTATTGCCCAAGGAGAGAAAGTAAAAGCAGTCTTGCTTAATTATCCAACTAATCCCACTGGGGTCACTTATTCAAGGGAAGAGATTAAGTCATTTGCTGACGTTTTGGCAAAATATAATGTTTTTGTGGTTAGTGATGAGGTTTATTCTGAATTAAATTATACTGATCAAAATCATGTTTCTATTGCTGAGTTTATCCCTGAGCAAACTATCTTAGTCAATGGCTTATCTAAGTCTCATGCTATGACAGGCTGGCGGATTGGTTTCATCTTTACACATGAGACTATTGCTGGACAGCTTATTAAGAGTCACCAGTATATGGTAACTGCAGCTACAACTATGGCACAATATGCTGGTATTGAAGCATTGACTGTTGGTAAAAATGACACGCAACCAATGAAAGAACAATACATCAATCGGCGTGATTATATAATTGAGAAAATGACTGAAATGGGCTTTTCAATGATTAAACCTGATGGGACATTTTATATCTTTGCCAAGATTCCAGAAGAGTTCGGGGAAAATGATTCCTTTAAATTCTGCCAGGATTTAGC
The DNA here is from genome assembly GCF_053206145.1 of Streptococcus hongkongensis. Classification (NCBI taxonomy): domain Bacteria; kingdom Bacillati; phylum Bacillota; class Bacilli; order Lactobacillales; family Streptococcaceae; genus Streptococcus; species Streptococcus hongkongensis. The sequence goes on from NZ_JBRUGD010000016.1 coordinate 1,292, forward strand.
AAGAAAAGAAGCACTTGCTATTATTCCAGGGATTGCTTTTGGTCCATTTGGAGAAGGGTATGTCCGTTTATCATACGCAGCAAGTATGATAACCATTGAATCAGCCATGATTCGTTTGAAAAACTTTATGACACATTATGGAAACTAGTCAATCACAAGGTATTGTTCTTTATAATAAGAACTTTCGCGAAGATGATAAGTTAGTCAAAATTTTCACGGAGCAAGCTGGGAAACGGATGTTTTTTGTTAAGCATGCCGGTAAATCCAAGTTAAGTTCAGTCATTCAACCCCTAACAGCTGCAGATTTCATCTTAAAGTTAAACGAGAGCGGTCTATCTTATATAGAAGATTATAATCACGTTGAAACTTATAAAAAAATTAATCAGGATATTTTCACCTTATCCTATGCCAGTTATATAACGGCTTTAGCTGATGCGGCCATAAAAGATAGTGAAATTGATGCGCAACTTTTTGCTTTTCTAAAAAAGACTTTAGATTTAATGGAAGAGGGTTTAGATTATGAAGTCATGACTAATATCTTTGAAGTTCAAATCTTGGATCGTTTTGGCGTCAGATTAAATTTTCATGATTGTGTCTTTTGTCACCGGACGGGACTTCCCTTTGATTTTTCGCATAAATATTCTGGAGTACTTTGTCCACAGCACTATCAGGAAGATGTGCACAGAAATCATTTGGATCCCAATGTAATCTATCTCATGGATCAATTTCAAGCTATTCACTTTGATGACTTGAAAGTTATTTCTTTAAAACCGGAAATGAAGGCAAAACTGCGTTCCTTTATTGATGAATTGTATGACGATTACGTTGGTATTCATCTGAAGAGTAAAAAATTTATTGACGACTTGTCCACATGGGGACAAATTATGAAGCCCAGCTCAGAGGATAATTAATTTTGGGAGTTTAGCATATGCTAGGCTCTCTTTTGGTGGAGCTGCGCAGCAATTCCCTCTTAGTCTAGATGGTGTTAAAGTCCTATAGATTGTGCTATAATAATTACATTGTTTTATCTTAATATGATATGGTAAAAGGAGCAAGGATGAAAAGAATTGCAGTTGATGCTATGGGTGGCGATAATGCGCCTAAGGCAATTATAGAAGGTGTCAATCAAGCTATTGAAGCTTTTTCTGATATTGAAGTTCAACTTTATGGTGATCAAACAAAGATTAAAGAGTATTTAAAAGAGTCTGACCGAGTGTCTATTTTCCATACGGATGAAAAAATTAATTCTGATGATGAGCCAGCTAAGGCCATTAGACGTAAGAAAAATGCCTCTATGGTATTAGCAGCTCGTGCTGTTAAAGATGGGGAGGCTGATGCTGTTCTTTCGGCTGGTAATACAGGCGCACTGTTAGCAGCTGGTTTGTTTGTGGTAGGAAGAATTAAGGGTGTCGATCGTCCAGGACTGCTATCAACTTTACCAACCACCAATCAAGTTGGATTTGATATGTTGGACCTTGGTGCTAATGCTGAAAATATAGCTGCCCACCTCCACCAATTTGCCATCTTAGGGTCTTTTTATGCAAAAAATGTGCGTGGCCTTAAGAACCCTCGTGTCGGCCTTCTTAATAATGGAACAGAAGAGACGAAAGGTGATACGCTACGTAAAGAAACTTTTGCTCTATTAACAGATGAAAAAGATATTAATTTTATTGGCAACGTTGAAGCACGTGATTTAATGTCAGGTGTTTGTGATGTTTTGGTTGCTGATGGTTTCACGGGAAACGCTGTTTTGAAATCAATTGAAGGGACAGCAATTGGCATTATGTCCCAACTGAAAGCATCAATTAAATCAGGCGGTTTTAAAGCTAAGCTAGGTGCTTTACTGCTAAAAGATAGTCTAAAAGATATGAAGAATTCCTTAGATTATTCTGGTGCTGGTGGTGCCGTACTTTTTGGTTTAAAAGCACCAGTGGTAAAATCACATGGCTCTAGTGATGCTAAATCAATTTTTTATACGATTAAACAAATCCGCACTATGCTGGAGACAGATGTTGTTGGGCAATTAGTTAAGGAATTTGCTAAGGAGATACAAACTGATGACGAGAAATGATATTTTAGAGAGATTAACAAGAATCATTCAAGAAATTGAAACTAACGAATTACCTGAAATAAATGAAACAACTAATTTTGAAAAAGATTTAGATGCTGATTCAATCAAATTAACAGAATTTATTATTAATGTTGAAGAAGATTTCAACATCAGTATCCCAGATGAAGATGCTGAAGATATGAAAACTGTTGGTGATATGATTACTTATCTTTCAAATCAATTAAACTAGACACAAAAAGAGGAGCAAAAGCTCCTCTTTTTGCGTTGTTTAAAATACGAACATTATAAAAACAATTTAAAGTATAGTTAATATTTTATTGAATATATCATTGATATATGTTATTCTTTATTAAAAAGACACAGAAAGGCGAATGATAAAGAATGAAAGAACTAATTTATACAGGTAAAGCAAAAGATATCTACTCGACTGAGGATAAAAATATTATAAAGTCTGTGTATAAGGATCAAGCAACCATGTTAAATGGAGCTCGTAAAGAAACTATCCAAGGAAAAGGTGTTTTAAATAATAAGATATCTTCTCTTATTTTTACTCGTTTAAACGAGGCAGGAATTGCAACGCATTTTATCAAGCAAATTTCAGAAACGGAGCAATTAAATAAGAAGGTAACCATTATTCCTTTAGAGGTTGTTTTACGTAATACGGCTGCTGGTTCTTTTTCAAAACGTTTCGGTATTAAGGAAGGTTCCTCGCTAGCAAATCCAATTATCGAATTCTACTATAAAAATGATGAGCTAGATGATCCTTTTATGAATGATGACCATGTTAAGCTCTTAGATATTGTAACTGCTGAGCAAATTTCTTATATAAAAGAAGAAACACGTCACATTAATGAACTATTAACAAAATGGTTTAATGCTATTGATTTAAAATTGATTGACTTTAAGCTTGAGTTTGGTTTTGACAAGGACGGCAAAATTATTTTGGCCGATGAGTTTTCACCGGATAATTGCCGCTTATGGGATTCTCAAGGGAATCATATGGACAAAGATGTGTTTAGAAGAAACCTTGGTAGTCTAACTGATGTTTATCAAGTCGTTTATGACAAACTAAAAGCACTAAACTAAGAAGATCAGCTGATAGATTATGCTAACTAGTTACTACAGGGTGTAGGACTACTTGGATTGGAGATAAAATGGACAAACGTATTTTTGTAGAGAAAAAAGAAGATTTTCAGGTAAAGGCAGAGTCACTTGTGAAAGAATTAAATCATAATCTGCAATTACAAACTTTAAAAACTCTTCGCATCATCCAAGTTTATGATGTATTTGCAATTGATGAGAATTTAATTGAAAAGGCTGAAAAACATATTTTTTCAGAACAAGTAACAGATAACCTTTTAGATGAAGCGGTTCTCTTAACTGACTTAGATAACTATGCCTATTTTGCTATTGAATCTTTGCCTGGTCAATTTGACCAACGAGCAGCGAGTTCTCAAGAAGCAATTCTGTTATTAGGAAGTTCAAGTAAAGTAATAGTTAATACGGCTCAACTCTATCTTGTTAATAAAGATATGAATGAGTCAGAATTAGCAGCTCTTAAAAATTATCTACTTAATCCCGTTGATTCAAGATTTAAAGATATTAATCAAGCAATTGCTAAGCATGATTTTTCTGAATCTGATAAAACTATTCCAAATCTTGATTTTTTTACAACTTATACTGCTGAAGATTTTAAAGCTTACAAATCAGAAGCTGGCCTTGCTATGGAAGTTGATGATTTACTGTTCATCCAAGATTACTATAAAACAATTGGGCGTGTGCCAAGTGAGACTGAACTGAAAGTTTTAGACACTTACTGGTCTGACCATTGTCGTCACACGACTTTTGAAACGGAATTAAAGGCTATTGATTTTTCAGAATCTAAATTCCAAAACCAATTACAAGCAACTTACGATAAGTATATCCAAATGCGTCAAGAATTGGGACGATCAGAAAAACCTGAAACCTTAATGGATATGGCAACTATCTTTGGACGTTATGAACGTGCTAATGGTCGCCTTGATGATATGGAAGTTTCAGATGAAATCAATGCCTGTTCTGTTGAGATTGAAGTCGATGTCAATGGTGTTAAAGAGCCATGGCTCTTGATGTTCAAAAATGAAACACATAATCACCCAACAGAAATTGAACCTTTCGGTGGTGCAGCGACTTGTATCGGAGGGGCTATTCGTGACCCATTATCTGGTCGCTCCTATGTTTATCAAGCTATGCGTATTTCAGGTGCAGGCGACATTACTATGCCGATTGCGGAAACTCGTAAGGGTAAATTACCACAACAAGTTATTTCTAAAACTGCGGCGCACGGCTATTCTTCATATGGTAATCAAATTGGACTAGCAACAACTTATGTTAAAGAATACTTCCACCCAGGCTTTGTTGCCAAACGGATGGAACTTGGGGCTGTTGTAGGGGCTGCTCCTAAGGAAAATGTTGTTCGTGAAAAACCAGAAGCTGGCGATGTGGTTATCCTCTTAGGTGGCAAAACGGGCCGTGATGGTGTTGGTGGTGCTACAGGTTCATCAAAAGTGCAAACTGTTGAATCAGTTGAGACAGCTGGTGCCGAAGTGCAAAAAGGGAATGCAATTGAAGAACGTAAGATTCAACGTCTCTTCCGCAATAGCCAAGTGACGCGTTTAATCAAAAAATCAAATGACTTTGGTGCTGGAGGTGTCTGTGTTGCCATCGGTGAATTAGCAGATGGTCTAGAAATTGATTTAGATAAAGTTCCATTGAAATATCAAGGGTTAAATGGAACAGAGATTGCTATTTCAGAATCTCAAGAACGGATGTCAGTTGTTGTTGGTCCTGAAGATGCAGATCTCTTTATTGATGAGTGTCGTAAAGAAAATATTGATGCCTTAATTGTGGCTATTGTCACTGAAAAACCAAACTTGGTAATGACTTGGAATGGGGAAACAATTGTTGATATTGAACGCTCTTTCTTAGATACCAATGGAGTGCGCGTGGTCGTTGATGCCAAGGTTGTTGATAAAGAAACTGTTATTCCTGAGCAGCGTCAAACCTCAGAAGCCAACTTAGAAGCAGACACACTTGCTTTACTGGCTGAACTTAATCATAGTTCACAAAAAGGACTTCAAACTATTTTTGACAGTTCGGTGGGTCGTTCAACAGTTAATCATCCTCTAGGCGGTCGCTACCAGATGACACCGACTGAAAGTTCAGTACAAAAACTCCCTGTTCAAAATGGAGTGACGCAAACAGCGTCAGCTATTGCCCAAGGCTATAACCCTGCTATTGCCGAATGGTCTCCTTATCATGGTGCAGCCTATGCTGTGATTGAAGCAACAGCCCGTTTAGTAGCATCAGGTGCCGAGTGGGATAAGGCGCGTTTCTCATATCAAGAGTATTTCCAAAGAATGGACAAGATTGCGGAGAACTTCGGTCAACCAGTCGCAGCCTTACTTGGATCTATTGAAGCCCAAATCCAACTTGGTTTGCCATCAATTGGTGGTAAAGACTCTATGTCTGGGACTTTTGAAGAATTGACTGTTCCACCAACTCTCGTAGCCTTTGGTGCAACCACAGCCACAGTCGCAAATGTTTTGTCACCTGAGTTTAAAGCTGCTGGCCAAAACATTTACTACATACCAGGTCAAGCTATCTCACAAGAAATTGACTTTGACCTGATCAAAGCTAACTTTACTAAATTCAAAGCCATCCAAGAGCAACATACAATAACTGCAGCTTCAGCTGTTAAGTACGGTGGCCCAATTGAAAGCCTAGCTCTCATGACATTCGGTAACCAGATTGGTGCAGACGTTACTTTGTCAGATCTTACCTCAGGACTTAATGCGCAGCTTGGTGGCTTTATCTTCACGTCTAGCGACGACATTGCTGGCGCAGAAAAAATTGGTCAAACTACTACTAACTTTAGCTTAGCCATTAATGGACAAGAACTAACAGGTGCTAAGCTCCAAAGTGCATTTGAAGGCACACTTGCAAGCATTTATCCGACAGAATTTGAACAAGCTTCAAGCCTTGCGGAAGTACCAGCTGTCAACAGCTCTGCAATTATCACCAGAACAGAAAGAATTGATCAACCATTAGTTTACATCCCAGTATTCCCAGGTACCAACTCAGAGTATGACTCAGCTAAAGCCTTTGAAAAAGAAGGGGCTAGAGTTAATTTAGTACCATTTGTGACCTTAAACGAAGAAGCAATTGCTGAGTCAGTTGAAATAATGGTCGCAAATATTGAAGAAGCTAATATTGTCTTCTTTGCTGGAGGCTTCTCAGCAGCTGATGAACCAGATGGCTCTGCTAAATTTATTGTTAACATTCTCTTGAATGCCAAAGTTCGTAAAGCTATTGATGCCTTTATTGCTAAAGGTGGCCTGATGATTGGTATCTGTAATGGTTTCCAGGCATTGGTTAAATCAGGTTTACTACCATATGGTAATTTTGACAGTGCTAATGAATCAAGCCCTACTCTTTTCTATAACGATGCTAACCAACACGTTGCTAAAATGGTAGAAACACGTATTGCTAATACAAACTCACCTTGGTTAAGTGGGGTTAAGGTTGGTGACATTCATGCCATTCCAGTCTCACATGGTGAAGGTAAATTTGTTGTGACTGAGGAAGAATTTAAAGAACTTCGTGACAATGGTCAAATCTTCAGTCAATATGTTGACTTCCAAGGCCAACCAAGCATGGATTCCAACTATAATCCAAATGGCTCAGTAAATGCCATTGAAGGTATTACAAGTAAGAATGGACAAATAATTGGTAAAATGGGACATTCAGAACGTTATGAAGATGGTCTCTTCCAAAATATTCCTGGTCAAAAAGATCAATTCTTATTTGCATCAGCCGTTCAATATTTTACAGGTAAATAATAAAATGGGCTTCAGGTCCAAGACAAGATGACCAGAGTGCTGTCCCAAAGAATAATTCATTTGAGACAGGCACTCTTTAGGTCTTATAACGAGGTAATCATGACATACGAAGAAAAATCTCTTAATGAAGAGTGTGGTGTATTTGGGATTTGGGGGCATCCTCATGCAGCTCAAGTAACCTATTTTGGTCTTCATAGCTTACAACATCGTGGTCAAGAAGGAGCTGGTATTGTTTCCAATGACAGTGGTCATTTAATTCAACATCGTGATACAGGGCTATTATCAGAAGTTTTTAGTAATCAAGCTGACCTAGACAAATTAACAGGTCATGCAGCTATTGGGCATGTCCGTTATGCCACTGCAGGAACAGCATCTATTAATAATATTCAACCTTTTTTATACAATTTTACAGATGAGCAATTCAGTCTTTGTCATAATGGGAATTTAACCAATGCACTCTCTCTTAAAAAAGAGTTGGAACGAGAAGGAGCTATCTTTAATGCGTCCTCTGATACAGAAATTCTCATGCATTTAATCAGACGCAGTCATCACTCAGATTTTATGGGCAAGGTTAAAGAGGCTCTAAACACTGTTAAAGGTGGCTTCGCCTATCTTTTAATGACTGACGACAAATTAATTGCTGCTTTGGATCCAAATGGCTTTCGCCCACTGTCCATTGGGCAATTACCAAATGGATCCTGGGTGGTATCAAGCGAGACCTGCGCCTTTGAAGTTATTGGGGCTAAGTGGGTACGCGATGTTATGCCTGGTGAATTAATTATCATTGATGACTCTGGTATTACAGTTGATTATTACACAAAAGATACACAATTAGCTATTTGTTCAATGGAATATGTCTATTTTGCAAGACCTGACTCAACAATCTACGGTGTTAATGTCCATACAGCTCGTAAAAATATGGGTCGTCGTCTAGCTCAAGAATTTAAACATGAAGCTGATATTGTTATTGGTGTTCCTAACTCATCACTTTCCGCAGCTATGGGCTTCGCCGAAGAATCAGGTTTACCAAATGAAATGGGCTTGGTTAAAAATCAATATACTCAAAGAACCTTCATTCAACCAACACAAGAATTGCGTGAACAGGGTGTCCGAATGAAATTATCAGCTGTTTCAGGCGTTGTTAAAGGTAAGCGCGTGGTCATGATTGATGACTCTATTGTTCGAGGAACAACATCACGAAGAATTGTTAATCTGCTTCGTGAAGCAGGAGCGACTGAAGTTCACGTGGCAATTGGTAGTCCAGAACTCAAATACCCATGTTTCTATGGGATTGATATCCAGACGCGTCGAGAATTGATTTCAGCCAATCATGATGTAGAAGAAGTCCGTCAAATAATTGGTGCGGACTCACTGACTTATCTCTCACTTGATGGGATGATTGATGCTATTGGCTTGGAGACAGATGCTCCAAATGGTGGACTCTGTGTTGCTTACTTTGATGGTAACTACCCAACGCCACTTTATGATTATGAAGAAGCTTATCTCAAGAGTTTAGAAGAAAAAGTTAGTTTCCATATTGATAATGTTGCCAAATAGCTTAGCTATTTCCAAGAAATGAAAGGAAAAGAAAGTCTAATTTGAGGCAGTACTGCTAATTATTAGACCTTCAAAATCTATTATTATGACTAAAAATGCTTATGCAAAATCAGGTGTTGACGTTGAAGCAGGTTATGAAGTTGTTGAACGGATCAAAAAACATGTTGCCCGTACAGAACGTGCAGGTGTGATGGGTACTCTTGGTGGCTTTGGTGGCATGTTTGATCTTAGCCAAACTGGGGTTAAAGAACCAGTCCTTATCTCCGGAACTGATGGTGTTGGAACAAAACTTATGCTTGCCATCAAATATGATAAGCATGATACAATTGGTCAAGACTGTGTAGCTATGTGTGTTAATGATATCATTGCTGCTGGTGCAGAACCACTTTACTTTCTTGACTATATTGTGACTGGTAAAAATGAACCAGCTAAACTTGAACAAGTTGTTGCTGGTGTCGCTGAAGGTTGTGTTCAAGCTGGCGCTGGTCTTATTGGTGGGGAAACGGCTGAAATGCCAGGCATGTATGATGAAGATGATTATGACCTTGCTGGCTTTGCTGTCGGTGTTGCTGAAAAATCACAAATTATCGATGGCTCAAAAGTGGCAGAAGGGGATGTTCTCTTAGGCTTAGCTTCAAGTGGGATCCATTCTAATGGCTATTCACTTGTGCGTTCTGTCTTCCAAGATTACACTGGTGAAGAAGTCTTACCAGAACTAGAAGGCAAGGTCTTGAAAGACGTTCTCTTAGAACCAACTCGCATTTACGTTAAAGCAGTACTACCCTTAGTTAAGGAAAACTTGGTTAATGGGATAGCTCATATCACTGGTGGAAGCTTTATTGAAAACGTTCCACGCATGTTTGCTGATAACTTGGCTGCTGAAATTGAAGAAGACAAAGTGCCAGTTTTACCTATTTTCAAAGCTCTTGAAAAATATGGAGAAATCAAGCATGACGAAATGTTCGAAATTTTTAACATGGGGATTGGTCTGATGATAGCTGTCAAACCTGAAAATGTTGACCGTATCAAAGAACTTTTGGATGAACCCGTTTATGAGATTGGACGTATCGTTGCTAGAGAAGATAAAGGTGTTATCATCAAATGACAAAACGTTTAGCAGTTTTTGCTTCTGGGAATGGGTCAAATTTTCAGGTCATTGCAGAGCAGTTTCCCGTAAGCTTTCTATTTACGGATAAGAGACAGGCTTATGCTTTAGAACGAGCGGACAACTTAGGCGTGGCGCATTATAGCTTTGAACTCAAGGAATTTGCAAGCAAAGTTGCCTATGAAGAAGCTATCGTGGCCTTGCTGAATGAGCATGAAATTGACTTGGTTTGTTTAGCTGGCTACATGAAAATTGTTGGTCCAACCCTACTAGAAGCATATGAAGGTCGGATTATCAATATTCACCCAGCCTATTTACCAGAATTTCCTGGTGCCAACGGCATTGATGATGCTTGGGAAGCTGGTGTCGATCAATCAGGCGTCACCATTCACTGGGTTGACAGTGGCGTGGATAGCGGACAAGTCATTAAACAAGTCCGTGTCCCTCGTTTAGCAGAGGATACCATTGAGACATTTGAAGCCAGAATCCATGAAACAGAATACCAACTCTACCCCCAAGTATTGGATAGTTTAGGTGTTGACAGAAAATAGATATAGGAGAACAGAATGAAACGTGCACTAATTAGTGTTTCAGATAAAGCGGGCATTGTCGAATTTGCTCAAGCATTAAAAGACTTAGGTTGGGATATTATATCGACAGGAGGCACAAAGGCTGCTCTTGACCAAGCAGGTCTTGAAACAATTGCCATTGATGACGTGACTGGCTTCCCTGAAATGATGGATGGCCGTGTTAAAACCCTTCATCCTAACATCCACGGTGGTCTCCTTGCTCGCCGTGACTTGGACACTCACCTGACAGCTGCCAAAGAAAACAATATTGAACTGATTGATTTAGTGGTCGTAAATCTTTATCCATTTAAAGAGACAATTATCTATCCCGATGTGACCTATAGCAAAGCAGTCGAAAACATTGACATCGGTGGTCCATCAATGCTCCGTTCAGCAGCCAAAAACCACGCTAGTGTAACGGTTATTGTTGATCCAGCAGATTACGAACCAGTACTGAAAGAATTAACAGAGGTTGGTGAAACTGACTATGCAACCCGTCAACGGTTAGCAGCTAAAGTCTTCCGCCATACAGCAGCTTATGATGCCTTGATTGCTGAGTACTTCACAGCACAAGTTGGTGAAGAAAAACCTGAAAAACTAACTTTGACTTATGACTTAAACCAGTCTATGCGTTATGGTGAAAATCCGCAACAAGAGGCAGACTTCTACCAAAGTGCCCTTCCGACTGACTACTCAATTGCTTCAGCTAAACAATTGAACGGCAAAGAATTGTCCTTTAATAATATCCGTGATGCTGATGCAGCAATCCGTATTATCCGTGACTTCAAAGACCGTCCAACAGTTGTTGCCCTAAAACACATGAATCCATGTGGCATTGGTCAAGCTGATACCATTGAAGAAGCTTGGGATAATGCTTATGAGGCTGATTCTGTTTCTATCTTTGGTGGTATCATTGTTCTGAACAGAGAAGTTGATGCCGCGACAGCTGAGAAGATGCATCCTGTCTTCTTAGAAATTATCATTGCACCAAGTTTCTCTGATGAGGCGCTAGCTATTCTGACTAATAAAAAGAAAAATCTACGCCTCTTGGAATTGCCATTTGATGCTCAAGAGGCAAGCCAGGTGGAACCTGAATTCACTGGTGTTGTGGGTGGTATGTTAGTTCAAAACCAAGATGTTGTGGAAGAAGATCCAGAGACTTGGGAAGTGGTGACTGAGCGTCAACCAAATGATCAAGAAAAAGAAGCTTTGATTTTTGCTTGGAAAGCTATTAAATATGTCAAATCAAATGGTATCTTGATTGCCAATGACCACATGACCCTTGGCGTTGGTCCTGGTCAAACAAACCGTGTAGCCTCAGTACGCATTGCCATTGAACAAGCTAAAGACCGTCTTGACGGGGCAGCCTTGGCTAGTGATGCCTTCTTCCCATTCGCTGACAACATTGAAGAAATTGCCGCAGCAGGTATCAAAGTCATCGTGCAACCAGGTGGTTCAGTCCGCGACCAAGACTCCATCGATGCTGCCAACAAACATGGCATCGCCATGGTCTTCACTGCCGTGAGACATTTTAGACATTAATAGAAAATAGGTGACTAAAGACCAAGCCGAGGCTTGGTCTTTTTCTTATGCTTTCTTTGCTCTAGCCATGGTTACCCAGGTAGTGCGTGAGCCAATTTGGACTTTTATACCATTTGTTTTCTGATCAATTTGTAAGATTTTGAATTTTCCGGGGATAATGAAGTATTCCCCTGGATTAAGGAATTGGTCACCTGCCTTTTGTCCTTGTTGATTAGATTCATCTACAGGATTTGGGTCAATCCAGTTGAGACTTGTTGGACTGCCACCGGCTAGGTCGACACTGGAAATAAGAGAACCATGATGCTGATTCACTTTAAAAACGCCAGGGAGAGTAACCTGATCACCCACCTTGAACTGGCTTGATTTTGTTTCAGGGTCTTTTGCTTTTGCCGGACTGGCTAATTTCTTAATAGCCACATAACGACGGTTGCCACTTCCTCCAATATAGGAGAGCCATTGGTAGCCCTCTGCAGTCAGTACCCTGTCATAGATGACTGATTGTCCTTTTTCATAATGAGTTAAGGCTTGACTACTTAGTTTAGCTTCAGGGCGAACGGCGGTGCGTTCTGTAAAGCGATAGCTACCACTTGGTGGGAAGTTGGCTGGTGTGGCGGTAGGACTTGGGCTAGTGTGACGGTAGGACTTGGGCTAGTGTGACTTTGCCCAAGGTCCTTAAAATGAATATAGCCACTGACGGCTCCCATAGCAATCGTTCTGCGGTGGTATTTCTCTGGCCCTTGGCCAGCATTGTAATTGTATTCTTCTAGGGTCACCTGATTATCATTGACCTCTGCCACCCAGGCCACATGTCCGTAGTCCTGATGAGAGTAGTTGACACCCTTGTCAAACCAGGCAACAGCGCCAACTGCCGCTTGCATGTTAACGGAGTAGCCTTGACTACGGGCAATGTGGCCCCATGAATCCGCATTACGATAGCCTGCTGGCAACGTGAAACCATTGGCCGAACTTAGCCGAAAAGCGACGAAGGATGTACACTGCCTTTTGTACATGCCCCAAGTGTCGGGACCCCAACCCGTCTGCCACTGACTTGGGTAATTGTCACCGAAAACAGCAGCTTTTGTACTTAGTGTGAAGGGGTTAACTAATTGACTGACAAAAACAGCCAAAACAAAAAGTATTTGAAATTTTTTCATAAGTTTACCTCCTTACCTAAGTTATTCGAAAAAAACCTGCCACGAGTGACAGGTTTTTACAGTATTTTATGATAGAGACTAATCTTCAGAAGGTAAGAGTAGGAGAAAGAGGATAATAATATATGAAATAAAGAGTGGCCAGCTGAATCTTTCTGCTCCAAACCAACTTGTACTAGTCAGCAATATGGTAAAAAGTGTAGCCAAAATAAAAATCTTCTTTTTTAAAGTAATTTTCATATATATAACCTCTCCATTCTAAGAATCATTTATTCTAGGATAACAAAATGATTCAACCCCGTAAATAGCAAAAATGTCAGGTTCTTATTTAAGGCACATTGACGGTATAAACCAGTTCCACTCCTGGGATATAGACCACAGCTAGAGTAGTTGTTTTATGACTTTCCACAGCTGCTTTAACTACAGCAGCAATAGCTCCAGAAATAACAGCTACAACTCCTGCCGTTGCTGGATTAACAGCAAATTGTTTCAGGTGCCACCCGGCATACCCTGCGGCAAATGCACCCGCGGCCCAACCATTTAAACCTCGAACATGTGGCCCTAAATTAAAGCGAATACCAACGGCACCTTTCTGGTAAACATTAGGTAGTTCCTTAACAGCTTCAAAATATAATTGTGCATCAGTTTCAGAGATATTAAGAAGTTGTGATAGTTCTTTAGGACTGCCTTTTAGTCCGATTGATCCATCTTCTTGGACATAAAAGTAAGCCTCTAATTTCTGTCCGGCCTTTACTAGGTCTTCATTGATAGTTGGTCGAATGATGTTTCCTTCTGAGTCAGAAATGACGACAGATTTATTAGTTTTAACCTGTTCGATAGTTTGTGGGATATTTTCTTCTGCAAGGACAGTTGCCACTGGCGATGCAAGGTTTAATAAGCTTGTTGCTAATAGCAGTGCTGAGGTTTTTTTGATTAATTTATTCATAATATTTTTCCTTTCTATGATGTTTATTGATATCACAAGACAATCTAACACATTTGTTATTCCGGTAATCGTTTCCTTTCTAGTTAGTTGACTTGAATAAAATAAATTTTTCACCTCCTTACTAAGATATTCGAAAAAAAAATAATCTGAGATGGCTTACGGGTTATCTTTTAATACATTCTGTTTAGATAAAGTCAATCAATGTTCATAATTGACTAGTGAAGTGTGCGAGGACTTATTTTGTTCTTTTTTTAAACTTAATTTCAAAATATGATTTGATCAGTAGGAGAAGTCGCCTTATGTTAGAAGTAGAGAAAGGAGATATTACGAAAAAATTCTTAAAGCGACTTTGTATTATTTCAATAAAATTACGGGCTAATACTTTGTGATGCTTTGATTTATGAGTTCATTCCATGACTCTAATATTCTGGAAAACCTTGCAATAGTCAAGTTATAACATTGTTAACACTTGGGATTGAAAAATCCCCATAAACTTATTTTACGAGGAGAAAATACAATGAAAAAATATAATAAATTAGATATTATCTGGATTTTATTTATTTTTATTACTTCCTTTATTTGTAGTAATCAAGGCTTATATCACTTAACCCATAGCACCATCTCATTAGATGGTTGTATTTGGGGAGTTCCTCTTTTCTTTTTCCAATTATTATTCATTGATAAATTTATTATTTCAAAAAGAAAATGAGGTGATCCGGTACACAACACAATTCTATGTCTTTTTTTAACCTGTGTTTCCAACCTACCTATTAAGTGAGAAGAATGCTATCTTTAGTATTTTTGTCGAAGAACAGCGAGTAGTTTGATTAGCACCCTTAAAATTTTTAAGGCGACTTACATACCAAGAAAAATAAATTTTTTGGTACGTAACTTTTAACAAGTATGGTTAATAAACTCAATATTGAAAGTCAAGAGAATATTGTTATTTTGAATGTAAAATCCTTTATGGATAACAATGCCAATTCTATGGAAGAAGTAGTAAAAGGAAAATTTGCAACTAAAATAAAAGAATCAATAGAAACTCAAAAAATTTGCTAGATTCACTATTGTAGCAAATTCAGTATTTTTCTTAACTATTGGATTTTATTATGAGCACTATAAATTCAGTTTTATAGTAATAGGAAATGGCTAAGCAGTTCATTTTTGAACTAAAGTTAAATCAGTCTGTACATATTAATCTCTTTGCATTTTGTCTCATTTTTTTCTAGTCATCATATCTTGTGGATTCGAAAATCTCATAAAGAATCAAAGTAAGCTTTCTCTATCATTGTTATTAAAAAGATATGCTAATTTTCGTATATCTTTTTAAATTAACGAACATATGTGTTATAATTACTATATAAAATTCGTTTTTATGAGGTGTAAAATGAAATTATTGGTTGTCGGTTCGGGTGGTCGTGAGCATGCTGTTGCTAAGAAATTGTTAGAATCTAAGGATGTTGAGGCGGTTTTTGTTGCGCCAGGGAATGCTGGCATGACCCTTGATGGTCTGACTTGCGTAGATATTGCTATTTCCGAACATTCGACATTAATTGACTTTGCTCAAAAGAATGACATTGCTTGGACTTTTATTGGTCCAGATGATGCGCTAGCTGCGGGGATTGTTGATGATTTTTATATGGCTGGTCTCAAAGCTTTTGGTCCGACGCGTTTGGCCGCAGAGCTTGAGTGGTCAAAAGACTTTGCCAAGGAAATTATGGTTAAGTACAATGTTCCGACGGCTGCCTATGGCACATTCTCCGACTTCCAAGAAGCTAAAGCTTACATTGAAAAACAAGGAGCACCGATCGTTGTTAAGGCTGACGGATTGGCTTTGGGCAAGGGCGTTGTGGTCGCGGAGACGGTGGAAGAAGCTGTTGCGGCAGCGCACGAGATGCTTTTGGACAACAAATTTGGTGATTCAGGGGCACGCGTGGTCATTGAGGAATTCCTTGCTGGAGAAGAATTCTCGCTCTTTGCATTTGCTAACGGGGATAAATTCTACACCATGCCAACAGCGCAGGATCATAAACGTGCCTACGATGGAGACAAGGGGCCCAACACAGGTGGGATGGGCGCTTATGCACCAGTTCCGCATCTATCACAAGCTGTCATTGACCAGTCCGTTGAAACCATCATTAAGCCTGTTCTCGAAGGGATGATTAAAGAGGGGCGTCCCTATCTAGGTATCCTTTATGCCGGTTTGATTTTGACCGAAGATGGTCCGAAAGTGATTGAATTCAACGCTCGCTTTGGTGATCCGGAGACGCAAATTATCCTGCCACGTTTGACGTCTGATTTTGCGCAAAACATTTCCGATATTCTTGATGGCAAAGAACCTGAGATTACTTGGGTAGACGGCGGTGTCACTTTAGGCATTGTTGTTGCCTCAAATGGCTATCCACTGGCTTACGACAAAGGGGTGACGCTTCCAGCAAAAACAGATGGCGATATTATCACCTATTATGCAGGAACTAAATTTTTGGAAGATGGCCAAGCACTGCTCTCAAATGGCGGTCGTGTTTACATGTTAGTAACCACAGAGAACAGCGTCCAAGCTGCGCAGGGTATCATCTACAAGGAACTAAAAGAACAAAATACTGACGGTCTCTTTTACCGAAATGACATTGGCAATAAAGCAATAAAATAAAAATACAAGTAAAAAGGAGAGAAATATGACACCTCAGATTTCAATCATTATGGGCTCTAAATCAGATTGGGTAACTATGAAAAAAACGGCAGATATTTTGGACCAATTTAGTGTAGCTTATGAGAAGAAAGTTGTTTCTGCTCACCGCACACCAGACCTTATGTTCAAACATGCCGAAGAAGCGCGTGGTCGTGGTATCAAAATTATCATCGCTGGTGCTGGTGGGGCGGCTCACTTGCCAGGAATGGTCGCTGCTAAAACAAACTTACCAGTCATTGGAGTGCCTGTTAAATCACGTGCTCTTTCTGGAGTTGATTCTCTCTATTCTATCGTGCAAATGCCAGGCGGCGTGCCGGTGGCAACTATGGCTATTGGGGAGGCGGGAGCTACTAATGCTGCGCTCTTGGCGCTTCGGATCTTGTCCATTGAAGATAGCAAGCTTGCGGATGCGCTAGCTGATTACATAGAAAAACAAGGAAAAATGGCAGAGGAGTCGACTGATGAACTCATCTAAAACTATTGGGATTATTGGTGGTGGCCAACTGGGTCAGATGATGGCTATTTCGGCGATCTATATGGGGCACAAGGTGGTGACGCTGGATCCGTCGACGGACTGTCCGGCATCGCGGGTTAGTGACATGATTGTTGCTGCTTACGATGATGTGGCTGCGCTGAAAGAGTTGGCTGACCACTGTGACGTCCTCACTTATGAATTTGAAAATGTTGATGCGGATGGCTTGGATGCTGTTATCAAGGAGGGGCAACTGCCACAGGGAACGGACCTCCTTCGCATTTCGCAAAACCGTATCACTGAGAAAGACTTTTTGGCTAACAAGGCTGGGGTTAAGCTTGCTCCTTACAAAGTAGTTAAGTCGGCTGCTGATTTGGACAACATTGATTTGACGAAAAATTATGTTCTTAAGACAGCAACTGGTGGTTATGATGGTCATGGGCAAATTGTTATTAAGTCTGAGGCTGACCTTGCTATCGCAAGGGAATTGGCTGACGCTTGTGACTGTGTTTTGGAAGAATTTGTGGCTTTTGACCTGGAAGTGTCAGTCATCGTTTCAGGAAACCAGAAAGAATTCACTGTCTTCCCAGTCCAAGAAAATATCCACAGAAATAATATTTTGTCTAAGACAATTGTGCCAGCTCGCATCTCTGAGGAGCTTGCTGAGAAAGCTAAGGCAATGGCCTTGGAGATTGCTAAGCATTTGAATTTGGCTGGTACGCTCTGCGTGGAAATGTTTGCCACTCCAGATGATATCTTGGTCAATGAAATTGCGCCAAGACCACATAATTCTGGGCACTACTCGATTGAGGCCTGTGATTTCTCACAGTTCGACACACATATTCTGGGTGTGCTTGGTCAGTCGCTACCAGCTATCCACTTACACGCTCCAGCAGTTATGCTCAATGTCTTAGGGCAACATATGAATGCTGCGCAAGCCTATGTCCAAGAAAACCCTAGCGCCCACCTGCACCTTTATGGTAAACTAGAAGCAAAGCAGAACCGCAAAATGGGACATGTGACGGTGTTTGGGTATGTGCCAGATGAGGTAGAGGAGTTTTAAGAGACTTCTTTCATTTTGATTCTGACTTGTCTTGCCGTCAGCGACTTCCAAGTTTTGAATGAAAAAGAAATAATTCCGAGGAGCTTAAGATGATTAAAATTATTGTCCATGCTTATATTGAAGAAACAAAGGCTAATGCTATTGTTGAAGTTGTTTTTGCTTCAGAGTATGAAAAAGCAATTTCGAAGAAACTGCAAGATTTACAGGAGATCTATCCTAATGATTATTTGGCAGTTTATGATTTACCACAAGATACTGACTTAACCAAACTACCACATTATCCATCAGTGAGCATCGGAAGAGAAGAGTTTGAAGAATAAATAGGAGAACACAAACAAGCATAAAGAATATTCACACTCTAAGATGCGGAAATTTGATGTTCAAGTATTTAAAGGTATATGATAGATAACGAGGTCAACAAATATGAAAAAAATAGATTTTAACGTAGTAATAGCTAAGCTAGCTACAGTTATTCCAATTGTAGTTATCATACTTAATATAGTTATTAATTTATATATGAAAAAGCCATTTACAACAAGTGAGTATGTCTGGAGTGCTATAGGACTGGTTTTGTCTACATATTTTGGATTTTTTTGTAAAGATTTTTCAAAATAAAATTACTGAGGAAGATCAATTAAATTTTAAGTATTTACTAGGGATTACAACAGTTATATCTGTTCTCAATGACTAATAAAGTTTAAATCTGTTGTGTAGACTGGCAGATTTAATTTAAGTGATCTAACTTAGAAGTAATGTTGAAATTTGAGATTTAAGAAAAAGAAAGGAGAGAGGGTGTTTCCGAGTAATTGAACTCGGGCTAAAAGCTTCGGAAAAAAGATAGACTGCCTTGTGTGCAAGCACACTGCGTTAGTTTCCTATTTTTCTTTTGCTTTTGAACGCCCTCTGTATCATAAATTATGCTAGATCGTTATTCACGCCCTGAGATGGCGGAAATTTGGAGTGAAGAAAATAAGTACCGTGCTTGGTTAGAGGTTGAGATTTTGGCCGATGAAGCTTGGGCTGAGTTGGGTGAGATTCCTAAGGAGGATGTGGCTAAGATTCGTGCTAATGCCGATTTTGATGTGGACCGCATTCTTGAAATTGAAAAAGAAACGCGTCATGATGTGGTGGCTTTCACCCGTGCTGTTTCTGAAACACTTGGTGAAGAGCGTAAGTGGGTTCACTATGGCTTGACGTCAACAGACGTTGTTGATACGGCCTATGGTTACCTTTACAAACAAGCCAACGACATTATTCGTCGTGACCTTGAAAACTTCACTAACATCGTGGCTGAAAAAGCTAAAGAGCACAAAATGACCATCATGATGGGCCGTACGCACGGTGTTCATGCTGAACCGACAACTTTTGGGCTTAAGCTGGCAACTTGGTACAGCGAAATGAAACGTAATCAAGAACGTTTTGAACATGCAGCGGCTGGCGTTGAGGCTGGGAAAATCTCTGGCGCGGTCGGCAATTTTGCCAATATCCCTCCATTTGTGGAAGAGTATGTTTGTGACAAACTTGGCATCCACCCCCAAGAAATTTCAACTCAGGTCCTACCTCGTGACCTACATGCAGAATATTTTGCTGTGCTAGCCAGCATCGCAACTTCTATTGAACGCATGGCAACTGAAATCCGTGGTCTACAAAAATCAGAACAACGTGAAGTGGAAGAGTTCTTTGCCAAAGGGCAAAAAGGGAGCTCTGCTATGCCTCACAAACGTAACCCAATTGGTTCAGAAAACATGACAGGTCTTGCGCGTGTGGTTCGTGGTCATATGATTACAGCCTATGAAAATGTGCCATTATGGCATGAACGTGATATCTCACATTCATCTGCAGAACGGATTATCACACCTGATACAACAATTCTTATCAATTACATGCTTAAC
The DNA here is from genome assembly GCF_053206145.1 of Streptococcus hongkongensis. Classification (NCBI taxonomy): domain Bacteria; kingdom Bacillati; phylum Bacillota; class Bacilli; order Lactobacillales; family Streptococcaceae; genus Streptococcus; species Streptococcus hongkongensis. The sequence continues at coordinate 21,229 of NZ_JBRUGD010000016.1, forward strand.
CGCTTTGGCAATATCGTTAAAAACTTAACTGTTTTCCCTGATAATATGCTGCGCAATATGAATTCGACCTTTGGTCTTATTTATAGCCAACGTGTGATGTTAACCTTGATTGAAAAAGGCATGACGCGTGAACAAGCATATGACTTGGTGCAACCAAAGACAGCTTACTCATGGGATAATCAAGTTGATTTTAAACCATTACTTGAAGCTGATGAAGAAGTAACATCACGCCTCAGTCAAGAGGAAATTGATGACCTCTTCGATCCTGTTTACTACACACAACGAGTCGATGCTATCTTTAACCGTTTAGGCTTATAAGCCAGTTGAAAAGACCTTTGGGTCTTTTTTTCTACTGTTTGTCAAGCCCATCAAGGGATTTATTTTAATAAAACAACTTTTATAATAATATTAATTTAAGATTGCAAATATGTTATAATGATTGAAATAAAAATTAAGGGGCCTTGAATGCCAAAGATTGGAGATAAAATCAAAGCTTTTCGTCAGGAGAAGCATTTAACCAGAGAGGCAATTTGCGGTGATGAGACAGACTTGTCTGTACGTCAGTTGGTCCGTATTGAACAAAATCAGTCTCTACCTAGTTTGGCAAAATTAGTTTTCATTTCAAAAGCATTAGATGTCAGACTAGATCAATTAGTCAATCCTAAATGTGTTACAATTCCAAGAGATTACCTTGCTTTAAAATATCAAATCATCCGAACGCCTCTTTATATGAACGGTCAGATTATGGCCATTCGGGAAGGGCAGTTTGATGCGATTTTTGAAAAATACTATGATGACTTGCCAGATGAAGAAAAATTAATTGTTGACTTTTTACAGTCCAAATTTGATGTTTACCAAAGTGGTGATGCCAGCTATGGGCGTGCTCTATTGCAAGATTACATTAGACAAATTAGTAAAAAGAATCGGTATCAGATTAATGATATATTTTTGATTGACCTTTATCTAACTTGTGCCATAGTGAGTGGTCTTAAAGCAGAGTTTTTTGATAAGAATCTCTATTGTCGTTTCTTGTCTAAATTATTGTTAATGGAGAAAACATTAGCGTTATCGGATTTATTTTTACTGAATAATGTCCTTTTGACGTGTGTTGATATTGGTATCAGATTGACTGATTATGAAGTTATTCAGCCGGCTTTAAAGGCAAGTTATCGTATCATGTATAAAGTCCAAGATTTTCAGCGTTTGCCAATTTATTGCATGCATGCCTGGAAAAATGCCCTTTTCTATAGAAAATCTGAAAAAAGAGGCGAAGATTACTTTCATCAGGCGCAGCTATTTGCCAAAATGGTGGGTGATAGTTTTTTAGAAGAAAAATTAAGAAAAGAGTGGTTTGAAAATTTAGCAGAAAGTAAAAAATCATGACATCAATGTCATGTTCAACCGTGGTATTTTGACCTATAATAAACAAAAAAGAAAGGAATACCTCATGTTCAAAAAGTACAAATACCATTTTATCTTAATACTTTTAGCTATTATACCTCTCCTAGCAAAGGTTGAACACGATTGGTGGCATATCGGGTAATTATTGCCCTTTATAAATAGTAAAAGGTTGAAAGCTATTAACACGATACTGTTAAGGCCTTCAACCTTTTTATTTACTAAGTTTTTCCTTGAGAATGGCTAGTTATCTGATTGGCTAGATGATGGATTAGTTTTCGTTTACATCAACATTTAGGACCCTTTTTTGATGATCCCGATAAATGTGAATAGGGGTATAGCGTTTTCCATTTTTACCCATGATGTGGTAAGGTAGTTGATTAAGCCAATTGCCTTGTTCAGTGTCTATGGCGACGGAGTTGGTTTGGATGATTTGTCCTTTATCTTGATAACGAACAATAAAGTCAGTCATAATAGGTTTTTGAGATTCATCTATATATGGTTTAGACTGCTTACGTGGAGCAATGACAAATTGCTCATAGATATAGTCGGTATTGTCTAATACTTTGTTATTTCCAGCTTTGTCGCTTGTGTAATGTGCTTGTCTATTTTTTGCTTCATAGAAGAAGGACTGAGGAAATTGAGGATCATATAAGTTAGCAAAATCCAGTTGATTGTGATTATTGTGGTCATAGGTGACATGACTTTTTTGTCGTTTAATAATTTCATAGTCCTGTAAATTAGCATTTGTGGTCATTAGTTCTTTGGCAAAGCTTAATAAGTCAGCTGAAGAAATTTTTTTTCCTACTGGAACAGTATCGAGGTGTGAATTGTCATATGTTGAAAAATGTCTGAGTCGACCGGTTTCAGGATCTTCAATCATAAATTCGGCAGTATAGGCTAGTTTAATCTGATGAGCTACTTCAGTTATTGTAGAGGTCTTTTCCTTTAGCAAGACATGACCTGTTAAGCTATATTTTCTTTGTTGCATGTCAGTACTTGGCAGTAAATGAATCGTAGTATTTTGTAAAGAATAAGTGTTTTTGTTTCCATCGCTCAGTAGCGAATCTGGAGTAAATCAAATGACCTCAAGGTTATGATTTAACTCGGATTCATGCAACCTATTGGAGATTGTCTCCAATAGTGCTTTTTGACTAATCGTTTTTGCTTGATTTAAACTAAAGTCTATAAAAGGTATACTAATCTGATGGTTACTTTGATTCTCAATAATCCCGTCAACATTGATACTAATGAAATCACCACTTGGTTCTACGGGGTGATCATTCAGCAGTCGTGAACCTGTTGTTATTGCTTTAACAGGTTTGGGTAGACTCACTACTATAAAAAAGGATAAAAAAGCAGCAAGTAATCTCCATCTATTTTTTCTCATTTTCATAAATCAAAATTCTTTCTAATTATTCAAGTAATATAGTATTTATCAACTGAATCAGATAATTGTCCACCAAGGAAATATTATTATAGCATAAAATCTACATTAAATTATCTAACTGTTTATTCCGGATAGAATTTGCCTAAAACAGATTACTTCGTGCTATAATAGTCACATGACTAGAATTTTAGATGAAGAGTTGATGGGAGATGAGGCTCTGGTTGAGCGCACTCTACGTCCTCAATATTTACGAGAGTATATTGGTCAAGATAAAGTTAAAGACCAACTGATGATTTTTATTGAAGCAGCAAAAATGCGTGATGAGTCTTTAGATCACGTCCTTTTGTTTGGCCCTCCAGGACTTGGGAAAACGACTATGGCATTTGTTATAGCTAATGAGCTAGGAGTTAATCTTAAGCAAACCTCTGGTCCGGCTATTGAAAAGGCAGGGGACTTGGTTGCAGTCTTAAATGATTTGGAGCCGGGAGATGTCCTCTTTATTGATGAAATTCATAGAATGCCTATGGTTGTCGAAGAAGTTCTTTATAGTGCGATGGAAGATTTTTATATTGATATTATGATTGGTTCTAGTGATACTAGTCGTAGTGTTCATCTGGATTTGCCACCTTTTACACTAATTGGAGCAACAACTCGCGCTGGCATGTTATCTAATCCGCTAAGAGCTCGTTTTGGCATAACTGGCCATATGGAGTATTATCAAGTAGATGATTTAACAGAGATTGTCGAGCGTACCGCGGATATCTTTGAAATGGAAATTGTTCATGAAGCAGCTTCAGAGTTGGCACGTCGAAGTAGAGGGACACCTCGTATCGCTAATCGTTTATTAAAGCGTGTGCGAGACTATGCTCAAATTATGGGAAATGGTGTGATTACAGCTACAATTACTGATAAAGCCCTTGAAATGTTAGATGTTGATCATGAAGGATTGGACTACGTCGATCAGAAGATTTTGCGTACAATGATTGAAATGTACAATGGTGGTCCAGTTGGCCTTGGGACTCTGTCAGTAAATATTGCTGAGGAGAGAGACACAGTAGAAGATATGTATGAACCTTATCTCATTCAAAAAGGCTTTATTATGCGGACAAGGACTGGACGTGTTGCGACACAGAAAGCTTATCATCATTTAAATTATCCCTATTTAGAAAAATAAAAGTCTCGGCTAGATTGCTGAGACTTTTTGAGAGAGTTATACCGATTGAAGCGTGGTCAAAGTCGGGATGGAGAAAGAATAGCTAAATTGTCTTAAATTTTTTGAAAAATGCAACTGATATTATTTAGTATTATAGTTGTATTAACAGTAAAAAATCGGTATGATTTTGTAAAGAAATTCTAATATTTTGATATAATAAAATGAGGGGAGTTTACCATGAAAAAAGTATGTTTTGTTTGTTTAGGTAATATTTGTCGTTCAACTATGGCTGAGTTTGTTATGAAATCTCTTGTTGATGAATCATCTATTTATGTTGAAAGCAGAGGGACATCAAATTGGGAACATGGGAATCCTATTCATAGAGGAACGCAAAAGATTTTAACAAAATATCAAATTGATTATGATAAAAACAAAAGTTCTCAACAAATTACAGAACGTGACTTATCTGAATTTGATTACATCATTGGGATGGATTTTCAGAATGTAGATGATTTACGGGCGCTCTCTGGTGGCAAGTGGGATGAGAAAATTCACCTATTTATTACAGGTGGCGTACCTGATCCTTGGTATACAGGAGATTTTGAAGAAACCTATGATTTGGTCACAAAAGGTTGTCAAAGCTGGCTAAAAGAATTTAAGTAATAAATAAAATAGTAGTGAGAAGATAGAGATGGAACAAATTAAGCAATTTATTAACCAATTGAAAATTACTCGAGCTCAAGTCGAGATTTTTTCAGTTATTATCCTCTTGGTTTTAGGGCTTTCAGTTATTACAATTAATCATAAAAGTAAAACTGCCTTAACCTATAATCGGGGTCAGATTAAGTACACTGGTTATGTTATTAATCACCGGATGAATGGACAAGGGACCTTAGTTTATGCTAATGGTGATAAGTATGTTGGTGATTTTAAACAAGGTGTATTTGAAGGCAAGGGAACTTTTACATCAAAAACAGGTTGGTCTTATAAAGGGGACTTTAAAAAAGGACAAGCTGATGGTAAAGGGACACTCATGGCAAAAAATAATAAGGTTTATAAAGGGACCTTCAAGCAGGGGATATTTCAAAAATGAGAATTAAATGGTTTTCTTTGATACGTGTAACTGGTTTACTACTAGTTTTACTTTATCACTTCTTTAAACATGCCTTTCCAGGAGGTTTTATAGGGGTTGATATTTTCTTTACATTTTCAGGCTATCTAATTACAGCTCTATTAATAGACGAATACTCTAAGTCTAATCAAATTGATATTATTGGTTTTTTCAGAAGACGTTTTTATCGGATTGTTCCACCATTAGTATTAATGGTCCTAGTGACAATTCCGTTTACTTTCTTAGTCAAAACAGACTTTGTGGCAAACATTGGAAGTCAAATAGCGGCTGCTCTAGGCTTTACCACAAATTTCTATGAAATTTTAACTGGTAGTAGTTATGAAAGTCAATTTATACCCCATTTATTTGTGCATACTTGGAGTCTGGCAATTGAAGTTCATTTTTATATTATTTGGGGCCTGTTTGTCTGGTTTATGGGAAGACAAAAGTATAATGATAAGCAATTTAGAGGAATTCTTTTTGTAGCCTCGAGTAGTATTTTTGCTCTCAGCTTCCTAATAATGTTTATTAGAGCATTTTTTGTGGTTAATTTCTCATTGATTTATTTTTCAAGTATTGCCCATATTTTTCCTTTCTTTATTGGAGCAATGTTTGCGACCATTTCAGGGATTAAAGAGACAACTGTTAGATTTCAAAAAAATGTTAACTTATGGCCGCGTAAATTTGTTATCAGTTTTGTAGCTGGTGCATTTACCTTGTTATTCTTGTTAACAGTATCGCTTGACTTTAACAATATCATAACTTACTTGTTTGGCTTTGTTTTAGCTAGTTTATTTACAGCAGTTATGATTTATGCTACGCGCGTTTTAAATGATCTTACGCCGACAATCGACGAACCCTTTGTTATTACCTATATTGCTGAAATTAGTTACGGCTTGTACCTCTTCCATTGGCCTTTTTATATCATTTTCAGCCAATTGGCACCAAACTGGTTTGCTGTTATCCTGACCCTCATTTTCTCAGTTCTTTTTTCTACCTTGTCTTACTACATTATCGAACCATTAATTGTTGGCAAAAAACCAAATCTTTTTGGCTTAGATATTCCGATGGAAGGCTATACAAAATGGCTAGCTTTAACTGGCCTAGCTTTATTATTATTAATGGTAGGTCGGAGTATTGCTGCGCCAAATGTTGGCAAGTTTGAAACTGAGCTCACTGTTGGAGCTTTACAGCAAAGTCAAAATAGCTTAAACAGAACGCATACTCTTGCAGCTGGGGATGCTAATGCATTGGGCGATGTCAGCATTATCGGAGATTCTGTTGCCTTAAGATCAAGTGCCGCCTTTTCTAAAATTATGCCGACAGCACAGCTTGATGCAGCAGTAAGTAGAAACTTTAGCCAAGCTTTTGACATTTATGATAATCGCAAATCGTCTGAGACTTTATCTAAAACGATTGTTTTAGCCGTTGGTGTCAATTCTCTAGGTAATTACAAAGCGGATTTGCAAAATTTCATTCAAGATTTACCAAAGGGGCACCGTTTAGTGATTGTCTCACCTTATAATTCGCAAAATTTAGCGCAAGTTGCTGAAGTTAGAGATTATGAGTTAAGTTTAGCTAAGAAATATTCGTTTGTAAGTATAGCGGATTGGTATAAGGTAGCTGTTGCCACACCTGATATTTGGGATGGCACAGATGGTGTACACTATAGTGATTCTACGCCTAAAGGGGCAGATCTGTATGTAAATACTATTAAAGATGCTATTGAATATGTTGCTAAAAAAGATGCAAAATAAGGCCTGAAAAGGTCTTTTTTCTATAGTCAAAAAACTTTGAAAAAAACTTCACAAATTTATTGTGAAACTATTTACAAACTCAAAAAATGTGCTATAATAATTTTGTAAACAAATTTGTGAAACTTTTAACAAATAAAAGTTCTAGAGGAGAATAGAATGGTTGAACAAAAAATGACGCCGGAACAAAAAATGGCAGATGCGCAATCACACGTTGATGAGCTTGTCCAAAAAGGTCTAGGTGCCTTAGAAGAATTCCGTAAATTAAATCAGGAACAAGTAGACTACATCGTAGCTAAAGCTTCAGTTGCTGCTTTGGATGCACATGGTATCTTAGCAATGCATGCCTTTGAAGAAACTGGACGTGGTGTATTCGAAGATAAAGCGACTAAGAACTTATTTGCTTGTGAGCATGTAGTTAATAACATGCGTCATACTAAAACAGTTGGAATAATCGAAGAAGATGATACAACAGGATTAACACTTATTGCTGAACCTGTTGGGGTTATCTGTGGGGTTACACCAACAACAAACCCAACGTCAACAGCTATTTTCAAATCATTGATTGCTTTGAAAACGCGTAATCCAATTGTCTTTGGATTCCACCCTTCAGCTCAAGAATCTTCTGCACATGCGGCTCAAATTGTTCGTGATGCTGCTATTGCAGCAGGTGCACCTGAAAACTGTATCCAATGGATTTCAAAACCTTCTATGGAAGCAACTGGTGCTTTGATGAACCACGATGGTATTGCAACAATTCTTGCAACTGGTGGTAATGCAATGGTTCGTGCTGCTTACTCATGTGGAAAACCAGCGCTTGGTGTAGGTGCAGGTAATGTTCCAGCTTATGTTGAAAAATCTGCAAACATTCGTCAAGCTGCTCATGACATTGTTATGTCTAAATCATTTGACAATGGAATGGTCTGCGCTTCTGAACAAGCTGTAATTATTGATAAAGAAGTTTATGATCAATTTGTTGATGAATTCAAGTCTTACCATACTTATTTTGTTAATAAGAAAGAAAAAGCACTCCTTGAAGAATTCTGTTTTGGTGCAAAAGCAAATAGCAAAAACTGTGCTGGTGCAAAATTAAATGCAGATATCGTTGGTAAATCAGCGATTTGGATTGCTGAACAAGCAGGCTTCAAAGTTCCAGAAGGAACTAACATTCTTGCAGCTGAATGTGCTGAAGTTGGGGTTAAAGAACCATTAACACGTGAAAAACTATCACCAGTTATTGCTGTTCTTAAATCTGACTCTACTGAAGACGGACTTAAAAAAGCTCGTCAAATGGTAGAATTCAATGGTCTAGGACACTCAGCAGCTATCCATACAAAAGATGAAGAGTTAGCAAAACGTTTCGGTACTGAAATGAAAGCAATGCGTATCATTTGGAATTCACCTTCAACATTTGGTGGAATCGGTGATGTTTACAACGCCTTCATTCCATCATTAACACTTGGATGTGGTTCATATGGACGTAACTCTGTAGGTGATAATGTTAGTGCTATCAACCTCTTGAATATCAAAAAAGTAGGAAGACGTAGAAATAATATGCAATGGTTTAAGGTTCCTTCAAAAACATACTTCGAGCGCGATTCTATTCAATACTTACAAAAAGCACGTGATGTTGAACGTGTCATGATTGTTACTGACCATGCTATGGTTGAATTAGGTTTCTTGAACAAAATTATTGAACAACTTGATCAACGTCGTAACAAAGTTGTTTATCAAATCTTCTCAGATGTTGAACCTGATCCAGACGTTTCAACAGTTATGAAAGGTACGGAATTAATGCGTACCTTCAAACCAGATACGATCATTGCATTGGGTGGTGGTTCACCAATGGATGCTGCCAAAGTAATGTGGTTATTCTATGAGCAACCAGAAGTTGACTTCCGCGACCTTGTTCAAAAATTCATGGATATCCGTAAACGTGCCTTCAAATTCCCTGAGCTTGGTAAGAAAACAAAATTCATTGCTATTCCAACAACTTCAGGTACTGGTTCAGAAGTAACCCCATTTGCCGTTATCTCGGACAAGAAAAATAACCGCAAATACCCAATTGCTGACTATTCATTGACACCAACAATTGCTATTGTTGACCCATCATTAGTAATGTCAGTTCCAGGATTTATTGCAGCTGATACAGGTATGGATGTTCTAACACATGCTACAGAAGCTTATGTATCACAAATGGCAAATGACTTTACTGATGGTCTTGCTTTACAAGCTATCAAGATTGTCTTTGATTATTTAGTAAGTTCTGTAAATAATGGTGATTTTGAAGCTCGTGAAAAAATGCATAATGCTTCAACAATGGCTGGTATGGCATTTGCAAATGCCTTCCTAGGTATGAGTCACTCAATGGCTCACAAAATTGGTGGAGTGCACCACACAGTTCACGGACGTACAAATGCGATTCTTTTACCATATGTTATCCGTTACAATGGGACACGTCCTTCTAAAACAGCTACTTGGCCTAAATACAACTATTGGAAAGCTGATGAGAAATTCCAAGATATCGCACGCTTATTAGGTCTTCCAGCTTCAACACCTGAAGAAGCTGTTGCATCTTATGCACAAGCTGTATACGAACTTGGTGTAGCTGTTGGTATCAAGATGAACTTCAAAGATCAAGGTATCGATGAAAAAGACTGGAAAGACAGTTTACATGAAATTGCTCTTCTTGCTTATGAAGATCAATGTTCACCAGCAAATCCACGTTTACCATTAGTCGCTGACATGGAAGAAATCCTGGCAGATGCCTACTATGGATATGGAGATCGTCCTGGTCGACTTAAATAAACCGAACACGTTAATGTAATGCATAGAATACTCTCTTGGTTCTCCTCCATGAGAGTATTTCTATAGTAGTTACATAAAGTATAAAAAATTTTAATATTGAGTTTACAAGCCTTTAGCAGAGGCGTATAATGTAGCTGAATAAAAAGATAATTTCTTGGAGGATTCACATCATGGTAGAACGCTTTTATGACCTGCTTGCACATGTCTGGATTGGTATAGCTGGCATCGATTCTCGTTGGGTCAGATAAGCAAAGGGCACTAGTTAATAGCTAGTGCTTTTTTTAATAAATTAGTTAACCGGTAAAGTATATTTTCAGAAAATTGTAATCTTATTACCATTTTTTATTGACAGACTATGTGAAATGCTATACAATATTATAAGAAAGCGTTTGCAAAAAAGATAAAAAATATAGTTAAGGAGGCTTTTTATGAAAGCTGTTGTCGTTAATCAAGAAAGTACAGGTGTTGAAGTTGTTGAGCATGATCTACCAAAAGTAGGGCATGGAGAAGCACTTGTAAAAGTTGAATATTGTGGTGTTTGTCATACGGATTTACATGTGGCACACGGTGATTTTGGTAAAGTACCTGGCCGTATATTAGGTCATGAAGGTGTTGGCGTTGTTGAAGAAATCGGTGAAGGCGTAGACTCACTTAAGGTCGGAGATCGTGTTTCAATTGCTTGGTTCTTTGAAGGCTGTGGACACTGTGAATATTGTACAACTGGACGTGAAACACTTTGTCGTAGCGTCAAAAATGCTGGTTATTCTGTAGACGGTGGAATGAGTGAATATGCTGTTGTAACTGCTGATTATGCTGTTAAAGTTCCAGATGGTCTTGATCCAGCTCAAGCTTCTTCTATCACATGTGCTGGTGTAACAACTTATAAAGCTATCAAGGAAGCAGGGGCAGCCCCTGGACAATGGATTGTTTGTTTTGGTGCAGGAGGCCTAGGAAATCTAGCTGTTCAGTATGCTAAAAAAGTATTCAATGCTCATGTTGTTGCTGTAGACATTAACAATGACAAATTGGAATTGGCTAAAAAACTTGGAGCTGATATTGTTGTCAATGGTAAAGAAGTCGAAGATGTTGCAGCCTTTATTCAAGAAAAAACTGGTGGTTGCCATGGAGCGGTTGTTACTGCTGTTTCTAAGGTTGCTTTCAACCAAGCGATTGATAGTGTGCGTGCAGGTGGTACAGTAGTTGCTGTTGGCTTACCGTCAGAATATATGGAATTATCTATTGTTAAAACTGTTTTAGATGGTATCAAAGTTGTTGGTTCTCTAGTTGGCACACGTAAAGATTTGGAAGAAGCTTTTGCTTTTGGTGCAGAAGGTTTGGTTGTCCCAGTCGTTGAAAAAGTTGCAGTAGACACAGCACCTCAAGTTTTTGATGAAATGGAAGCAGGAAAAATTCAAGGACGTAAAGTTTTAGATTTTACTACTCTATAGTATTTGCTCCTCTAAAATTTGTAATCATGTTGTAACTGATTTAAAGGGGTGTTTAAAGAAATGCCTGTTATTTTAAATCAGTTTTGGAAGCACTAGTTGAAAACTAGTGCTTTTTTCGTTATCATGGCGTCAAAGATAGTCAAAATATGGTACAATATCAAAAAGACTTTTAAAGGTAGGAAAAGAAATGGGACTCGTTTATCAATCAACCCGTGATGCGGCAAATCAAGTAAGTGCAAGTCAAGCTATTTTATCAGGCTTAGCTAAAGATGGGGGTCTTTTTACACCTGTTAGCATGCCAGCAGTTCATTTGGATTTTGAGCAATTGCAATCGGCATCTTATCAAGAAGTAGCGAAGCTAATTTTGTCAGCTTTCTTTGATGATTTTACAGAGGCGGAATTGGATCATTGTATTCAATCTGCCTATGATCAAAAGTTTGACACGGCTAAGATTGCTCCCTTGGTTTCTTTGACTGATTATCATAACTTAGAGCTTTTTCATGGGTCAACGATAGCTTTTAAAGACATGGCCTTGTCAATCTTGCCTTATTTATTAACGACAGCTGCTAAGAAGCAGGGCGTTGATAATAAGATTGTTATTTTAACGGCGACTTCTGGTGATACTGGGAAGGCTGCTATGGCTGGCTTTGCCGATGTTCCGGGAACAGAAATCATTGTTTTCTATCCTAAATATGGGGTCAGCAAGATTCAAGAGTTGCAAATGACGACGCAAGTCGGGGATAATACGCATGTTATTGCTATTGATGGTAATTTTGATGATGCGCAGACTGATGTTAAGCGGATGTTTAATGATGCGGATTTGGCGCAAAAGTTGGCTGATCAAGGGATGCAATTATCTTCAGCGAATTCGATGAATATTGGGCGTTTGATTCCGCAGGTTGTTTATTATGTTTATGCTTATGCGCAGTTGGTTAAAGATGGTGCCATTAGAGCGGGAGAACAGGTTAACATCACTGTTCCGACTGGTAATTTTGGTAATATTTTGGCTGCTTATTATGCTAAGCAAATTGGTCTTCCCGTTCATAAATTAATCTGCGCTTCGAACGAAAATAATGTTCTTACTGATTTCTTTACAAGTCGTACATACGACAAGAATCGTGACTTTAAGGTAACAAGCAGTCCATCGATGGATATTTTGGTTTCCTCTAATTTGGAGCGCTTAATTTTCCATCTGCTGGGTGATGACTCGGAGGCTACTCGTCAATTAATGACGTCTCTGACTGAGGAGGGGTCTTATCACTTGGAGGCATTTGATGCTCGAGTTTTTGATCTGTTCACCTCTGGCTATGCAACAGAAGAAGAAACAAAAGCAGAAATTAAGGCTATTTTTGAGTCAGACCACTATGTGATTGATCCACATACGGCAGTGGCATCTGCTGTTTACCGTCGTTATCGTCAGGAATCTGGTGATCAACATCAGACAATTATTGCATCAACAGCTAGTCCTTACAAGTTCCCACAAGTTGTTGTTGAGGCAATTCAGGGACAAGGATGTGAGGATGATTTCCAGTCAGTTGAGTTGTTAGAAAAGATTTCTGGAGTTGCAATTCCAACAACTGTTCAAGATTTGTATCATGCTTCTGTTCGTCATGAAATGATGGTTAGCCATCAAGACATGCAAGAAGCTGTAGAAAAGTATTTAGGAGTATAAAGGGGGGCTATTAGCCTCCTTTATTGATGAGTTTATGCAAAATGAAAATCGTAGACATATTTTAAGTCTTGCTTTACCAGCGATGGTTGAAAACCTCTTGCAAATGCTGATGGGATTTGTTGACAACTACTTAGTTGCTCAGATTTCTCTAGCGGCGGTTTCTGGTGTCTCTTTAGCAACTAATATCATCACAGTATATCAAGCACTTTTTATCGCCTTGGGAGGAGCGGTGTCAAGTTTACTGGCGCGCAGTTTGGCTAAGAAAGATCAACTAGAGTCACAAAAACTAATGGCGGATGCTATCACTCTGACACTTGGAGTGTCTCTTATTTTGGGAATTCTAACAGTCCTTGGCAAGTCTTGGCTCCTGACCTTGTTTGGAGCATCGGCTGAGGTGGTTGCTGTTGGAGGGGCTTATCTCTCAGTTGTTGGAGGATTGGTGAGTAGCTTGGCTATGATGACGAGCCTAGGAGCAATTTTAAGAGCGAAAGGAAATGCTAAATTACCAATGTGGGTGAGTCTTTTTGCCAATCTCCTCAATGGTGTCCTTTCAGCGAGTGCGGTCTTTATTTTTAATTGGGGTGTGATTGGTGTTGCTTGGGCGACGGTGCTATCGCGTCTGGTTGGTGTACTTATCTTACTACGTTTTTTCCCTGTTAGAATGATCGTCTCCAGGATGTCTCTTCGCATGAATCGTAAAATTTTGGCTTTAGCTCTGCCAAGTGCAGGAGAGCGCTTGATGATGAGGGTAGGCGATTTGTTGGTCATGGCAATTGTTATTAGCTTTGGGACATCAGTGTATGCGGGTAATGCAATTGGTGAGACTATTTCACAATTTAATTACATGCCTGGAATGGCTGTAGCTACAGCAACTGTTATTGGTGTAGCAGGTCTTTTGACTGATCAGGATAAGGTGTTAATTGATCGATATATTAAAGAGGCTTACAAACTTTCTACTATTATAGTGCTAATTATTAGTCTATTAGTTTATAGTTGTGGGTGGTGGTTGACGAGTCAATTCACAAATGATAAAAGTGCAACAACGGCCAGTATGCTAGTTCTGTTCTTTTCGCTGATTGGATCTCCTGTAACATCGGGTACCTTAATATATACAGCGGTGTGGCAAGGACTGGGTAATGCTCGGATGCCGTTTTATGCGACCAGTATCGGCATGTGGTTGATTAGGATTATAGGTGGTTATTTATTAGGAGTAGTTTTAGGTTTAGGTTTATCAGGAGTTTGGATAGCAACACTCTTAGACAATTTAATGCGATTTTTATTATTAAAAATATTATATATGCACAAGCAAAAGTTATGAGGTTGTTTTCGTAACTTTTTTTAAAAAAGTTACGAAAAGACTTGCAAGAGCAGTAGCTTTCTGTTATTATATTATGGTGCTGTAAAATTACAGCTATAGCTATGATACGAGAGGTTGCGACACGCTCGGTTGCATTGCCACGCAACACGTGTTGGTTTTCTCGAGGAGCTAGCCTATTATCGTAAATAGACGAGAGGAGAAAAGATGGCAAATAAAAAAATCCGTATCCGTTTGAAAGCGTACGAACACCGTACACTTGACACAGCGGCAGAAAAAATCGTTGAAACTGCAACACGTACAGGTGCTACTGTAGCGGGGCCAGTTCCACTTCCAACAGAACGTAGTCTTTACACTATTATTCGTGCGACTCACAAATATAAAGATTCTCGCGAACAATTTGAAATGCGTACTCACAAACGTCTTATCGACATCGTGAACCCAACTCAAAAGACTGTTGACGCTCTTATGAAATTGGACTTACCAAGTGGTGTAAACGTAGAAATCAAGCTTTAATTTGATCTCTGAGCACAAAAAACGCTCGTAAAAAACTTTTTTGAGCACAAAAAACGCTCATAAAAAACTTTTTGAATAATATAAGAAAAGGAAATATTTTCTCATGACAAAAGGAATCTTAGGGAAAAAAGTGGGAATGACTCAAATCTTCACTGAAACTGGTGAATTTATCCCTGTTACTGTCATCGAAGCAGCTGCAAACGTTGTGCTTCAAGTTAAAACTGTTGAAACAGACGGTTATGAAGCAGTTCAAGTTGGTTTTGACGACAAACGCGAAATTTTGAGTAACAAACCTGCCAAAGGCCATGTAGCTAAAGCTAACACAGCTCCTAAGCGCTTCATCCGTGAATTCAAAAACATTGAAGGCTTAGAAGTTGGTTCAGAAATTACTGTTGATACATTCGCAGCTGGAGATATCGTTGATGTAACGGGTACTTCAAAAGGTAAAGGTTTCCAAGGTGTTATCAAACGCCACGGTCAATCACGCGGCCCTATGGCCCATGGTTCTCGTTACCACCGTCGTCCAGGTTCAATGGGACCTGTTGCGCCTAACCGTGTTTTCAAAAACAAACACTTGGCAGGACGTATGGGTGGAAACCGTGTAACAATTCAAAATCTTGAAATTGTACAAGTTATCCCAGAGAAAAACGCTATCCTTATCAAAGGTAACGTACCAGGTGCTAAGAAATCTCTTATCACTATCAAATCAGCAGTAAAAGCTGCTAAATAATAAGAAAGGAGAAAACAGTTTAAATGGCAAACGTAAAACTATTTGACCAAACTGGTAAAGAAGTTAGTTCAGTTGAATTAAATGACGCTATCTTCGGTATCGAACCAAGCGAATCAGTTGTTTTTGATGTTGTAATCAGCCAACGCGCTAGCCTTCGCCAAGGTACTCATGCGGTTAAAAATCGTTCAGCAGTATCAGGTGGTGGACGCAAACCATGGCGTCAAAAAGGGACTGGACGTGCTCGTCAAGGTTCTATCCGCTCACCACAATGGCGTGGTGGTGGTGTTGTCTTCGGACCAACTCCACGTTCATACGGATACAAACTTCCACAAAAAGTTCGTCGCCTAGCTTTGAAATCAGTATACTCAGCTAAAGTTGCTGACGAAAAATTTGTAGCTGTAGAAAGCCTTTCATTTGCAGCACCAAAAACTGCTGAATTTGCAAAAGTTCTTTCAGCGCTAAGCATCGATTCAAAAGTACTTGTTATCGTTGAAGAAGGAAATGAATTTGCAGCATTATCTGCTCGTAACCTTCCAAACGTTAAAGTTGCAACTGCAACAACTGCAAGTGTTCTTGATATTGTAAATAGCGATAAACTTCTTGTTACTAAAGAAGCAATCTCTACAATTGAGGAGGTTCTTGCATAATGAATTTGTACGACGTAATTAAAAAACCAGTCATTACTGAAAAATCAATGATTGCCCTTGAAGAAGGAAAATACACATTTGAAGTTGACACACGTGCGCACAAACTTTTAATCAAACAAGCTGTAGAAGCTGCGTTTGAAGGTGTTAAAGTTGCAAACGTAAACACTGTTAACGTTAAACCAAAAGCTAAACGCGTTGGTCGTTACACAGGTTTCACTTCAAAAACTAAAAAAGCTATCATCACTCTTACAGCTGATTCTAAAGCAATCGAGTTGTTTGCAGCAGAAGCTGAATAATCTAAGGAGGAAATAACGTGGGTATTAAAGTTTATAAACCAACGACAAATGGCCGTCGTAATATGACTTCTTTGGATTTTGCTGAAATCACAACAAGCACACCTGAGAAATCATTGCTTGTTTCTCTTAAAAACAAAGCTGGTCGTAACAACAATGGTCGTATCACTGTACGTCACCAAGGTGGCGGACATAAACGTCATTACCGTGTAATCGACTTCAAACGTAACAAAGATGCGGTTGAAGCAGTTGTTAAAACTATCGAGTACGATCCAAACCGTACTGCTAACATTGCATTAGTACACTATACTGATGGTGTTAAAGCTTATATCATTGCACCTAAAGGTCTTGAAGTAGGTCAACGCATCGTTTCTGGTGTTGATGCAGATATCAAAATTGGTAATGCACTTCCACTTGCCAACATTCCTGTTGGTACAGTTGTTCACAACATTGAATTGAAACCTGGTAAAGGTGGAGAGCTTGTTCGTGCTGCTGGTGCATCTGCTCAAGTATTAGGTTCAGAAGGTAAATACGTACTTGTTCGTCTACAATCAGGCGAAGTTCGTATGATTCTTGGAACTTGTCGTGCAACAATTGGTTCAGTTGGTAATGAACAACAATCACTTGTTAACATCGGTAAAGCTGGACGTAACCGTTGGAAAGGTATCCGCCCAACAGTTCGTGGTTCTGTAATGAACCCTAACGATCACCCACACGGTGGTGGTGAAGGTAAAGCTCCAGTTGGTCGTAAAGCACCTTCAACTCCATGGGGTAAACCAGCTCTTGGACTTAAAACTCGTAATAAGAAAGCTAAATCTGACAAACTTATTATTCGTCGTCGTAACGCTAAATAATAAACAGATAAGTTGACTTATCATCCGCCAACTCGGTAGTTGCTTAGCAACAAGCCGTTGTGGTACATCATTTAAAGGAGAAAACTACATAATGGGACGTAGTCTTAAAAAAGGACCTTTCGTCGATGAGCATTTAATGAAAAAAGTTGAAGCTCAAGCAAATGACGAAAAGAAAAAAGTAATCAAAACTTGGTCACGTCGTTCAACGATTTTCCCAAGTTTCATCGGTTATACAATTGCAGTTTATGATGGACGTAAACATGTACCTGTTTATATCCAAGAAGACATGGTAGGTCACAAACTTGGTGAATTTGCACCAACTCGTACTTACAAAGGTCACGCAGCAGACGACAAGAAAACACGTCGTTAATAGGAGGAGGACACAATGGCAGAAATTACTTCAGCTAAAGCAATGGCTCGTACAGTACGTGTTTCACCTCGTAAAACACGTTTAGTACTTGATCTTATCCGTGGTAAGAACGTTGCTGACGCAATCGCAATCTTAAAATTCACTCCAAACAAAGCAGCTCGTGTTATTGAGAAAACTCTTAACTCAGCTATTGCAAATGCAGAAAACAACTTTGGTTTGGAAAAAGCTAACTTGGTAGTATCTGAAACATTCGCTAACGAAGGACCAACAATGAAACGTTTCCGTCCACGTGCGAAAGGTTCGGCTTCACCAATCAACAAAAGAACAACTCACGTAACAGTAGTTGTTGCAGAAAAATAAGGAGGTAAAATCGTGGGTCAAAAAGTACATCCAATTGGTATGCGTGTCGGAATCATCCGTGACTGGGATGCGAAATGGTATGCTGAAAAAGAATACGCGGATTACCTTCATGAAGATCTTGCAATCCGTAAATTCATTCAAAAAGAATTAGCAGAAGCTTCAGTTTCAACAATTGAAATTGAACGTGCTATCAACAAAGTTATTGTTTCATTACATACTGCTAAACCAGGTATGGTTATCGGTAAAGGTGGAGCAAATGTTGACACATTACGTGCTCAACTTAACAAATTAACTGGGAAACAAGTACACATCAACATTATTGAAATCAAATCACCAGATCTTGATGCTCACCTTGTTGGTGAAAACATTGCTCGTCAATTAGAGCAACGTGTTGCTTTCCGTCGTGCACAAAAACAAGCAATTCAACGTACAATGCGTGCTGGAGCTAAAGGGATTAAAACTCAAGTTTCAGGTCGTTTGAACGGTGCTGATATCGCTCGTGCAGAAGGTTATTCTGAAGGAACTGTTCCTCTTCATACACTTCGCGCTGATATTGATTACGCTTGGGAAGAAGCAGACACTACATATGGTAAACTTGGTGTTAAAGTTTGGATTTATCGTGGTGAAGTTCTTCCGGCTCGTAAAAACACTAAAGGAGGCAAATAACATATGTTAGTACCTAAACGTGTTAAACACCGTCGTGAATTCCGTGGTAAAATGCGCGGTGAAGCAAAAGGTGGAAAAGAAGTATCATTCGGTGAATACGGTCTTCAAGCTACAACTAGCTCATGGATCACTAACCGCCAAATCGAAGCTGCCCGTATCGCTATGACGCGTTACATGAAACGTGGTGGTAAAGTTTGGATTAAAATCTTCCCACATAAATCTTATACTGCTAAAGCTATCGGGGTTCGTATGGGTTCTGGTAAAGGTGCACCTGAAGGTTGGGTATCACCAGTTAAACGTGGTAAAGTAATGTTCGAAATTGCTGGTGTTTCTGAAGAAGTTGCACGTGAAGCATTCCGTCTTGCTGGACACAAATTACCAGTTAAAGTTAAATTCGTTAAACGCGAAGCAGAATAAGGAGAAGACATGAAACTTGAAGAAATCAAAAAGTTCGTTGCTGAGCTTCGTGGCTTGTCTCAAGAAGAGCTTGCTAAAAAAGAAAACGAACTCAAAAAAGAACTTTTCGACCTTCGTTTTCAAGCTGCAGCCGGTCAACTTGATCAAACTGCTCGTTTGAACGAAGTTAAAAAACAAATTGCACGTGTTAAAACTGTGCAATCTGAAATGAAATAATAGATTGGGAAAGGAGAAATTCAAATTATGGAACGTAATCAACGTAAAACCCTTGTTGGACGTGTAGTATCTGACAAGATGGATAAAACAATTACAGTTATAGTTGAAACAAAACGTAACCACCCAGTCTATGGTAAACGTATCAACTATTCTAAAAAATACAAAGCTCATGATGAAAACAACATTGCTAAAGAAGGCGATATGGTTCGTATCATGGAAACACGTCCACTTTCAGCTACAAAACGTTTCCGTCTTGTAGAAGTTGTGGAAAAAGCTGTTATTATCTAATCAAACTAAAAGGAGAAAATTGAAATGATTCAACAAGAAACTCGCTTGAAAGTTGCTGATAATAGCGGTGCCCGTGAGATCTTGACTATCAAAGTACTTGGTGGTTCAGGACGTAAATTCGCTAACATCGGTGACGTAATCGTTGCTTCTGTTAAACAAGCTACTCCTGGTGGAGCAGTTAAAAAAGGTGATGTAGTGAAAGCTGTTATTGTTCGTACTAAAACTGGTGCACGCCGTCCAGACGGTTCATACATCAAATTTGACGACAATGCTGCAGTAATCATCCGTGACGATAAAACTCCTCGCGGAACTCGCATCTTCGGCCCAGTTGCACGTGAATTACGTGAAGGTGGCTACATGAAGATCGTATCACTTGCACCAGAAGTACTTTAATATAAAGTTAAAACAAACTAAGTCCCCTAGGTTTACCTAGGGTGCCCATGTTGGGCGTAAGAAAAATAGGAGAAAAACTAGAATGTTTGTAAAAAAAGGCGACAAAGTTCGCGTTATTGCAGGTAAAGATAAAGGAACTGAAGCAGTAGTTCTTAAAGCTTTGCCAAAAGTTAACAAAGTTGTTGTTGAAGGTGTTGGTATGATTAAAAAACACCAAAAACCTAATACAGAGAACCCTCAAGGTGCTATCGTTGAAAAAGAAGCTCCAATCCATGTATCAAATGTACAAGTACTTGATAAAAATGGTGTTGCAGGTCGCGTAGGTTATAAAGTTGTTGACGGCAAAAAAGTTCGTTACAGCAAAAAATCTGGCGAAGTATTAGATTAATCACGAAGGAAAGGAGAAGCATAATGGCAAATCGTTTAAAAGAAAAATATACTAACGAAGTAATTCCTGCGTTGTCAGAGAAATTCAACTACACTACAGTTATGGCTGTGCCACGCGTTGAGAAAATCGTTCTTAACATGGGTGTTGGTGATGCTGTTTCAAACGCAAAAAACCTAGAAAAAGCTGCTGCTGAGTTAGAACTTATCTCAGGTCAAAAACCACTTATTACTAAAGCTAAGAAATCAATCGCTGGCTTCCGTCTTCGTGAAGGTGTTGCGATCGGCGCGAAAGTTACACTTCGTGGCGAACGTATGTACGAATTCTTAGACAAATTAGTTAGCGTTTCACTTCCTCGTGTACGTGACTTCCACGGTGTTCCAACAAAATCTTTTGATGGACGTGGTAACTACACACTTGGTGTGAAAGAACAACTTATCTTCCCAGAAATCAACTTTGATGATGTTGATAAAGTACGTGGTCTTGATATCGTAATCGTCACTACTGCAAATACTGACGAAGAATCACGTGAATTGCTTAAAGGCCTTGGAATGCCTTTTGCAAAATAATAGGGGGTAAATAAATTGGCTAAAAAATCTATGATTGCTAAGAACAAACGTCCTGCGAAACATTCTACGCAAGCTTATACACGCTGTGAAAAATGTGGTCGTCCACATTCAGTTTACCGCAAGTTTAAACTTTGCCGTGTTTGCTTCCGTGAGTTGGCTTACAAAGGTCAAATTCCAGGTGTTGTTAAAGCTTCTTGGTAAAAAATATGATGTAAAACTTTACTCTACTATTAATTTGTTAATAGTAGAGAAGTTGAACATAATTTCTGATAAGAGAATTTTCTCTTATCAAACCGCCATCAGGCGCATTAACTAGCAAGTGATTATTCAAACTACTAGTAAAAGGAGAAATCAAAAATGGTTATGACTGACCCAATTGCAGACTTTTTAACACGTATTCGTAATGCTAACCAAGTAAAACACGAAGTGTTAGAAGTACCTGCTTCAAACATCAAAAAAGGGATTGCTGATATCCTTGTACGCGAAGGTTTTGTAAAAAACGTTGAAGTTATTGAAGATGACAAACAAGGGATCATCCGTGTTTTCCTTAAATATGGTCAAAACGGTGAACGCGTTATTACTAACTTAAAACGTATCTCAAAACCAGGTCTTCGTGTTTACACAAAACGTGAAGATGTTCCTAAAGTTCTTAACGGACTAGGAATCGCAATCATTTCAACTTCAGAAGGTCTTTTGACGGATAAAGAAGCTCGCCAAAAAAACGTTGGTGGGGAAGTGATCGCCTACGTTTGGTAATTAATAGCACAACCATTCCTATGCGATACAGCGTTGACTTGTCTCGATTAACTTAAGTTATATCTTCGACTTCGTCGCCTAGTCTCGCTTCGGATTGATTGCACTATTAGAGTGATATGTGTTCAAATATTGGCACAAACATCTAGCAAACGTAAAAGAACTAATTGAACACGGACTAAAGTCTGTGTGAAAAAGATAAACTTTTCTTGAAACTTAAGTTTCACAGCAAAGTTTCCTATTTTCACTTTGACTTTTACGTCCTTAGTATCTTAGTTTACCCCGTGAAAACTAGTCGCATAGCGGCTTGATAATCTAACAGGAGAAAATAAACATGTCACGTATTGGTAATAAAGTAATTACTTTGCCTGCAGGTGTTGAAATTAGCAATGACAACAATGTTGTTACGGTTAAAGGCCCTAAAGGCGAACTCACTCGTGAGTTCAACAAAAACATTGAAATCAAAGTTGAAGGAACTGAAATTACACTTTCACGTCCTAACGACTCTAAAGAAATGAAAACAATTCATGGTACTACTCGTGCAAACTTGAATAACATGGTTGTTGGTGTTTCTGAAGGTTTCAAAAAAGATCTTGAAATGAAGGGTGTCGGTTACCGTGCTCAACTTCAAGGTACTAAACTTGTCCTTTCAGTAGGTAAATCTCACCAAGACGAAGTGGAAGCACCAGAAGGAATTACATTCACTCTTGCTAACCCAACGTCTATCTCAGTTGCAGGGATCAGCAAAGAACTTGTTGGTCAAACAGCAGCTTACATCCGTAGCTTACGTTCACCAGAACCTTATAAAGGTAAAGGTATTCGTTATGTTGGTGAATACGTACGCCTTAAAGAAGGTAAAACTGGTAAATAATAGTTTGATTGCATACCTTAAGCAATTAAGGTATCAATTGACTTGTTTTCCAAATGTAACAGATAAAACTTAAATTTTAAGAGGTGAATATTGTGATTTCAAAACCAGATAAAAACAAAACCCGCCAAAAACGCCATCGTCGCGTACGCGGTAAACTCTCTGGAACTGCAGAACGCCCACGTTTGAACATTTTCCGTTCTAATACAGGCATCTACGCTCAAGTTATTGATGACGTAGCGGGTGTAACGCTCGCAAGCGCATCAACTCTTGATAAAGACGTTTCAAAAGGAACAAAAACTGAACAAGCCGTTGTAGTCGGCAAACTTGTTGCTGAACGTGCAGTGGCTAAAGGTATTTCTGAAGTGGTGTTTGACCGCGGTGGATATCTATATCACGGACGTGTAAAAGCTTTGGCTGATGCAGCTCGTGAAAACGGATTGAAATTCTAAAGGGGAGGACACAAAATAATGGCATTTAAAGATAATGCAGTTGAACTTGAAGAACGCGTTGTTGCTATCAACCGTGTTACAAAAGTTGTAAAAGGTGGACGTCGTCTTCGTTTTGCTGCTCTTGTAGTAGTTGGTGATGGAAATGGACGTGTAGGATTCGGTACAGGTAAAGCTCAAGAAGTACCAGAAGCTATTCGTAAAGCTGTTGAAGCAGCTAAGAAAAATATGATTGAAGTACCAATGGTTGGCACAACAATTCCTCACGAAGTATTTACTAACTTCGGTGGAGCAAAAGTATTGTTGAAACCAGCTGTAGAAGGTTCTGGAGTTGCCGCTGGTGGTGCAGTTCGTGCCGTCATCGAATTAGCAGGTATTGCTGATATTACTTCAAAATCTCTTGGTTCAAATACCCCAATCAACATTGTTCGTGCAACTGTTGAAGGGTTAAAACAACTTAAACGTGCAGAAGACGTTGCCGCATTACGTGGTGTTTCTGTATCTGACTTAGCATAAGAAAGGGGATAACAATGGCTCAAATTAAAATTACTTTGACTAAGTCTCCAATCGGACGTAAGCCAGAACAACGTAAAACTGTTGTTGCTCTTGGACTTGGCAAATTAAATTCTTCAGTTGTTAAAGAAGATAACGCAGCTATTCTTGGAATGGTTAACGCTATCAGCCACTTAGTAACTGTAGAAGAAGTTAAATAATAAATAAGCAGACCGGTTGGATTCTACCAGCCCCTGCAAATAGGATTTAAGTCGCAAGCTTTTAGCTTGTGACTTAAAGTTAATTTTATGTATAGGCGAGTTTCTATGGGGAGTCCTTTCCCCTCATAGAGGCGCTAGCAATTTACAAATAAGGAGAAAAAATGAAACTTCATGAATTAAAACCTGCTGAAGGATCACGTAAAGTACGTAACCGTGTTGGACGTGGATCATCATCTGGTAACGGTAAAACATCTGGTCGCGGACAAAAAGGTCAAAACTCTCGTAGTGGTGGTGGCGTTCGTTTAGGTTTTGAGGGTGGACAAACACCATTGTTCCGTCGCATGCCAAAACGTGGCTTCTCAAACATCAATGCTAAAGAGTATGCACTTGTTAACCTTGATCAATTAAACGTTTTTGAAGATGGTACTGAAGTAACTCCAGTTATGCTTAAAGAAGCTGGAATCGTTCGTGCTGAAAAATCAGGCGTTAAAGTTCTTGGTAACGGCGAATTGACTAAAAAATTGACTGTTAAAGCAGCTAAATTCTCAAAATCTGCTGAAGCAGCAATCACTGCTAAGGGTGGTTCAATCGAAGTCATCTAATGAGGGGTAACTCATTATGTTCTTAAAAATACTAAAAGACGCACTGAAAGTAAGGACTGTTAGAAATAAAATTTTCTTTACAATCTTTATTATCCTTGTCTTCCGAATCGGAACGCATATAACAGTTCCAGGAGTCAATGCAAAAAGTTTAGAGCACTTGAGTGAACTTCCTTTTTTAAATATGTTGAACCTTGTCAGTGGTAATGCCATGAGAAACTTTTCGGTCTTCTCAATGGGTGTCAGTCCATACATTACTGCGTCTATCGTTGTTCAATTATTACAAATGGATATCCTACCAAAATTTGTTGAATGGGGGAAACAAGGTGAAGTTGGTCGTCGTAAGTTAAATCAAGCGACTCGCTATATTTCACTCTTCCTTGCATTTGTACAATCAATTGGTATCACTGCTGGGTTCAATACCTTGTCTAGTGTTGCTCTAGTTAAAACACCAAATGTCAAAACCTATTTGTTAATTGGTGCTTTGCTTACAACTGGTAGTGTTATTGTTACTTGGCTTGGAGAACAGATTACAGATAAAGGATTTGGTAATGGTATTTCGATGATTATCTTTGCAGGTATCATCTCATCTATTCCAAATGCAATTGCAACCATCCACGAAGATTACTTTGTTAATGTTCGTTCCGGTGAGTTAAACATGTCTTACGTTATTGTAGGCTTGATTATTTTGTCGGTACTTGCCATTGTCTTTTTCACAACATATGTTCAACAAGCGGAATATAAAATTCCAATCCAATATACAAAACTTGTTCAGGGGGCTCCGACAAGTTCATATCTTCCTTTAAAAGTCAATCCAGCTGGCGTTATTCCCGTTATCTTTGCTAGCTCGATTACGACTATTCCAAGTACGATTATACCGTTCTTCCAAAATGGTAAAGATATTCCTTGGTTAACGAAACTACAAGAAGTTTTAAACTATCAAACTCCAACTGGAATGATAGTCTATGCGTTTTTGATTATTTTGTTCTCATTCTTCTATACCTTTGTACAAGTAAATCCTGAGAAAACAGCTGAAAATCTACAGAAGAACTCGTCTTATATTCCAAGTGTGAGACCTGGACGAGAAACAGAACTTTATATGTCATCATTGCTCAAAAAACTTGCTACAATTGGTTCAGTTTTCCTAGCATTTATCTCTCTTGTGCCAATCGCTGCGCAACAAGGACTTAATCTTTCATCTAGTATTGCACTAGGGGGAACAAGTTTACTAATTTTGATCTCAACGGGCATAGAAGGAATGAAACAACTTGAAGGCTATCTTCTGAAAAGAAAATATGTCGGATTTATGAATACAGCAGAATAGAATATAGGTTGACCTTGTCAACCTACTATTTTGTTTTTGGGTGATAACAAGACTTAGCGTTATTTCTTGTTATCAGTTGAAAACAAAAGCAAAAATGAATTATCATTTTTCTAAAAATTTAGTCAAGAGGAGACTGACATGAATCTTTTAATTATGGGTTTACCAGGTGCTGGTAAAGGGACACAAGCAGCAAAGATTGTTGAAGAGTTTGGGTTAATTCATATTTCAACAGGCGATATGTTCCGCGCAGCTATGTCTAACAAAACTGAAATGGGTGTCCTTGCAAAGTCTTATATTGATAAAGGTGATTTAGTACCGGATGATGTCACAAATGGTATTGTTAAAGAACGCCTTGGTCAAGCTGATATTGCAGAAAAAGGATTTCTATTGGATGGCTATCCACGTACAATTGACCAAGCACATGCATTAGATGCAACTTTAAAAGAATTAAACTTAAACTTGGATGGCGTTATCAATATTGATGTTAATCCAGAATCATTAATTGAGCGTTTAAGTGGTCGTATTATTAACAAAAAAACAGGCGAAACCTTCCACAAAGTCTTTAACCCACCAGTAGGTGATTACAAGGAAGAAGATTTTTATCAACGCGAAGACGATAAACCAGAAACTGTTAAGCGCCGTTTAGATGTTAATATTGCTCAAGGGCAACCAATTTTAGATCATTATCGTAAAGCAGGAATTGTTAACGATATTGATGGAAATAAAGATATTTCAGAAGTTTTTGTTGACATTGAAAAAGTCGTTAAAAACCTAAAATAAAATATCATAAATAACTTGCGAAACTTAAAGTCAAGTGATATAATAGGCTAGTCTGACTTATAATTGTTACCTCTGTGCTCAGAGGACATCAAATCGAAATTTAGGGGGTACTTTTGCGTGGCAAAAGAAGACGTGATTGAAATTGAAGGCAAAGTTGTAGAAACAATGCCAAACGCAATGTTTACTGTTGAATTAGAAAATGGGCATCAAATTCTAGCAACTGTATCAGGAAAAATCCGTAAAAATTACATTCGTATTTTAGTAGGTGATCGTGTTACAGTGGAAATGAGTCCATATGACTTAACACGTGGACGTATCACATACCGCTTTAAATAATCGAAATAATTGGAGGGATTAAAACATGAAGGTAAGACCATCGGTTAAACCAATTTGCGAATACTGTAAAGTAATTCGTCGTAACGGTCGTGTTATGGTGATTTGTCCAACAAATCCAAAACACAAACAACGTCAAGGATAATATAGAAAGGAGAAAAAATGGCTCGTATAGCTGGAGTTGATATTCCAAACGATAAACGTGTAGTAATTTCACTTACTTATGTATACGGTATTGGTCTTGCAACATCTCAAAAGATTTTAGCAGCTGCTGGTATCTCTGAAGATATCCGTGTTAAAGACTTAACATCAGATCAAGAAGATGCAATCCGTCGTGAAATCGATTCAATCAAAGTTGAAGGTGACCTTCGTCGTGAAGTTAACTTAAACATCAAACGTTTGATGGAAATCGGTTCATACCGTGGAATTCGTCACCGTCGTGGACTACCTGTCCGTGGACAAAACACAAAAAATAACGCTCGTACTCGTAAAGGGAAACCTACTGCGATTGCAGGTAAGAAAAAATAATATAGGAGGTAAAGAAATTGGCTAAACCAACACGTAAACGTCGTGTGAAAAAGAACATCGAATCTGGTGTTGCACATATTCACGCTACATTTAATAACACTATTGTTATGATTACAGATGTTCACGGTAATGCTCTTGCATGGTCATCAGCTGGTGCTCTTGGTTTCAAAGGTTCTCGTAAATCAACACCTTTCGCTGCCCAAATGGCTGCTGAAGCTGCTGCGAAATCTGCACAAGAACACGGACTAAAAACTGTTGAAGTTACTGTAAAAGGCCCTGGTTCAGGTCGTGAATCAGCTATTCGTGCACTTGCAGCTGCAGGTCTAGAAGTAACTGCAATTCGTGATGTGACTCCTGTACCACATAATGGTGCTCGTCCTCCAAAACGTCGTCGTGTATAATCATAATAACTAATAGTACACAAGTTTCGTTTCGAGGGGTGAAAAAATGATTGAGTTTGAAAAACCAATAATAACAAAAATTGATGAAAATAAAGATTACGGAAGATTTGTCATCGAACCATTAGAACGTGGTTACGGTACAACTCTAGGTAATTCGCTTCGTCGTGTACTTCTGTCATCACTTCCAGGTGCTGCAGTAACATCAATTAAAATTGATGGGGTACTACACGAATTTGATACAATCCCAGGTGTACGTGAAGATGTTATGCAAATTATCCTTAATGTTAAAGGACTTGCTGTAAAATCTTACGTAGAAGACGAAAAGATGATCGAACTAGACGTTGAGGGACCGGCTGAAGTAACTGCTGGAGATATTCTAACAGATAGCGACATCGAACTTGTTAACCCAGATCATTATCTATTTACTATCGCAGAAGGTCATTCTTTGAAAGCAACAATGACTGTTGCAAAAAAACGTGGTTATGTTCCTGCTGAAGGTAATAAACAAGATGATGCACCTGTTGGAACATTGGCTGTTGATTCAATCTACACGCCAGTAAAAAAAGTTAATTATCAAGTTGAGCCTGCCCGTGTCGGTAGCAATGACGGCTTCGATAAATTAACAATTGAAATCATGACAAATGGAACAATCATTCCTGAAGATGCATTAGGTTTATCTGCTCGAGTTTTAATCGAACACCTTAACCTGTTTACAGACCTTACAGAAGTTGCTAAAACGACTGATGTGATGAAAGAAACAGAAAAAGTGAACGATGAAAAGATACTTGATCGCACAATCGAGGAACTTGATTTATCCGTACGCTCATATAACTGTTTGAAACGTGCAGGTATCAATACTGTATTTGATTTGACAGAAAAATCTGAGCCTGAAATGATGAAAGTCCGTAACTTAGGTCGTAAGAGCCTTGAAGAAGTTAAGGTGAAACTTGCTGATTTAGGTTTAGGACTAAAAAACGATAAATAATATAGGAGGACAAAATGGCTTACCGTAAACTAGGACGCACTAGCTCACAACGTAAAGCGATGCTTCGTGATTTAACAACAGATTTATTAATCAACGAATCAATCGTTACAACTGAAGCACGTGCAAAAGAAATCCGTAAAACAGTTGAAAAAATGATTACTTTAGGTAAACGTGGTGATCTTCATGCACGTCGTCAAGCAGCAGCTTATGTACGTAATGAAATTGCATCAGAAAACTATGATGAAGCTACTGATAAATATACATCAACTTCAGCACTTCAAAAATTATTCTCTGAAATTGCACCTCGTTACGCTGAACGTAATGGTGGATACACACGTATTCTTAAAACAGAACCGCGCCGTGGAGATGCTGCTCCAATGGCGATTATTGAATTAGTTTAATTTTTATCAATTTTGTTGAGTGTTATGATGATGGAAAGGTCTCAATTCCTTTCTTAGTCTAGCTCTGGTCTACCGCTAGGATTTATTCCTAGCGGGAACACTCATCATATTGTTAGTGGTAACGCTTGTTTACGAAATGTTTCTATTTGTAGATGCACTTCGTAAGCAGGCGTTTTGTCATCTATTTGCCTCTATTTTCGACCTTATAACTAGTTGACAATGATTTTTATATAATGATAATTTAAAGCTCTTAAAGCGGCTTAAAATTCGTTATGAACGCATTATAAGGTTTTAAAGATGATTTTATAAAAATATGGCAAATTACAAGTTCAAGTTAGCCATTTAGTAAAAACTCTTTAGGAGATTTATAATCTAGTATTTTTTTAGGATAGTTATTTATCCAATTTTCAATGAATGCGACCTGTTTTAGGGTCGCATTC
>NZ_JBRUGD010000017.1:0-29827 GCF_053206145.1 Streptococcus hongkongensis
AGAATCAAAAGGTCCAGTGGACGTTTTGATCTGCTCTCCTTGAAACCAGAAAGAGAGCATACCAAGTCCGAGCCACTTTAGAAAAATATCAAAAAGTGAAGACATGGACTTTGTCTTCACTCTGAAATACCCTTTTTCAAGGGTATTTTTTTAGCTTATCATCATATATAGCCAAGCCTAAACTGATGAGTTCACTTTATTTATGCCGACAAAAATACCCCACAAGTTTCCTAAGAAATTTGTGGGGTATTTGTTTATTTTAACTTACAAGAAGCTATTTTTTTGACCTATCCTTTTTACCTTTTTTGAAAAGACCAAACGATAAAATTCCTAGAATAGCAGCACCGATAGTAGAATTTGTACTTTCTTTACTGCCTGTTTCTGGCAATTCTTGTTTTATTTGAGAAAGAGAAGTTCCTTTTGAGCTAATGCCTTCATTAACAGCCCTAGCTGGGTTTATTGGATTAGTAGGAGTAGGTGTCGAAGAATCATCAGGTGTTTGAGGATTTGACGCAACCAAACGGTAAATGTAAGTCACTTCAATCACACCATTATTAACATAACCTTTTTCTACATCGCCATCTTTTACAGCAATCCACTCATAAACACGACCATCAGGACTTGTAATAATCAATGGTTTGTGATCAATCGCAGTATCATAGATTTTACCAACATCTGCTTGATTTTCATCCACCTGATCAGGAGCAATAGTATGTCCTTCTTGATCCACATAATGTACCAAGACATCACCTTTCAAGTCTCCAACAGCATTAAAATGTCCTGGATTTGAAATAGAGGCATAATCAACAACAGTATCATCACTTGTTTCTGCTACCTCACTCGCAGATTCGCTCTCACTTTCTGATAAAGATTGTGATGAACTAAATGAATCACTTTGACTAATCGAATCGCTCAAAAAGATACTACGACTCACCATTTGAGACTCACTCACAAATTCACTACTGCTCACCGAAGTACTAGCAAATTGACTAGCACTTATGTGCTCTGACTCACTAATTGAATCGCTAGCGCTATCTGATTGACTCATTGAAATACGCTCATTTAATGAGGCAAGTTCACTAATAGATTCGCTAGTGCTTATTGACTGACTTTCAATGACACTTCGACTATGCTGTAAAGAATCACTTAGGGAATCACTCGAAGACACTGATAAACTAATATCCTCACTGCGACTAGCTGATAAAGAAGCAACTAATGATTGTGAGCTACTTACTGATAAGCTAACTTGTAATGACCTTGACTCACTGGCAAGCTGACTAGATGCTACCGAAAGACTGACTGAATCACTCAATTGATTTGATAAGGAGTCACTGATTGATAAACTCTCACTAACTGACATGCTATCTGACTGGCTTAGACTAAAGGAGATTGACTCACTTAAAAAGTCACTGCTACTTACCGAGTCACTGCCTGACTGGCTTAGACTAAAGGAGGTGGACTCACTTAAAAAGTCACTACCACTTACTGAGTCACTGCCTGACTGACTTAGACTAAAGGAAGTCGAATCACTTAAAAAGTCACTGCCACTTACTGAGTAACTCGCAGACTGACTTAGACTAAAGGAGATTGACTCACTTAAAAATTCACTGCCACTTACCGAGTCACTAGTTGACTGACTCAGACTAAAGGAAGTCGAATCACTTAAAAAGTCACTGCCACTTACCGAGTCACTCGCAGACTGACTTAGACTAAAGGAAGTCGAATCGCTTAAAAAGTCACTGGTACTTACTGAGTCACTAGTTGACTGACTTAGACTAAAGGAAGTTGACTCACTTAAAAAGTCACTGCCACTTACCGAGTCACTAGTTGACTGACTTAGACTAAAGGAGATTGACTCACTCAACAATTCGCTGGCACTTACTGAGTCACTTTCTGAAATACTACGACTTAAGGAAGTGAGCTCACTTGTTAACTCACTAGTACTTAAAGACTCACTAGCAATGTTACTTGAGCTGAAAGACTGTGAATCACTGAGAGAGGTGCTTAAACTAACAGAATCACTAACTAATAAACTCTTGTCTAAAGAGAGTGACTCACTTGTTGAGTGACTCGTACTTGTAGATAAACTCTCAGCTACCCAAGAACTACGGGATTCAGATAAGCTAACAGACTTACTTGTACTATGTGATTGGCTTTCAACAAGCGATGTTGAAATACTATCAAGTGTGGATTTAGCAATAACATGTGATGCAAGAGAATCAGATGTACTTTGGGATAAGCTTACCGAATTCACCTGACTCAGAGAAAGAGACTCACTTAAAAATTCACTTTGGCTCTGTGATTGACTACTTGAATCACTTAGAGATAACTCTATTGATTGACTAAGCCCTTCGCTCGCACTTACTGACAAACTATTAGAATGTGTCTCACTTAAAGAGCTTGATTCACTTAAAGACTCACTCGTACTCAAGGAAGCACTCGTCAACTGACTCGTATGAAGATGCTCTGAAGCACTTTGTGATTCTGAGGTACTCGTTGAAAGACTCGCAAGATGACGCTCACTAAATGAGGTTGATTCACTTAGAAATTCACTCGCACTTTGTGATTGACTGGCTGATTGGCTTAGACTAAATGAGGTTGACTCACTTAGAAATTCACTGGCACTTTGTGATTTGCTGGCTGATTGACTGATACTAAATGACATTGATTCACTCAGAAACTCACTAGCACTTTGTGATTGACTACCTGATTGACTCAGACTAAACGAGGTTGACTCACTTAGAAATTCACTGGCACTTTGTGATTGACTACCTGATTGACTCAGACTAAACGAGGTTGACTCACTTAGAAACTCACTCGTACTTTGTGATTGACTACCTGATTGACTCAGACTAAATGAGGTTGACTCACTTAGAAACTCACTCGTACTTTGTGATTGACTACCTGATTGACTCATACTAAACGAGATTGACTCACTTGCAAGTTCACTGGCACTGACTGATTTACTGGTTGATTGGCTCACACTAAACGAGCTTGACTCACTTAAAAATTCACTGGCGCTGACTGATTGGCTGATTGATTGGCTCACACTAAACGACGTTGACTCACTTAAAAATTCACTGGCACTAGCTGATTTACTGGTTGATTGGCTCATACTAAACGACGTTGACTCACTTGCAAGTTCGCTGGCACTCTGTGATTGGCTCGTTGATTGGCTTATGGATTGACTAAGGGACTGACTAAGGCTAAGAGACGCCTCTTGAGAATTTTTCTGACTAAGTGATTGCGAATCGCTCAAGCGTTCACTTTGACTTAGGGATGTACTAGTTGACTCCTTAAGACTTAATGAAGTTGACTCACTAACAGATTCACTCTTTTGAACAGAAAGACTTTGTGAAGTACTCTTACTTAGAGAAGATGATTCACTTAAAGCAAGGCTTTTAGAGGTTGAAGCTGAGCTTGCTTCTGAACTACTTTCAGATGACGAAGCACTAAGAGATTCTGACCTACTAACAGATTGACTTGTTAAACGTGATTGACTTAAAGAATTTGACAAGTAAATAGACTTAGACTCACTAAGAGATTCTGAAGTACTCAAACTAAGACTGTAAGCTGTCTCATCTGCCGTCGCATCTGTTGATGAATAGCGTAAACCATATGTTGCATCATATGAAGCTCCTGTATTATAATGATTACTTAGGATTGATCGTAGAGCAACCCCACCTGCTTCTGTATCAACCAATGGTGTTGTCAAAACAACAACATAGTTGTCTGTAGGTGCCATATAATTACTAGCAAACCTTAGAGAAACGCCATTATTACCAGATACACCACTTTGAGGATCAAAATAAGAATTATAAGTAATGATTACATTTGTTGCCTCGGGATATTTAGAAAAGTCTTCCTTCATATCACTGG
The DNA here is from genome assembly GCF_053206145.1 of Streptococcus hongkongensis. NCBI lineage: Bacteria > Bacillati > Bacillota > Bacilli > Lactobacillales > Streptococcaceae > Streptococcus > Streptococcus hongkongensis. Next base: position 3,880 of record NZ_JBRUGD010000017.1, read on the forward strand.
TTAATCCAGATAGTGGAACCTTATAAACTTTAAGTGTGATGTCTTTACTGGTTAATGGAACCTGACTACTAGTCCCAGGAACATTAAAAATATCTAGATAGATACCTCTAGAATTATAAATACTTTTACCAAGCGGATTAATTTCAGTCACATACCGTAAGGTGTTATTTGTCGTATTAATATTTGGAATTCGAGAAATGACATTATAGGTATCTGGACTATTGATTGCAGGGCTATTGTATGTAATATCTGCATATTTTACTGCTGAAGCCGTTCCTAATGTTACTTTTAACTCAACATTATTGGTTGTTTTAGGAACCTTTAATTCATCTACAAATAAGGATAAATCTCCTTTAGCTGTAATATTCTGTAAATTAGTTACACTATCAGTAAAAGTATAGCGAATCTTCTTTGATGTTGAATCATAAAATCCAGTCGCAATAGTCATGTTATTATAAACAAGGTCGGGAATTTGTACTTTGTCTGCTAGTCCATGTGGATTTAAGGTGTTTGATAGTTGTAAATCAAAATAATCTCCGCTTTGAGCTTTAGCAAGGCTTAAGGCAAAATTAAAGCTTGGTCCTTCGGCGTTATCAAGATTATAACTTGTTTTACCATCAGTAAAACTAAGGTTAACGTTTGTTAAATTATTAGAAACATCTGTTGGACCTACTGATGCAGCAGTAACTGAGCGTAAGGAATAAGACCTAGGCATTGGACTAGTAGTCTCTGTACTACTTCCTACTGTTGCGTTCGTATTTGTCGTACTACTAGTAGCTGCTAATGATTGGGAGCTTGATATAGACGCTGACTGCGAATCTATTAAACTAAGACTGGCTGATTGGGACAAGGCTAGTGATTGAGAATTGCTTAGAGAAGCTGACTCAATTGCTCCCGAATTAGCTTGACTAGTTGATAGAACAGCTGCGGAATCAGCAATGGCCACTACACCTTCTGGTGCACTAACTTCAACGGCAGTCAGAGGAGCACTCTGTTCTTCAGCAGCTACAGTTGTTGCTATTGCGCCACCAGAAACAGCTCCCGCCGTTAAAATAGCCTTAAGATAGGATAGATTGCCTGATCGATCAGTTTCCTCTGCATCAACTTGAGTCTTCTCAATTGATTGAGACAGAGAAATTGGCCCTTTTAAAATATGCAAAAAACTGAGTCGAGACATAACTGTCCGTACCCAGTTTTTTCCAGACTTATGCATTTTTACTCTACTTTTAGAATCAATAATTTTCAAATTGTCACACTCTCTCTTAATAGTATTACTTAAAATATTCTAATTTTAACGCAAGCCGTTCTAAAAATCAAGAATATGCTCCATTTTTTTCACAAATTGTTGTTAATTGGCTACCTATCCTCTAAAATTACCAGTAAAATGCACTTTTGACCCTTATTCTCCTCTCTTTAGAATGTGAAAGGTAAAAAATATAGTTAACGCCAAAAAATAAAATAACTTATTTTTATAGGGTACTGACTTATAAAAATTAAAAAAAGAGTCTGGGACAGACTCTTGAATGGTAATGTTAACAAAAAACTACCAAATAATAACACGATCTTCAGGCGCTCGCCACATAAAATCGTTTTCTGTGATATCAAATTCCTGATGGAACTCTTCGAAGTTAGTTAGTGTAACGTTTGTTCGCCATTCACCTGGGGCATGGACATCAATACTTGCCATCATTTGCATGAATTCATCACGCGCCTTCATCCGCCAGATGCGTGCAAAATTAACAAAGAATTCGCGGGCTGAAAAGTCTGATTCTTTCTTCGCTGCTTCCAATGCGCAGGCTACGCCACCAAGGTCGGCAACATTTTCAGACACTGTCAATTTTCCATTAACTTTAGCGCCGTAAGAATCTAAGCCTTCAAATTGGTCAACAACCTTATCTGTACGCTCTTTAAAGGCAGCGTAGTCTTCTTGAGTCCACCAGTCATTCAAACTACCATGCTCATCAAATGAAGCCCCATTAGTATCAAATGCATGTGAAATCTCATGCGCAATAACAGCTCCAATACCACCATAGTTAGCTGACGAGCTTTGCTCAAGCGAGTAAAACGGTGCTTGCAAAATAGCTGCAGGGAAAACAATTTGATTCTGCTGTGGATCGTAATAAGCATTTACCATATGAGCTGGCATATGCCATTCACTACGGTCAACCGGCTTATTCCATTTACTCCAACTGTGAGCAATTGAAATTTTAGCCAAGTTTTGGGCGTTCTCAACCAATGATAGATTTGAATCAATGATTTTCTTTTCGTAGGTTTCTGGCAATTTCTCAGGATAGCCAATATGTGGTGTAATCACATTTAGTTTGATAATCGCTTTTTCACGTGTAGCTGGCGCTAGCCAATCAGCGGTTTGCAAACGCGATTTATAAACATCGATCATCGTGGCAACTTTGTGCTCCACATCCGCCTTAGCCTCAGGCGAGAAGAATTTATCAGCATACCAAAGACCAATAGCTTGATTATAAGCACCTTGTGCTAAATAAAAGGCAGCTTTTTTCTTATCCATTGCTTGTGGTGTACCAGAAAGGGCACGGCCATAAGTACCTGATTCAACACGAATCTCATCTGTTAAATAAGCATTGTAAGCATTAGCAGCATCAATAATTAATTCTGCTTTAATCAGTTCCCAGTTCTTTTCAGAATAAAACTCAGCAGCAAATTCTGTCCAGAAACGTTCTTCAGGAACAATAACAGTATCTGGATGCTGACCTAAAATTTGGTTGAAAATTGAATCTAGTGGTAATTCTGGAGCTAATTTAGTAAAGTCTGACCACTGATAAGGATGGTAAAGTTTAACATATTCGGATGTTTCTTCTCGTGAGAGCACATAATTGGCCAATTTCCTATCTAATAGTAAAACCTTATCTAACAAGTCAGAAATTTCCTCTGATGAAAAACCAAATTTCGGCAAGAGTTTCTCTTGAGATTGGCGCCAAACTTTAATCAGTTCTTCAGCTTTGTCATTACCTTCTTCATAATAAGTTGTATCTGGTAAAAGAATTGAGGGTGCTTCTGCCCATAATACATTTAATTGAGCATTCATAAAATCAGGAGCGACACCAAATGGGAAAAGATTGGGTTTTCCTGACAATTCAAAATCTACAATTTTAGCTGCAAACTCTTCAAATGAATTTAAGTTTTTATACTCTTCAATCAAAGGTAAAACGGGTTTGGCACCGACCTCTTCACGTTTAGCATAGTCTGCCGTCATTTGATGAAACTTAATAAAATTAGCTAAAATCGCGTCTTGTGGCTGGTCTTGTCCTGCCAACCACTTATCTGTTGTTTCTAGCATCAATGTTTCAATTTCATCAGCTAAGTCTGAGAAACCACCTGTTCTCGGTTTATCATCAGGAATAACAGCTGTTTTAGCCCATTCGCCATTAACAGCTTCATAAAAATTGTCTTTATAATCGACCATTGTATCTCCTTCTAAAAATTTACAGCATAGTAATATTCCCTATACTTTGTAATCTCTTACATTGTATCAAAAATTGATCTAAAAAACTAAGGATATTCAATTTTTAAAAACTATTTAAAAAAATGAATGACTTTATTAAAATCATTCATTTTTTTATTATAAGGAGTTCACTGTTTCTATAATAGCAGCTGTTGATAGACCATAAACATCAAGTAAGTAATCACTTTTTCCAACTTGGCCAAATGATTCTTTTATCCCCATTCGAGTAACAGATGTATTGGCTTCTGTTGATAAGGCTTCACAAACTGCTGAGCCTAAACCACCAATTTGATTATGATTTTCGACAGTGAGAATTGTTTTTCCAACCAGATCAGTTAATAAAGCTTCAGGCAAAGGTTTAATCCTAAAGAGGTCAATTACTTCAATTTCTTTTCCTTTTTCTGATAATAGCTCTGCTGCTTCCAAGGCTTTTGCGACCATTATCCCAGAAGCAATAATTGTTGCATCTTTACCTTGACGAAGAACTTTATAGCCTTGCGAGAAGTCTTCTCCAGCTTCATAAATTGGAAGTGGTTTTTTACGAACTGTTCTAATATATGACAAGCCTGGAATCGTTAGAGTTTCTTGCAAAACAGCTTCAAATTGAACATCATCACTAACTTCATAAACAGTCGCTTTTGGAACCAAACGAAGTAAACCTAAGTCTTCAAACGGCATATGCGTTCCACCATTCATCTCAGCACTCACACCTGCATCTGAGCCAATAATAGTCGCCTGTAATTGGGCATAAGCAAGTGAGATAAAGAGTTGGTCAAAGACACGTCGTGAAGCAAATGGTCCAAATGTATGGAGGTAAGGGTGGTAGCCCTTGACAGCTAAACCAGCCCCAATACCAACCATTTCAGCTTCCATAATACCTACGTTTACATAGCGTTTCCCAAGTTTATCCATCAATTTATTGGTAGCCATCGAACTAGATAAGTCTGCTTCCAAAGCTACTACTTGAGGAGCTTGGTCACTACAAGTCTCTAAAAAATCACGGTAAACATGACGCATTTCTTTTGTTTCTCTATTCATTAGTCTACCTCCAATTCTTTTCTCAATTCATTTGCCGCAGTGCTTAAGTCCGCAAGTTGCGCCTGATCTGGTCGTAAATGGTGGTTAGACGTCATATTTTCAATTAAGGGCACGCCTTGTCCTTTAATTGTATCTAAAACAATACACTTAGGTTTAGAATGATTAGATGCTTTTAGTGAAACTATTGCATCATAAATGGCTGGAATGCTGCTACCATTAACACGGATAGCTTCAAATCCAAAAGCTTCAAATTTTTTAATATAATCACCTGGATTGCAGATTTCTTCAGTCAAACCATCTAATTGTTTTTTATTGTCATCAACGAAAACAAATAAATGTGATAATTCTTGATGAGCAGCAAATTGGAATGCTTCCCAACATTGTCCCTCATTTAATTCACCGTCACCAACTATGGTATAGGTATAATGCGGTGATTCTTCAATAGCTTGTCCATAAGCAATACCAGTAGCTACACTCACACCTTGTCCTAAAGAACCTGTCGTCATATCAACACCTGGTGTTAAGTTGCGGTCCGGATGTGAAGGAAGCTTGGTACCATTGGTATTCAATGACCGCAGGAAGTCCTGATCAAAAAATCCCTTTAAATGTAAAGTGCTATATAAAGCTGGTCCTGCATGCCCTTTTGACAAAACAAAATAGTCACGATCTGTCTTACTAAAAATCTCCGGTGTCATAGGCATCACTTCGCCATAGAGAACAGCCAATGTTTCAGCAATCGACAAACTTCCTCCATAGTGACCAAATCCCACATAATTCAGTGTCTCTAAGATATTTATCCTAATAGCTAGGGCAAATTGTTCCAGTTCAGCTAATCTTGTTTCACTTAAGGTCATCCATTAAGCCTCCTTTTTTTGTTTTCCAACAAATGATAAGCCAACAAGTACTGCAAGAATAGCAATAAGACCAATAGCAATAGTTGTTGCACCACCCATTTTATTTAACATACCAAGAACAATACCTGATAAACCAAAGTCTGCATCTGAGAATGTTGAACCTTCAAATCCTAAACCACCTAGGACAGGCATTAAGAAAATTGGTAAGTAGCTAATTAAGATACCTTGCATGAAAGCACCTACTGTTGCTCCTCTGACACCGCCTGATGCATTACCGATTACCCCAGCAGTTGCACCACAGAAGAAATGAGGAACAACACCTGGTAAAATAACCGTAGTACCAGACATAATCATAATAGCCATACTAACTAAGCCACCTGCAAAACTTGAAATGAACCCAAGTAATACAGCATTTGGTGCATATGGATAGACAATTGGGCAGTCCAAAGCTGGTTTTGAGTTTGGAACCAATTTTTCAGAAATTCCTTTAAAGGCTGGAACGATTTCACCTAAGATTAAACGAACACCAGCTAAGATTACAAAGACACCAGCAGCAAATTGTCCAGCTAACTGAAGCGCATACACAAGACCATGTGTGCCATTACTCAATTCTTTAGCAATCCATCCAGGACCTGCAAAAATGGCAACAATTAAGTAAATAATTGTCATGGAAATAGTGATACTTACTGTAGAATCACGTAAGAAAGACAAGGATTTTGGAAATTTGATATCTTCTGTTGATTTTGATTTATCACCAACTAATCCACCAATTGTTCCACTTAACCAGTAACCAAGTGAGCTAAAGTGCCCCAAAGCCACTTTATCATTACCAGTCAATTGAATCATAAACTTCTGAACAAATGCTGGGGAGACACTCATAATAATTCCTAAAGCTAGCCCTCCAAAGATAATTAATGATGCTGATTTAAAGCCAGAAACAGTCATGATAACAGCAATCATACAAGCCATATAAAGGGTATGATGACCTGTTAAGAAAATGTATTTGAATTTTGTAAACCGAGCAATCAGAATGTTGAAAATCATTCCTGCAAACATAATAAGGGCTGTGGCTGAACCATATTTTGTCAAAGCGACAGCCACAATTGCTTCGTTGTTTGGAACCACGCCTGACAGATGGAAGGCATGTTCAAACATTGTTCCAAATGGATTTAATGAACTTTGAACGATACCGGCTCCGCCTGATACCACAAGGAAACCAACAAAGGTTTTAATGCCACCTTTGACAATATCAGGTGTGGCTTTCTTTTGAAGCACTAAACCAATAACGGCAATCAAAGCAACCAAGATAGCTGGGGTACTAGCAATATCAACTAAAAATTTCATTCTTGTCTTCCTCCTAAATTAGGCCTTTTTCTTGGCAAATTGCAGTTACTAATTCTCTTAATTCGTCCATATCAATGATGCTGTTTAAAATACGCACATCCCCCAAGTGACCTGCTGAATCTTCCAAATCTCGACCAACAATCCAAAGATCTGCTGCCGATGGATCCGCTCCACCGAGGTCATAGTGTTCGACTTCAACATCTGTCACTCCAAGATCTTTAAGGATTGATTCAATATTCATTTGAACCATAAAACTAGAACCCAATCCTGAGCCACACGCTGTACCAATTCTCAACATAATATTACGCCTCCTGATTAATAATTTTTTTGATATCTTGATAATGTCGTGAAACACGTAATGCCTCAACTTGCTCCTTATCTCTTAAAATTGTCGTTAATTGAGATAATGCTTTCAAATGCGTCTCATTATCCACTGCAGCAATACAAATTAGTAAATAAATTTCTTGTTTAGGATCGTCTAAAAGATGAATCGGTTCTTCCAGTACCAACATGGACATTCCAACATCAATAACACCATCCTCAGGTCTAGCGTGAGGAATGGCTATCCCTTTTCCTAAATTGATAAAAGGACCAAATTCTTCAACCTTTTCAATCATAGCTTGAGGATAACGATCAGTAATTTTGCCCAAGTCTAATAAAGGCTGAGCAGCTAGTTTAATAGCCTCTTTCCATGCTAACTTCTGTGAGCTAGTTTGATAGGTTTGTTCTGTAATTAATTCATGCAGCAAGGGTCTCACGTCCTTTCTAAATAATTCTTGTTTAAACATCTTTCTTAATGCCAATCGTAATTCCTTTTCTTTCGTTACTGTGGCATAATGCTTGATGGTTGCTAACATTTTTTCAACTTCCAAATCCTCATCTGCCAGTCCCGGAAAATCCTGACAGACCAAGTCAATTAAGTGAAACGATTGTTCCTCAGTCATGACCATTGGAACTAGGTAACTCGGCTTATCTCGATCCAGAATAATTGTCGAGAAAATCATGTCATAGTCTTTTGGATTGATGTCATCTAACTGATCCACACGCGAAATGCCTTGAAAACTGAGCTGAGGAAAGAGAATTTTAAGGTTTTCTTTCACAATTAATGATGAACTAACCCCATTTGGACAAATAATCACGGCCCGGTAATGACTATCAATAACCGATTTTTGCTGATGTAAATAGCCTCCAAAATGCAAAACAAAATAAGCAATTTCACTAGACGGAATCGGATAGCCAATTTCTCTTTCTAGAGGTTTCAAAGCCTGGTGAACCATGGTGTAAAGTTCTGGATGATCCTGCTTAATTCGTAAAGCATAATCATTGGACGCTGACAAACCAAACTGAAGCCGATAGTAAGCTGGAATCAAATGCCGTTTCATCGTCGCTAACATCGCTTCTTTTTGGTCAAAATTCATCAGCGAAATACCCTCCAACTGATTAATAATTTCCAAAGTCAAGTGACTAAAATAGCGATCCGAACTATCCCTGTCTCCTTCAAAAGACCCCGAAAGCAAGAGACTAAGATAATTTTTTTGAGCATCTGTGAGCTCTAAATCAACTCCCTCTTCTTGCACGATTTCTTTAGTCACTATGTCAATCAGATCTTCTATTTCCTTAGAAATAGGTGCCCGGTCATCCTCAATTCGGACAACATCCCGCTGGTACCTACTCAAAATGAAGATAATAATATAGAGACACTCTTTCAAACGATCAAGAATTGGCGTCATTTGGAAGGTCTGGTAATAATCAGTTACTTTCTTCTCCAGTAAATGATAAGACACCTGATAATCCCACTCTGATAAGATATAATCAAGCGCCCAACGACCTTTCGTTGACTGAATCAATTCTGTAATAATCTTAATAGCCATTCGGTGCTTATCTTCCTCACGACCATTCAGGGTATAACCCTTTTGGCGAGAATAGGATAATTCCAATTGATAATGACTCATCAAGGCTCGTAGGGCTTTAATATCTGTCAAGGTAGTATTTTTACTAACTTTCAAGAAGTACTGATAATGGGTATTTGAAACAAAATCTTTACGACAGAAAGTATACAGATAGATAAAGGAAATACGTTCTTCCTGACTCAGAAAGATATGTTGTGAGTTCAACAGCTTAAAAATAAGTTGTGACTTGTTCTCCAACTCGTCAGAAAGGCTATAATGTCCATTTTCTATGATAATTTTTGGCAGCTGACTATCTTCCAATAAGTGATTGATTGCTTGGATTTCGTCTTTTAAGACTTTTATTGAAAACTTTGTCTTTACGGACAACTCATAAAGAGAAAGTTGTTGATTTCTAATCAACGTCATCAGAATAACTAGTGATTTATTATCAACCATAAGGTTACCTTTCTACTTTCATTTTAGACTATTGTGATGAGGTCGCCTAGACCCCATTGAGCACAATTTAAGCGCTTAACAAATTATCTGACCTTGTGCCAAAGTCAGATAATCCTATTATACAGTGCTCTAAAGAGTGATGGAACTGAAAAAACCTCCTTGACTAGGTTATTTAAACCAAATCAGGAGGCTTTTATTTCAAGTCGATAATTATTTATTTAGAAAGGATAGCAACGGTTTGATAAGCTTCTAACGTTAGAGTTGTCCCAACAGAATCAATAGCATAATTACTAATTAACACCTGACCATTTTGATAAGCAATAGGCAGCTCAACCTGTGCTTGATCAGCGTAGAAATTGTTTAAAACTAACAATTTCTGACCATCCAGTTCACGCTCAAATGCATAGATACGTTCACTATCTTTAAACGCAGCTTTGTAATCCCCTTCAGAGATTAAAGGTATTTCTTTACGTAATTGAATTAATTTTTGATAGAATGGGAAGATTTTGCCATTCTTTTCAGTTTCAACATTAATCTCTTTGTAAGTTTTACCTGCTTTAAGCCATGGTGTTCCAGTCGTAAATCCGGCATTTGCACTGGTATCCCATTGCATTGGTGTCCGTGAATTATCACGCGATTTTGCTTTGATAATAGCGAAGGCTTCTTCTTCAGATTTGCTTTGCTCTAAGAGCATTTGGTAAGCATTTAAACTCTCAATATCAACATAATCTGACATCTTATCATAGTCAGGGTCAAGCATTCCAATTTCTTCCCCCATATAAATATATGGTGTCCCACGTGATAGATGAATTGAGGCTGCTAACATGGTCGCACCTTCTTCACGGAAGTTTTTAACATCCACAAAACGATTGAGGGCACGAGGTTGATCATGGTTATTATAAAACAAAGCATTCCAACCATTACCAGCACTCATTCCTTCCCCCCATGTATGGAAAAGATCACGGAGTGCAACAAAATCAAAATCCATCACTGTCCATTTTTTGCCATCTTTGTAGTCAACTTTTAAATGGTGAAAATTAAATGCCATTGATAATTCGTCACGTTCAGGAGCTGTATAGAGAATACAATTGTCAATAGTCGTTGCAGACATTTCACCAACTGTCATAAAGGAGTCATCTCTACCAAAACTGGCATTATTCATCATTTTAAGGTAATCATGCGTAATTGGTTTATCAGTATAAGCAGGCTTACCATCATTAATCGCACAATCTTCTAAGACTTCATCTTTACCAATCAAGTTAATAACATCAAAACGGAATCCCTTGACACCTTTATCTCGCCAGAAATTAACAACCTTAAATAGTTCGTCACGTACATTTGGATTTCGCCAATTTAAATCAGCTTGCGTGACATCAAATAAATGGAGGTAATATTTCCCTGTATCCCCAAATGGTGCCCAGGCATTCCCACCAAATTTTGATAACCAATCAGTTGGCTGATCTCTCAAAATGAAGAAGTCTTGGTAGTATTTATCTCCTGCTAAAGCTTTTTGGAACCATTCATGTTCAGTAGAACAATGATTCAGTACCATATCTAACATGAAATCAATCTTATTTTCTTGACCAACTCGAATCATCTCTTCAAAATCAGCCATGGTCCCAAAATCAGGATTGACTGCCATATAATCTGCGACATCATAGCCATTATCACGTTGTGGACTTGGATAAAATGGATTTAACCAAACCATATCAATCCCTAATTCTTTTAAATAAGGTATTTTTTCAATAATACCTCGGAGATCACCTACGCCACTGCCATCTGTATCTTTATATGATTTTGGATAAATTTGATAGACAACTTTTCTTTTGTCAATAATCATATCTTGTCCTTCCTAAAATGGAGACAGGAACTGCTTCCAGTTCCTGTACTCTCTATTGTGCTTCCTTATTATTTTTTTACAACTGTCATCAAGGCTTCTTGACGCGCAATATCAGATGGCAATGATGCCACTACAGTCATATCAAACGCATCTTGATTTGTGATAACAACTGGAGTTTCAGTTGGGTAACCAGCAGCTTTAATGGCTTCCATATCAAATGAAATCAACTTGTCACCAACTTTTACGGTATCACCCTGTTTAACATGTGCTGTAAAACCTTTACCCTCTAAGTTAACGGTATCCATACCTATATGCATTAGGATTTCAACACCATCAGTTGATACTAATCCGATAGCATGTCTGGTTGGGAATAAAACTGAAACTTGTCCATCAATTGGAGAAACTAATTCCCCATCAGTCGGTTGGATAAGGACCCCTTGCCCCATTACAGCTTGAGCAAATACTGGGTCTATTGCTTCACTTAAAGGTTTTACGTAACCAGTAAGTGGACTAACCATTTCAATTTTTGTACCAGCTACTAGGTCAGTAACCACTGCAGCATCTGCTAGACGATCAGCAATTGCTTCATCTTCAGCTTTAGTCATAATATTTGATTTACGGAAGAAGAATGTCAGAAACATTGGGACCGCAATAGCAACTGTCATACAGATAAAGAACGGAATCATGTATTTAGCATTGATTGACATAAATCCTGGAAGTCCACCAACACCAATAGCATTGGCTTGGACATTCATTGTAGTAGCAAGTAAACCTGCCGTCCCTGAACCAATCATTCCAGCTACAAATGGATAAACATATTTCAAGTTAACCCCAAACAATGCAGGCTCAGTTACACCAAGGTAAGCTGAGATTGTTGCCGCTACAGAAACTTCAGCTTCGCGTTCATTGTGACGATTCATTAGGTAGTATGCAAATACGGCTGAACCTTGAGCAATATTTGAAAGAGCAATCATTGGCCACAAACCTGTTGTATGAGTTGCAGTATCGGCAATCAACTGCGTATCAATTGCATTGGTCATATGGTGAAGACCAGTGATAACAAGTGGTGCATATAAAGCACCAAAGATAGCACCAAACAACCATTTAACTGGGCCAGTTAAACCAGCAAGTACAACAAATGAGATACCTTTACCAATTGTCCAACCAATAGGACCTAAAACAGTATGAGCTAAGATTAAGGCAGGTACTAATGATAAGAAAGGCACAAAAATCATTGAGATAACTTCTGGAATACGTTTACGCCAGAAAATTTCAAGATAAGATAATGTTAGACCGGCAAGTAAAGCTGGGATAACCTGTGCCTGATACCCAATACGATTAATCGTAAATGAACCAAAATCCCAAACCCAGTTTTTAGCAATTTCTGAAGCTGGTGTGCTAGCCACAGCATAGGCATTCAATAATTGTGGAGAAACTAAACAGATACCAAGTACGATACCTAAAATTTGCGTTGTCCCCATTTTACGAGTAACAGACCAAGTAATACCTACTGGCAAGAAGTGGAAAATTGCTTCACCTGGTAGCCATAAGAAATGGTTTACCCCTGCCCAGAAAGTAGAAACTTCAACAATTTTTTTACCATCTAGGAAACCAAATGGCACACCTTCTAAAATGTTACGGAATCCTAAAATAAGACCCCCAACGATAATTGCTGGAATAATTGGTGTGAAAATTTCAGCCAGCATCGTCATAACACGTTGAACTGGGTTTTGATTACTCTTAGCTGCTGATTTAGCTGCTTCTTTAGAAACGCCTTCTACACCTGAAACAGCTGTAAAGTCATTATAAAAGATTGGCACATCATTACCAATGATAACTTGGAATTGTCCCGCATTTGTGAACGTTCCTTTTACAGCAGAAATTTTTTCAATTTCTTTGACATTAGCTTTGCTATTGTCATTCAGAACAAAACGCATACGAGTTGCGCAGTGTGTTACAGCTTTGATGTTTTCTTTACCACCAATGGCGGTAAGAAGGCTCTTAGCGTCATTTTCAAATTTTCCCATTTGATTTCCCCTAATTTTCCATTATTAAAACCAACTAAATAAAAAGTCATTTTTAATGAATAAGTGATGCGACATACTAATATTAAAATTAGTTTACACTTTAATTGTAATCGATTCCAAATTTGTAGGCAAGTTGTTTGTTTAATTTAGGCTAAAATTCTGATAAAATAGATAGAGTTGTAGGGAAAAAAAAATACAAGTGAGAAAAATAATAACGATTATGAAAAAATATGAACGAATTTTTAAAGATTTAGAAGATAAAATCGCAAAAGAAATTTATGCCATTGATGATTTTTTACCAACAGAAATTGAGCTTTGTAAAGAATATGATGCCAGTCGTGATACGGTTAGAAAAGCACTGAGCCTTCTTCTGAAAGCTGGACTTGTTAAGAAACAGCAAGGGCGAGGCACGCAGGTCATCAAACACCATCAAATATTATTTCCTATCTCAGAATTAACCAGTTACCACGAACTAGTTTCTTATTTTAATATGGATTCAAAAACGAATGTCATTGCCATAGATAAATTAATTGTAGATGATCATGTCGCAAAATTAACAGGCTTTAGCATTAACTCGATCATTTGGCGAATAACCCGACAACGAGTTGTAGATGGCGTTGCTTCTGTATTAGATATTGATTATCTTAACAAAGAGATTGTTCCTGTCATGACAAGAGAAATTGCTGAAGTATCTCTTTATGCATACCTAGAGAAAAAACTACACCTTCCCATTGACTTTGCATTAAAAGAAGTCACCATTGACCAAATTAATGACCGAGACAAGATTCTATTGGACTTGGGATCTGATAAACATGTCGTATCTGTCAAATCAAAAGTATACTTATCTAATAACGAACAATTTCAATTTACTGAAAGCAGACATAAGCTTGAAAAATTCAAGTTTGTCGACTTTGCAAGACGAAATCCAAAATAAAAGAGGTACCGCGGCACCTCTTTTTAGTTTGTCATATATTTTTCCTGATAGTCCTTGCCCCAAGCAAGCATTGAATTAATAACGGGTTCAAGACTAAGCTCAGTTTCAGTTAAGGAATATTCCACCCTTGGTGGGACTTCTGCAAACACTTGACGATGTACTAAACCATGGGCTTCCATATCACGAAGTTGACTCGTCAAAACTTTCTGACTAACTAATCGATTTTTTTAATTCTCCAAAACGCATGGTCCCATTTAACAAATCTCTGAGAATAAGAACGTATGTTACTTTAATCAACTAATCAAGACGTCCACCCTTGACAGGTGGGCTTTTACTTTACTACAATGAAACTATGTTAAAATTCCTGATTCCAACGGCCAAGGAAATGAAAGTGCCAACAGAAAGTTTTCCACCACTTATCCCCAAGCTTAGTCAACCCATCGTTGAAAAGATGGCAGAGCTATCTGTGGAACAATTAGCAGCTGCTTACAAAATGAATCCTGAAGCTGCGCTAAAAGAATTAATAAGGATTAGGGAAATCCACCAAAATCAAGCACCTACTTATCCTGCTTACAAACTCTTCAATGGCTTAATGTACCGTTTCATCAAACGAGACAACTTAAGCCCACGAGAAAAAGATTACCTCATTAACCACACCTATATCACATCTTCATTATATGGGGTTATCCCCATGGATTTCCCAATTGCAGAGCATCGTCTAGACTTTCTAACGAAAATAAAAATTGGTAGTCAAAGCCTAAAAGCTTACTGGCGACCACATTACGACCAATTGTTATCAACCGAGAATGTTTATATCTCTTTACTGTCTAGTGAGTTTGAAGAGGTGTTCTCCACAGATAGACGAAAATTGTGGATAAGTATCAGTTTTTTGGAAGAAAAAAATGGTAGCCAAAAGAGTCATTCTACCATTTCCAAGAAAGCTCGTGGTGCATTTTTAACAGCAGCAATGGAAGCAAATTGCCAAAAGACAAGAGACCTTAAATCCCTTGAATTCAATGATTTCAGCTATTGTGACAGTCAATCAACTAGTAAAAATTATGTCTATATCAAAAAAGAGGCCTAGGCCTCTTTTTGCTTATTCACTGTTTTAATTACTTATACACAAGCTGTGGATAAATTTGAGGAAAAGTATGATATTCCTCGTCATTTATAGCGATAAGGACTGCTTTTATAGTAAAGAGTCGCGACTAACTTGTTCAAATAACTGATCGCCATCATTTAGTTTATCCCAGATATGAACCTGTCCTTCAGCAAGGGATTTTTTCACATCAATTATCCGTTGATTTGAAGACCCTCTAAATTGTAACATGAGGTTTTTTTTACTAATATCAAATCGACCATCTACCAAGATATCGATCAAAGATAACATCTCCAACTTATCTGCAGTTTCTTCCATCATTTCTTCCCAGGTATAACCTGTCCACGACCAAATATCTTTTTGAGGCAATTCTTTTCGAATCCGTTTAATCAATGGCAGTAAGAAACCCGTATTTAGAAACGGTTCTCCGCCTAGTAACGTCAACCCTTGCACATAAGGTTGTGCTAAATCAGCCATAATCTGTGCTTCCAATTCCTGCGTATAAGGAAAGCCTGCTTTGAAAGACCAAGTCGCAGCATTATAACACCCTTTACAGTGAAACATACAACCTGAAACATACAGAGAATTTCGTACTCCCTCACCATCTACAAAATTAAAGGCTTTATAATCAATCACTCGTCCTTGACTGAGTTCTTCACTTTTCCATTCTTTAGCTTTAGGTGTATTCCAAGTTGTTTCTTTCATTTTAACCTCACTTTTTAGTTATCCAATACCGTTCAACATGATTGCGGGTATCTTCTAATCTACCAAAATTGGCCATTATTACTGCTCGACTAGCAGGATTATTTTCATGACAAGTCACTAGTATTTCTTGAATATTTTTTTGTCTAGCAACCTTGATACCTTCTGTTAACATCTGTTTTGCAATGCCTTTGTTTCTCTGACTAGGTCTTACTGAATAACCAATATGACCACCAACTTCTAAAAGATGGTCTGTTAAACGTAACCTTAAACTGAGAAATCCTAATGCCATTCCATTGTCATCAAAGGCGACAAATTGAATAGATGGAACCCAATTTTCAGGTAATTCTATACCAATTTCATTGTCAAAATTTCGCTTTAACCAATTGTCATAATCAAAAGATTCCTTATCCCAAAAACCACCATCATGGGGCGAATTATTCTCTTCAAATTCAACCATCATCTCCAAAATAGTCTCTTTATCCCCTTTGTCAGGCCTTCTTAATTGCATCATGTTACCTCTATTCTGGTAAGGTTAAATCTAATTGACCAAAAATATCATTAGACTTATTGATTTGGTCACAAATCCAATGACTTAAAAGACTACTCTCAGGTGATATTGGATTATGTTTAGTTGCGATAGCTTCTAAAAATGCTTGAATAATTGTCTCAAAACCACGTTTATAAAGTGTTGTATCCCAAGATGCAAAACCAATCTGTTGACAGTTTGGGCCTGTATAAACTGTTAAGTCATCTAGATTTTCTAAATGGTAAGTTTGCTCCGGTGTTTGCACTTCGATGACTTCTCGGCGACTACCTGATTGTAGATTCATACCAACATGAATGATTTCTTCACTTGTCACTAGATTTACAGTGACTTGACAGAGTTCATTGCCGACTTTTTGAATATGAAAATTACCATTTAACAGCCGTCCTTCTGCTAGAAACAATGCTGTATCTAATGGATGAATAAAGAAATCAAACAGCTTAAAGGTTGTTAAACCTGGTCTATTAACATCATTTTTTTCAACAGTAACTTTACGCTTATTTGACACTATTGACACCTCCTTGACACGAGGTGCAAACCGTCTATTAAAACCTGCCATTAAAAATGTCTGATTGTCTTCAGCTATCTGATATAATTTTTTACTTGTCCAAAAATCTTCTGTCAGGGGCTTATCCATATAAACAGGAATGCCTTTTTCCAAAAAGAGCTTTGCCACTTCAAAGTGTGCCATTGTAGCAACATGAATAAAAACACCATCTAATTTAACTTGTGATAGGTCATTGACATCATTGTAAACTGAAACTTGCCCCAATAAATTAGCAACCTCTTGTCTAACCTCTTGATTACGTGTTGACAGATGCCAATGGATGTCTGGCAATTGACGCATATAGGGCAAATATGCTTTCTGCGAAATACCACCTAAGCCTACAATTCCTATTTCCAACATAATAAACCAGCTTTCTCAGTGTCTTATTTTTTTGCTGCTTCTCTTGCCTTCTCTAAAAATCGAGCTCTCAAATCTTTCCCGGCCAATTTTTTTGAAACTTTCTTAGTTGAATGTTTCTCGTGAAACCTTTCAACTTGTTGCATACCTTTATAATCTAATTGATATTTTCCCATTGTTATTTTCCTTTTCTTGATAAATAAAAGATTGCTTGCTATAAGCAACCTTTATATCATAACATAATTTATATTATTTCCTATTAAAATACTTAAATTCCAGGATATTTTATTGTGGAACCGTTCATATGTTTCACACGTGAGGAAATCTCTTTGTGACGTCCATTAACCATCGGACGAGCTTGAGGATTTCCTAAGTAACCACAGGTTCTTTTGACAACATCAACTGTCTTTGGATCATTATTGCCACAATTTGGACAAGTAAATCCTCGCTCAGTAGCTTCAAAATCTCCTTCAAATTGACAATTGTAACACTTATCAATTGGCGTGTTCGTTCCAAGATAACCTACACGATCATAAGCATAATCCCAAACAGCTTCTAGAGCTTTGGGATTCTGCTGTAAAACGGGGTATTCACAATAGTGAATGAAACCACCCGATGCCCCTGATTCAGGGTAAATTTTTTCGAAATCTAATTTTTCAAAAGGAGTTGGATTTTTACGGACATCGTAATGGAATGAATTAGTGTAATATTCTTTATCCGTAATATTTTCCACAGTACCAAACTTCTCAGCATCTAAACGGCAAAAGCGATCTGTCAAACTTTCTGAGGGAGTCGAATAAACTGAGAAATGGTAACCATATTCATCTGACCATGACGCACAAGCATCTTTCATAGCCTTAATAATAGCTACTGTAAAGTCTTTAGCCTCTTGATTATTTTCCCACTCCCCACCATAAAAGACGGTAGCTACTTCATATAGGCCAATATAACCTAAAGAAATTGTAGCACGTCGATTCTTAAATAGCTCATCAACATTGCCATTTTTTTCAAGGCGTTTACCAAAGGCCCCATATTGGTATAAGATTGGAGCATTTGCAGGTGTAGCCTCCTTAACCCGATCAACACGGTAGACCAATGCATCCTTTCCAATTGATAGGCGATCATTGAACAATTCCCAGAACTTATCCATATCACCATTTGACTCCATGGCAATACGTGGTAAATTCAACGTTACAACGCCTAAATTCATCCGACCAGAATTAACTTCTACTCCATTTTCATCTTTCCATCCCTGTAAGAAAGAACGACATCCCATAGGAGCTTTAAATGAGCCTGTTAAATCGATAATTTTATCATATGATAACATATCAGGATACATTCGTTTTGTTGCACATTCAAGTGCTAATTGCTTAATATCATAGTTTGGTGACTCTTCTTCTAAATTAAGTCCTCTTTTAACCGTGAAAATTAATTTAGGAAAAATTGCCGTGCGATGTTCACTTCCCAATCCTTTGATTCGAATTTCCAAAATAGCTTTTTGAATCTCACGTTCAAACCATGACGTCCCTAAACCAAAACCAAGCGAAGTAAATGGCGTTTGACCATTTGACGTAAACAAGGTATTGATTTCATATTCAAGCGACTGCATAGCATCATAAATGTCTTTTTGCGTTTTTTCATAAGCATATTCTTCACGCTTCTCTTCCACAACCCATTTTTCAGCATCAGCCATATGTTTCTTATAATTTAATTCCGCATATGGGGCTAAAAACTCATCGATACGATCAGCAGTACAGCCACCGTACTGACTAGAAGCTACGTTGGCAATGATTTGGGAAATCTGAGCTGTCGCTGTCTGAATCGATTTAGGACTTTCCACCTCAGCGTTACCAATTTTGAATCCATTTGCTAACATGCCTTTAAAATCAATTAAGCAACAATTAGTCATTGGTGTGTAGGGACTGTAGTCTAAATCATGATAATGAATATCACCTTTTTGGTGAGCATTTGCTACATGAGGAGGTAACATTTTCAAGCCAATTGATTTCCCAACAATTCCTGCTGTCAAATCCCGTTGTGTATTAAAGACATCACTGTCTTTATTGGCATTCTCATTAACTACTGTTCGGTCTTTATTAAGTAGCTGATCAATTGTAAAATTAATATCAGTAGCCTGTGACCGTGCAAAATCACGCTTTGTACGGTAATTAATATACTCCTTAGCAATAGCATATTCATTAGCAACCAACAATTCATGCTCTACAATATTTTGAATTTCATAAATTTTAATATTATTTGGAAAACGGTCGTGAATTTCAGCAATAACCCGTTCAGATATAGCCTCTAATTTAGCTTCAAGTAATGGCGACATTTTTGTCACTTCAACACTCGCTTTTAAAAGGGCGCTATAGATTTTAGTGGTATCAAAATTAACAAGACGGCCATCACGTTTAATAACTTTTATATCAGGTTGTACCAAAACTTTTTCTTGAGTCATTTCCATTTCTCCTTACTTGAACTATTATATCACCCAAATAAAAAAAATCAATATCTTGTGTTATGATTTTTTGTCAAACACAAGATATTGTTGTATCGCTATTTCTTTTTGTAGATGGCAAAGCTTGTCAGATCAAACCTTTCATCAATTTTCATGTTTTTCTTGAGAATTATTTTTATTTTTTCAGGAAGCTTTTTCTGTTTATTTAGGATGAAAAAGGTTGCCTTATTCTGTAATAATTCATCGTATAACATTTTTTGATGAGTCGAATTAGCCATATTTACTTCAGGTGAAGCAAAATGAGAGGCTGATTTTGCTGCTGCATCCAAATAAATCGTTGACAATGAATCCCAGACATAAATACTTTGCCCAGACTGTAACTGCCCTTTTAAGGATTGAGCGACAGTATGACGGTCTTTATTTAAACGTAATTCCTTACTGAAGGTCATTACATTAAAAACAAGTAGCGCTAGTACAAGTAAAATAGGTAAATAATTGACTTTAGATAGGAAAAAACCAAGGACTGGTCTATTGCCTTTTTTGCCTCTACTCCTACGATGACTTCCTTGTTTTTCTAATAGTTGTAGCTGGTTAGCAATCGGCACCGCCGTAAGAATTAATCCAAATGGTAATAGGAATAATTGATGGTAGCTATAAATATCTCTAGCAAGCACAGCCATGATCAAATAAATCAAGAAAGAACTAAAAACAACCCATTTTATCATGCTATTTGGGTCACTTTTTCCCTTCTTAAGAAAGTAAAGCGGACCAATTACTAAACCTGATGTTAAGAGAATCATTAGTTGAACAACTATCCCAATGATTAAAGGGTAGTTACCTAAACTTAGATTAGTCAATTGGTAAACCAAAGCTTGTGAAAAGTAGGGACCTAATATTTGAAGATTCAGTACGAAATAACCCGCTATATAAAAGATAATGAGCATCCCAAATACTGCAGCTAACAGTTGATAAAAGCCTCTAGCTAAGTGCTTATTGCTATAATTATAAACTATCACAGCAAAACTAGAAACTACCCAATAAACAAGTGTTTTGGGTTCAAATAGCATGGCCACAGCACCAGCAATTCCTAAAAAAATAAAGGCTTCATCTTTAACAAGTCCCGCAAAGTATTTTGTGAAACACCATAAAGATATCAACAACAAAGGCATAGCAAACTGAATAGGATAGAGGCCTCCGAACCCTAAAATGATGTTTAGCACAAAAAACAATAGAGTAAAGGTCGCTGAAATTTTTTGATTACTAGAAAAATAATTGACAAGTTTATAAAAATAGATACCAGCAAAATAAAAACTCACTAGCTGAATCAAAATAAGCCAGATTGTAGATCCTAAATGGTAACTTAATGCTATCAGAACAAAATAAAGCATCCCACCAGTCGTAAAAACATCACTATAGGGAATCTGTCCCCTGGTTAGCATCATTCCAATATAAAGATTTTGTGACTGCAAACTGTTCGCAAAATCTGAAAAGAAAGGCATTGCTACGCTAAAAAAAGCTGCAAGTAAACTATAGAAAAAAATATGAAACTTGTGTAGACTTGGTACCTTAGTCTCATACTTACTAGTATGTAGCGTGGACCCATCATAGGCTGAATTACTTACTGATTCATTGATATTATCTGTTTTTAATTGACTCACACAATCTTCTCCTTGAAATGTCATACCAACAGTATAACAGAATCTAACTTAGAGTTAAATAAGCAATTTCTTTTTAGCTTACAAAGTTGCTAAATTTTTTATAGCAAAAAAAGAATAGCTATTAGCTACTCTTCCCATTTTATTCTTCGTCTAAAAAGCTATTGAAAACTTCTTCGATCATATCCCATTCAGCATCTGAATCTTCAGGGATTGGTTGCAAATCACCTTCTGTACCATCTTCATTTTCAATAAATGAGTAAGCTTGGATTTCGATTTCACCAGCCTCATCCTCTTCAGATCCAGCTGGAACTAATAAGACATAATTTTTACCAAATTCTTCACGTCCATCAATTGTCAATAATACTTCAAATAATGATTCATTTCCTTGTTCATCAACCAAAGTAATTACTTCATGTTCGTGATCATGTTCATGATTGTGTGCCATTTTTTTCTCCTTAATAGGTTCTATCTAAATAATTTTGTAAAATCAGCTGTGCGGCTAACTTATCAATGACTTTTTTTCGTTTGCCACGACTAATATCTGCCTGCTCAATTAACATACGCTCAGCTTGAACTGTAGTCAAACGCTCATCTTGGTATTCAACAGGAAGATTAAACTGTTCTTGAATCATATTACCATATGCCCGACTTGCTTCAACGCGAGGACCACTTGAATTATTCATGTTTTTGGGTAAGCCAACAACAAATTTATCAACCTTATACTGATTTACCAATTCCTCCAGTCTGACTAATCCAAACTCTTTTTTGTCTTCATCAATTTTTATAATTTCGAGTCCTTGAGCAGTGAAACCAAGCGGGTCACTAATCGCAACACCAACTGTCTTTGACCCGACATCCAGTCCCATTATTCTCATTTAAAGTCTATTCCGTTTCCTTGCAAATAATAGCGTACAAGTTCTTCTACAATCTCATCACGTTCATACTTACGGATTTGATTTCTAGCATCATTGTAACGAGGAACATAAGCTGGGTCGCCACTCAATACATAACCTACGATTTGATTGATTGGGTTATAACCCTTTTCCTCAAGGGAATGATAAACAGCAGTGAGGGTTTCACTAATTTCCTTCTTATCGCCATCATCTAATTTAAATCGGACTGTTTCATCTGTAAATCCCATACTTACACCTTCTTTCTAACTTTAGTGCTATGCTTTATTATAGCATAATTTAGAAAGTTTTAACAAGGATACTAATTAAGACACAATAAAAAGCCCAAATATTTTGAGCTTTTTATAAGGCCGCGCGCAAACGGGCTTCAGTATTTTCAATATTACGGATTGAACGAGGGAGGAAGGCTCTAATATCATCTTCTTTATAGCCTACTTGTAGACGTTTGTCATCGATTAAAATCGGACTTTTTAGGATTCGAGGGTTGTCTTGGATCAAATCAATTACTTCACTAACACTTAGTTCCTCAATATTACAGTTCAATGCTTTAGCATAACGATTTTTTGATGACACAATGCTCTCAACACCATTTTCTGTTTTAGATAAAATGGCAATAATTTCTTCTTTTGATAGTGGTTCTTTACCTAAATTCTGTTCTTTATAAGGGAGCTTGTGACCATTTAACCATGTTTTGGCCTTTTTACAGCTCGTACAACTTGAAATCGTATATATTTTAATCATGTTGCTGTCTCACTTTCTATTTCGTGATATGTATACATTGTAGCACAGAACTTTTTACCGAACATAGGTCTCCGGACCTATTTTTCCAATTTTTTTAAATAGCTACACAATTTTTTTGCATATTGAATAGCTTGAAAAGACTATTCTATCAATGTTTTCAAGACATCCTTAAACTGACCACTTTTTTTAAAAATAATATTGTTTTTTAATCCACAGAGTAACTCTCCACCTCTTAGCCCCTATTATAGATTTAAATAATCCTAAAAAGCCAAAATTCGATTTTCAATTGCTCGACTTGGAAAAATAGCCCACTGGGCTCAAAACTCGCTCTTTAGTTTCTTGGCTCGTGAAAAAATAGCCCACTGGGCTATTTTTTTAATCTTCAATTTCAATGCCGTTATCTAAGTCTAAGACTAGGTCATCTGTTTCTACTTCTTTTTTTTCTGGAACTTGATCTAATTGATCATCTTCAATTAAGCCAACTTGTACACGTACTTTATGGTCAATTTCCTCAAAAATTTCTGGGTGATCAGCCAAGAATTTCTTAGCATTCTCTGAACCCTGACCAATTTTTTCACCATTATATGAGAACCATGCGCCTGCTTTTTGAATAACATCTAAATCTGAGGCAATTTTAATAAGCTCTCCTGTACGTGAGATTCCCTCACCATACATGATTTCAACTTCTGCCACTTTAAATGGAGGAGCAATTTTATTTTTAACAACCTTGATTTTTGTTTCTTTACCGATACTACTATCTTTTTGATCGCCAGTACCTTTAATTTGTGTGTTTCCACGAACATCCAAACGAACAGATGCATAGAATTTCAGTGCACGCCCACCAGGAGTTGTTTCTGGATTACCAAACATTACACCAACTTTTTCACGTAATTGGTTGATAAAAATAGCAATAGTTTTAGTTTTATTAATTGACGCTGACAATTTACGCATTGCCTGACTCATCATACGAGCTTGCAAACCAACGTGACTGTCACCAATGTCTCCATCAATTTCAGCACGAGGAACTAAGGCTGCTACTGAATCGACAACAACCAAATCAACAGCTCCAGAGTCAATTAATTTTCCAGCAATTTCAAGACCTTGTTCACCAGAGTCGGGCTGAGATAAGAGTAATTCATCAATGTTTACACCTAGAGATGCTGCATAAGCAGGATCTAATGCATGCTCAGCATCGATAAATGCAGCAATTCCACCTTCTTTTTGTGCTTGTGCTACTGCATGAAGAGCTACTGTTGTTTTACCAGAAGATTCTGGTCCATAGATTTCAATAATACGACCTTTAGGATAGCCACCTGAACCTAAAGCAATATCAAGGGCAAGACTTCCTGAACTCATAACCTGAACTTTTTGCTCGGCACGTTCACCAAGACGCATAACTGCACCCTTACCAAAGTCTTTCTCAATGTTTTTCAATGCATCATCAAGAGCTTTGCGACGGTCATCACCAAATTTTTTTGTGATTTCTTCTGTTTTTTTTACTTTTTTTGCCAATTCTTTCTCCTCTTTTAGGAATAATTTATATTAAGGGCTACTATTTGACCTATTAGTGATTACTCCAAAGTTACTACATTATAACAAATTTTGGGTATTTAATAAAGTTTTTCGGACTAGGTTAAAAGCGTGTAAGCAAGCGATAGATCTAACATCTGAGCGACTACGGCCACTAATCATAACCTTATATGATTCTACTTTTTCTTTAGTAGAAATACCAATAAAAACTGTTCCTGCTGGGTGCCCTTCTAAGGAATCTGGTCCAGCAACTCCAGTTAAGCTAACACCAATGTCGGCACCAGTTAAAAGTCGTGATTGTTGTGCCATCTCCTTAGCCGTATAGTGACTAACAACACCTTCTAATTGCAATTGTTTGAGGGGGATATCGAGCATTTTTGACTTTTCTTCAATGCTATAGGTAATAAACCCACCATTAAAAATGCTAGATGACCCTGAAAAATCAGCTATTTGGGATTGGAATAGCCCTGCCGTTAAGCTTTCTGCAGCCGTAATTGTCTTATCTATTTTTTTTAACAACTGGAAAGTTTCACACGCTAGACTATTTTCTTCCCCATAACCATATAAAAATTCTCCTAATAAGGGACCATCTAATGTGGAAACTTCTTTAATTTGGTTTTCTAATTGATCTAATTTTTGATTAGCCTGATTCATAGAATCAGCTTTCGTAGATAGACGTAATGTTACCTCACCAGTTTTTGCATATGGTGCAATCGTCGGATCTGATTGGTTTGCTATAAGTTTTGCTAGTACTGTAACCAATTGACTTTCACCGATGCCAAAGAAACGTAATACCCGGGAATACAGTTTTCTTTCAGTGGTTTGTAGGAGTGGTAGAAGCATCTGATTAACCATTGGTTGCAATTCACTTGGTGGACCCGGAAGCAAAACATAAGTCACTTCATTAACTTCAATCAGGCTGCCTACAGCTAATCCTGTAAGGTTTTGAAGAGCAGTTGCTCCCTCAATAATCTGGGCTTGTCTTTCATTATTAACTGTTCTGCTTTTTTCTGGACGACTAGAGAAAAAAGCATCCAATTTAGTTTGTGCATCCTTATCATAAACCAACTGTTTATTTAAATAATTAGCTAAAACTTCCTTAGTCATGTCGTCCTCAGTCGGACCAAGTCCTCCACAAAGTATGACTAAATTACTTCTTTTGCTAGCAATTGCAATTACTGAACTCATTCTATCTGCATTGTCACCAACCGCCGTCTGAAAAAAAACATCAATACCAATTTCTGCCATCTTTTCAGATAAAAATTGAGCATTGCTATTTACAATCTGACCTGTCAGTATCTCAGTACCAACTGCTATCAATTCTGCTTTCATTCTACCACCTACTTACTTATTCGTAATTTGTCACTATTTTATCAAAAAAATCCCTAATTCACGAATAAAATTAAGGATTGGAAAGTTCTAAAATGAAGTTAGCCACTTAAGTGTATAAAAAAACATCTCAAAGAGATATAATTGTAATCTACGACAACCACAATTAGAAGGACTCTGAGATGCAAGACTATTATACACCAAAAGGA
>NZ_JBRUGD010000018.1:0-29028 GCF_053206145.1 Streptococcus hongkongensis
CCTTTTGGTGTATAATAGTCTTGCATCTCAGAGTCCTTCTAATTGTGGTTGTCGTAGATTACAATTATATCTCTTTGAGATGTTTTTTTATACACTTAAGTGGCTAACTTCATTTTAGAACTTTCCCTTTCTTTTATTCTTGAAAAATAAGTAAAAAAAGTGATAATAAGTATTGACAGAAGGTATGGGATACGATATACTAATTAAGGTTTTGAAAAAAACTGACCTAAGACAGTAGGGGAGCAGTGCTCATAAGATTCCTACCGAGGCACAAAACGATATTCTGAAATAACGTATTTGTACTTTCGTGTCTGGGTTTAGGTGCGATTTTTTTGTGCCTAACCATACAAAATAATTACGGAGGTAAAACTAATGAGTGAAGCAATTATTGCTAAAAAAGCTGAACAAGTTGAAATTGTTGCTGAAAAAATGAAAAATGCAGCAAGTATCGTAGTTGTTGATTCACGTGGACTTACTGTTGAGCAAGATACAGTTCTACGTCGTTCACTACGTGAAAGTGGCGTTGAATTTAAAGTTATCAAAAATTCAATTTTGTCTCGTGCAGCTGAGCAAGCAGGACTTGGTGATATGAAAGATATTTTCGTAGGACCTTCAGCTATCGCATTTTCAAATGAAGATGTTATTGCACCTGCTAAAATCATCAACGACTTTGCTAAAACTGCTGACGCCCTTGAAATCAAAGGTGGTGCAATTGAAGGCGCTGTTTCTTCTAAAGAAGAAATCCAAGCACTTGCTACATTGCCAAACCGCGAAGGTATGCTTTCTATGCTCCTTTCAGTACTTCAAGCACCAGTTCGCAACGTTGCATATGCTGTTAAAGCAGTTGCAGAAAGTAAAGAAGACGCAGCTTAATGCGTTAAACAGTAGTTTAAAACTACAATTACATTATATTTAAATATTTGGAGGAAATAACAATGGCATTAAACATTGAAAACATTATTGCTGAAATTAAAGAAGCTTCAATCCTTGAATTGAACGACCTTGTAAAAGCTATCGAAGAAGAATTTGGCGTAACTGCAGCTGCTCCTGTAGCTGCAGCAGCTGCTGGTGGTGCTGAAGAAGCTGCTAAAGATTCATTTGACGTAGAATTGACTTCTGCTGGCGACAAAAAAGTTGGCGTTATCAAAGCTGTACGTGAAATCACTGGACTTGGTCTTAAAGAAGCTAAAGGTCTTGTTGACGGAGCACCTGCTAACGTTAAAGAAGGCGTTTCTGCAGCTGAAGCTGAAGAACTTAAAGCTAAACTTGAAGAAGCTGGAGCAACAATCACACTTAAATAAGAAGCACATAGCAATTTGAGAGGGGAATCCCGATTTACCAGTCTTTTATAGCTTATAGCGATTTAAAGAAACTGATAAATTGATTTGGTTTCCTGCCAAAAATCCTGCCAAATATTTCTTGGCAGGATTTTTATTTTTGTCATTTATATGGGGATAGAACATAATCAGTTCTATCCCTTTTTTTATTTTCAGGATATAGCATGCAAAATAAAATTGATATAGCTCGTCGACTGGTAATGTATCATCTCATTTCTGATATGAAGATTACTTTAGATGAAGTAGAGCAGTTGGTTTATGAGTTGGAAGAGTCAGGTTTGATACAATTTGATCAAGATGGACGAGTAAAGATTTTAGATTTGGAGGAAGACCATGAAACGCATTACAGCTAATCACTATCAGACATCAGAACGTTATTATAAGCTCCCCAAACTCTTGTTTGAGAGTGAACGCTATAAGGATATGAAGTTGGAAGTCAAAGTGGCTTATGCAGTCCTTAAGGATCGGTTAGAGTTATCCTTGAGTAAAGGCTGGATTGATGAAGATGGTGCTATCTATCTGATTTATTCTAATGGCAAGTTGATGGAGCTACTAGGCTGCTCTAAATCAAAGTTATTAAGTATTAAAAAGACCTTGAGGGAGTATGGTCTCATTGATGAAGTCCAACAGTCATCAAGCGAAAAAGGACGACTGGCTAATAAGATTTATCTAGGGGAATTAATATTTGACAGCCCCCTAGTGTCAAAATCAGATGAGGGTAGTCTTAAAAAATCACGGGGCCAGTCTCAAAAACAGACCAGCCCCGTGTTAAATTCAGCCTCTAGTGAGACTGAAGGGAGTGAGACTAAAGGTAGTGATTTAGTCATTGAGGATGAGGAGGAAAGAAAGGAGTGCACCAGTGAGAAAAAGACTGAGGGTCACTTTATTCGTCAAGTTGATCAGGTAACGAAATACGATAAAGATTATATTTGGGGCTTGGTCCATTCCCAATTACGTGAAGGTGGCTTATCACAAGCTGCCAGTGACTTAGGCATGAGTTATTTTGAAGAACGCTACGTTTATGCGCTGGAAAACATGCGGTTCGCAAGGACAGCCGAAGCTATTGCAGAATATGTTTTTAACGGTGTCTTATCCGAATGGACCAAATTGTTGCGACGACAAGAAGCTAAAGGAGGTGTGTAAGATGATTTGGTGGATACTGTTAGGATTTTGGGGTGTATCTCTTATCTGGATGTTGATTGAGGTGAAGCGTACGCCAGAGATGAATGATCATATTTGAGGAGGTGTTACAGAAGTAATGCCTTTTTTGTTTTAGAAAGTGAGGATCAATGAAATTTTTAGATCTATTTGCAGGAATTGGTGGCTTTAGGCTAGGCCTAGAGCGCCAAGGACATGAGTGTGTTGGCTTTTGTGAGATTGATAAGTTTGCGAGAAACTCTTACAAGGCCATATTTGATACGGAAGGAGAACTAGAGTTTCATGACATTAGACAAGTCACCGACCAAGACTTTAGACAAATTAGAGGGCAAGTGGACATCATCTGCGGGGGATTTCCTTGCCAAGCATTTTCACTCGCAGGACGTCGATTGGGATTTGAAGACACTAGAGGGACTCTCTTTTTTGAGATTGCTCGAGCGGCCAAACAAATCCAACCACGTTTTTTATTCTTGGAGAACGTCAAAGGCTTACTCAATCACGACCAGGGCCGGACGTTTGGAACAATCCTCGCCACGCTGGATGAGCTGGGGTATGATGTCGAATGGCAAGTCCTTAACAGTAAGGATTTCCAAGTGCCCCAAAACCGAGAGCGGGTCTTTATTATCGGACATTCTAGAAGATACCGTTCCCGATTCCTATTTCCTCTCAGACGAGAAGGCAGACCAACTCATCTTGAAGGACTAGGTAACGTTAACCCGTCTGGAAAGGGCATGAGTGGGCAAGTCTATTTATCAAGGGGACTAGCTCCGACGCTGACAAAAGGTAAGGGTGAAGGGGCTAAGGTTGCTATACCAGTCCTAACACCAGATAGACAAGAAAAGCGTCAAAATGGCAGACGCTTTAAGGACAACGAGGAGGAGATGTTTACATTGACTGCTCAAGATCGCCATGGAGTGGTTGTTGCTGGGACTTTACCAAGTTCCTTTGTTCAGACGGGGCGGGTTTATGATGTCTCAGGACTTGCACCGACGCTCACCACCATGCAGGGAGGAGACAAGGTGCCTAAGCTGTTGATGGTTGCTGATGGGGCACACTTGAAAATCAAAGAAGCCACGAAACTTGGCTATGCTAAGGCAAGACTCGGAGATTCGGTCAACTTGTCTTATCCTCAGTCAACTCAGAGGAGAGGACGAGTAGGAAAAGGCATTGCTAACACCCTAACTACCTCAAATGCTATGGGGGTTGTCGTGGGAGCCCTTGAGTACCGAAAGGACAAGTGGTATGAGGTAACAGGGATTCTCATTGATGATAAGCTCTACCGATTGAGAATTCGACGTTTAACCCCTAAAGAATGTTTTAGACTCCAAGGGTTTCCTGATTGGGCTTTTGAGAGAGCTAGAGATGTGTCAAGTAAAAGCCAATTATATAAACAAGCCGGCAATAGCGTGACTGTCACAGTCATTGAAGCCATTGCTAAACGATTGAGAAAGATTGAGGAAGATGATCATGAAATTATTACATAACCGAAGTATTTTAGACTGCTCTGAGTTAGAGGAGGGCATTCATCAGGCAGAAACCGAAAGACTTGTGGAAGTGATTGAGGTTTTGCCTAATTATGATTGTACTATTACGATCATTTATGAGGATAGTTATCATAGTAGAAAATATCCTCCTCGAACTATTGAAACTAGTTTGAGTTATTACCAAGATGTGATTGAACAACAAGATTTGAAGAATGGCGTCGACATTTTTTTGACAGATGATAACCATCTTGCTTTTCGCACCTATGGACAGGGTTATACTTATCAAGGTAAATTAGAGATCATTACTAGTCTGATTACCGTAAAATGTTATGGGGAGGGGATGGTTCCCATTGATATGAGCAAGATAGTTGATTATCTTAAGCCAGAGTTAATGAATGATTTGTCGATACAAGAGGAGGAATACCATGTTAGTGATTTATGTAGGGAAAAATACCAGTCGGAATCAAAGTCTGAGAAGTTTTTGTGAATCCCATGGGGTTACCTATAGCTGTAAGG
Source organism: Streptococcus hongkongensis (assembly GCF_053206145.1). Lineage (NCBI taxonomy): Bacteria > Bacillati > Bacillota > Bacilli > Lactobacillales > Streptococcaceae > Streptococcus > Streptococcus hongkongensis. The sequence goes on from NZ_JBRUGD010000018.1 coordinate 4,496, forward strand.
ATGTAAGTCAGTTAACTCGTGAGGAAGTCTTAGCACTCTTTGCCAAAACAAATGATTGTTTTGATCTTTTATCACCATCTTTAAAGCGTTACAAGAGTCAGAAGTACATGAAGTTGAGTGAGTTAGTTACTTTAATTGTGAGCCAACCTTACCAATATCTTCGGTTACCCATTGTAGTAGTCCTAAATAAGGTTTATCCCGATATGACCTTGGAACAAGCACGGAACTTCTTACCACGTGAATGGAAGGAAAATATATTTAAGAATAATCTTTTGAGTGAGTTGGAAAATTAGTTGAAAAATCTTAATTGTGGAAGAAATAATCTTACCTTTTGAAGAGTTGAAGCGACGAAAAAAGTTAATTTAAAGATTTTTTACAAGTACAATACTCTAGCTTAGGCAATAGCAATGTCTCTAAAGAAATGAGGTAAGTGTCTAAAGTTTCGAAAAACACAAAAATAAATACTTTATGGTTCAAGAGTACGAGGAATTCGTCCTCTTTTTTCGTTACTTAAAATTAGTGAAAGTACAAATAGATAGCTATCAAAGAATTTAGAATAGTTATGGATATCGATATTCTAGATATCTTTGATGTTATTGATTTAGATGGCTATGTGATTTTATGAGTAATAAACGAGTCCATTGATTGTTTTTAACATTAGTTTTACTGTCGTCTTCTATCTCATGTTTATTAGTAACTATAAGAGGAGAGAACATTATTTTTTGATTTATTTCTCTTTCTGATTAATTCTCTGCATCACTTTATACGATTTTTAATTATTAGGGATTGCTAAAACGACGAATTGCCTCAGCCGGCTAAAACTTATGAGACATTTCCACAAGAAAAATTTGTTACTTATGTCCCACCTAAATATTATTCTCTTTTACAAGTAATTGCAGACAGGTATAACGGGAAGTTTTGTCAAGTTGATCTCTTTACAGGAAAATCTCAAAACTATAGTCTAACTCATCAACAGAAAATGCAGATTGGGCAGTATTTGACTCAAGAGTATATTACTAGTCATGAAGTGATTGATATGATTGAGCGAATGCCTTATGACTGCGAACATCCTTTAGCTTATCTCATGAAGATGCTTGAAAATCTAAAAGAGGAGCGTCGTTTAGAAGCTAAAATCATAGCCCATAGACAAGCTGAATTAAGGTATTCAAGTGGAATTGAGGAAGAAAATAATGATAGTTAAAGATAATACTAAGTTATATTCTGTGATTGAAGAACAAACGACTTCAGACGATTAATATAGACTTATTGGTTTGTTTCGTCAGTTGGTTCGTATTCTAATTCATTTAATAGTGCTTATAGGCTTGCCTATCCTTATAGTTTCTATTCTAATTGTTCTATTCCAACATAATTGGGAACAGAATCTATTGCCGTTTTGGCAACTAGTTGGGATACATATATTTGAAAAAAATGTCATTTGTCTAGGAATTGGACTGATGGTGATTAACTTGATGATACTAGATAACTAAAAGAGGTAAAAACATGTTACAAGATGAGATTTCATTAGTCAACTTACTTGGAAACAGCTCAGAAGATAAAGTTATTGCAGTTTCCAAAGCTATTTTTTACTTACCACAAGAGGAAAAAGCCAAAGTTCTTAAAAAGCTTGAAGAACTCTAGCAAGAAGTTTCAACGTCATTTGGAACAGGTTCTAATATAAATTTGACCTGAACTAAAAATGCATTTATGACGGTATTCGTACAATCAAAAGTTCTGGTCATATTGTAGCCAGAGGAGTTAGAAGTTCTTCTAAGTCTGAATTTCGTTTAACTGGGAAAGGTTATCAACCTAACTCTCGTCAATTACAGAAAAAGAAAGGTATCTAACATGAAAAAGAAACAATTTATTGTTGCGCTAGGGGTATCAACCCTTGCCTTAGCTCAAGCTGGGCTTATTTCTGCAGATGAAGTTGTTCCAGTAGATCCCACAACTCCCTCAATGGAAGTAGTAGCTCCTGAAACAACTGTTCCTGAAGTATCAACCCCAACACCCCCAGTTGATACATCAGAACCAGTCTCACCAGTAGATCCTACACAACCTTCTACTGAGGTAGAAACACCAAATTCAAACACTGATAGTCAGGACGGAGTAACCTCACCAGGCACTACAATGCCACCGCAAGAAAGCGATCGTCCTTCAAATTCGGAAGTTTCTCCAGCTGAAAACGAAAAAGATAAACCTACTCCAGCTCCTCAAGGGAGGGACGATACAGACAATAAACCAAAAGAGGAGATTCAAACAACAGACCAGGCTAACCAAACTGGCAAATCACAAGTTGATACAACTTCCAGCGTTACTGGTCAAGTCGTTCAAAATGTTTCGGCAGAAGCACCCATTCAAACCAACACAGGCGTTAAAATTGTCAGCACTGAAAATGGTCTAGTGAAGCTAAGTGATGGTTCTTTAGTCACTCCTGAAGCTGTTGGGGCTGTTACTAATGCAGACAAAACAATTTCAGTCACAAAGGCAGACGGTAAAAAAGCAACCTTGCCACACACTGGGGAAGCACAGTCTCTCTTGTCATTCCTTGGTGTAGCACTATTAACTGTTGTAGGATACGTTTTCCGTAAAAAACAAGTCTAATCAAAAACTACTGATGACAGAAACGTCATTAAACTAGATTAAAAAATGAAGGAGATTCACATGAATCAAGAAACGAAACAAACTTTCTCAATCCGTAAATTCAAAACAGGAACACATTCAGCCCTATTGGCTAAATATGGTATTGCTCTAGCAGCTGCTACAGTCTTGATGGGGGCAGCCAATGTTTCCGCTGATGAGACAACCGCCGCTCTAGCACAGCTAGCTACAGAAGTGGTTGATCCAGCAGTCCCTAAAGTTGCTACTCCTGAAACTACACTAGTTCAAGTACAACCAGAAGTGAAAAGTGACATTCCAACAGCTGTTCCAGTCAATACCACACAAGAACAGGCTGTTAATGCAGTAAATGGAGCGCAACCAACTCTGAAAGATAGTGTTTCTTCTGCTAAAGAGACAGGGGTTGTTGTTAAAGAAGGCGACACAAGAGAAGTCGTTATCAATGATGGAAACGTTTCTGAAAAGACTTCTGCAGTTCTAGCTGACCTGAATAAACAGGATCAGACAGTGAAAGAAGCACAAGCCAAACAAGAAGATAATCAAAAAGCCTATGAGGAAACTCGTGATGAACATGAAGTAACTGTACAAATGGGACAAGAGGCATTGGATGTGTCTACTGCGGAAGTAGATAAACTCATGGAGCAAGCTAAAAAATCAGGCTTACTTGTGACAGAACGCATTACGGACCATGTACCAGATTACAAAGATACTAAAGGTTTAACAGCTGATGCCCTTCGTAAAGCAATGGCAGAAAACCTTGAGCTTTACCGTGAAGCTGTTGAATTAGGCTTGACAATTCAAGCTAAGTCTATAGATGATTTGAAACAAGCATTGGCACTTTATAAGGCTAATCAAAAAGCTTATGAAGAAACAAATGCAAACCGTGAAAAGGCTATAAAAGACGGTCAATCTAGCCTATCTGCTTCAACCAAAGAAGTAGACCAACTCATGGAACAAGCTAAGAAAGCAGGCTTACTCGTTACAGAATCGACTATAGACAAAACACCAAACTACAAAGATACTAAAGGTCTAACAGGAGATGCACTTCGTAAAGTGATGGCTGAAAATGTCACCTTGTACAAAGAAGCCATTGAAGCAGGAATGACTATCCAAAACAAATCAGTTGAGGACTTGAAACATGCTCTAGCTCTTTATCAGGCGAATCAAAAAGCTTACACTCAAGTCAATACAGCTCACAAAGATGCCAAATCGGCAGGAGTGGCTGATTTAGAATTGGCTAACGGTCGTCAAAATCAAGTTGTTGATCTAGCTAAAAAGAACGGTGTTGCCATTATGACAAAATCGGCAACCACTAGTCCTACCTATGCGCCAGTATCAGGATTGGAAGGCGATGCTCTTGTAAGAGCAAGTGTAGAAAATATTGCAAAATATAAAAAAGCAGTTGCGGATGCCGTCGGTAAAGAAGATAACTCTACTAACGATGCTAAGGCAAAACTGGAAGCCTACTTGAAAGAACTTGCGGATTATAAAGCTGGTAAAGGAACGCAGTCAGGTATCAAGTGGGCTGGGAATACAAGTGTCGTTGCTGGCACAGCTCAAAAGATGACAGGGAATGAACCAGCTGTTTCTTGGGGAAATCTTAAAACAGCAGCGGCGGATGCTATCCAATCCCTAGACCATAACCAAAATACGGATGCAAAATTTGATAACCTCTTTAAAATCAATGGTTCAGGAACTGTTATTATCAAAAATACCACTAATGGTGATGTAACACTCAAAATTAGTAACATCAAGGCATGGACAGCGGAAAATACTTATCTAGCTGTTTGGGGAGCTAAAGACGGTGGTATTGCTTGGGGTGTCTTTGCGACAACGCATGGTACGGTAACAGGTGGAGCAGGTGAAGGTGCAACTGGAAGTGGCTCAACAGGATTTACAGGAGCTATCTTAGCTAATGTCAAGTCATATGATTATGAAGTCTCAACTAGTAAAGAAGTGTCAACGATTACCTTTAATGATATTGATAACCAACAAACCGTTAGTATGACTGGTCTTGATGGTTCAAAATTAGTTAAGGGACGTAATATCCAACAATCAGGCAATAGCTATTCTGCTGGCGCTGGTGATGTTTCACAAGCATCAGGTGGTAAGATTGACTCCAATGGGGTGCAGTTTAACTTTGATACAGCTCGAAAAGTTACCTTCAGCGGTAGTCATTATTTACCGGGTTACATCAATACATCCATTGTAGCAGGTATCTTTGGTGTAGCTTCTGAAGTTCCAAAAGAGCCTAAGAAACCAAGCTTGGAAGTCACCAAAACAGACGTAGCGGTTCCAGAGGCTCCTCAAGCACCAAACCCAATCACTGTGGCTGTGAAGAAAGCGATAGTTGGAGCTCCTAAAGCAGGTGAAAAACCAATTCCACCTACTGTAACTGTTGAAAAAGTCACAGTGACAGCTCCTGAAGCACCAGAAGCTCCTACACCTGTGGAAGTTGACGTACACTATTACAAGATGACGACAACTCCAACACCACCAGCTCCAAAGACACCCGTACAACCAGGTGCTGTCTTTCCTTCAACAGGTGAAGCTAGTTCAGCACTAAGTGTTGTTGGAGGACTTATCTTATCGGCTCTTGGCTTGGTAGGTGCTCGTAAACGTAAGGAAGACTAGTTTTCCCATTGGTTTTATGCTATAATAAAACCAATAAAAGAGAGGGGAAGGAAATGAGAAAGGACGCGAAAATGAATGTACGCGTGACAAAAAGTGGCTATAAATATTACACCCCACGTCAAAGGGCTACAGAGACTCCACAAGCCCCTAAAGCAAATAAATGGAGGAAAGGGATACAGTGGCTTGGAAAAGCTCTTTTAGCTGGTCTGAAGAACCTACCGAGTTTGTTAATCAAAGTGGCAATAACTCCTGTCTTCTTGCTTCTCTTTATCCTAAACTTAATCAAAAGTTTGATTGCTACAGCCATTGGTTGGTTCGTGTTTAAAGTGGTTGTTGGCTTTGCAGTTATTTGTTACTATGCTTTTCTGACAAAAGAAGGAAGTGCTCCTGTTGGTGTAGAAACATGGTTTCATGATTGGACATTTCCTCATGGCGTCCCCATCTATTACTGGTGGGAAACGACCATTATCGTTGTCTTAGCTATCATTACTGCCCTCTCTCTAACCTTTTATTCAGATGAGATCTAATCCTCATAAAACATAATATATATACAGACACTAAGATAATCTTGGTGTCTTTTATTTTTTAGAAAAACAGAAAGTGAGAAAGCTCTATATGCAAACAGTTGTTAATTTTGTGAACCAAATCGGAACAATTGGTGCTCTGGTTGGTCTTGGTTGGGCCGCATGGGGTGCTTGGGATTTAGCTATTGGGATTCGTCGAGAATTGGACGATAAGAAGGATAAGGGAATTCAAAGTGTAATCTTAGGAGCCCTTCTTGGAGGAGTTCTGAAAACCCTCTTTTCAGCCCTTGCCGCAGGACTGTCATCTATGGGGTAAGAGAAGGAGGTGGAGGTCATGAACCAATCCACGTTAGACCAATTAACCATGGGTCTCAGAGATTATAATCCAACGGCTTATCAGCTGATGGAGACGGTCTCAGACTCTATGGAAAAAGTTGCCATCTTACTCCTCTTACTCTTTATGGGTATTAATCTTCTCAACTGGAACCAACAGCTCAAAAGCAATGGTGGGGAGTTGAGCTTACAACTCTGGATTGAGGAAATTCTAAAATATGTGATTGCCCTCTTTCTCATTCTCTATGTGGATGAGATTTTTGATAGTCTGTCTTGGCTCTTTAATGTCATTATCAAAATGGTGGCTAAAAGTGGTTTAGATCCATATAAGGCCAAAACTCCAGACTTCAAAGGATTAAATTTTGGAGCTAAACTAATGCTTCAGTTTGTTTATTGGGTTGTTGACTTTATCGGTCAAATCTCGACTAAACTATTGATTCTGTTGCGTTCCTTTACCCTCTATACCTACAAAGGAATTGGAAAAATTGTCGTGGCCTGTTACATGATGGAGAGCCTTCGGCCCATTTGCTTTGGTTTTTTCAAGCTCTATATCGCAGCTGTCCTTCAGGGATTGATATTAGTCATTGTCATTATGCTTTACCCTGCTATTGTGACAGATGACCTCCTAACGGTCGCAACCAAGGGTTCTTGGGTTAGTGCTTTAATGGCTATTGGAAAAGGCACCATCTATATCATTGTATTGTTTGGTAGCCAACGTATGGCCAAGAATATTATGCAAGTGAATTAGAGGGCTGTTTTGTGGTATAATGAAGTCAAATGATAAAGGAGGTAGCTTATGGCTGTTTCAAAATTTTATGCAAGATGGCGAAAACCTTCTGGAGAAGAGGTTATTGTTAATGCTTTTGATGCGCTAGCGTTAAAAGGACGGGCACAGCTAGAGACAACTCCTAAAGAGAAAGCAAGTCTCTTTGATATTGAGACCAGCTTAAAGGTTGCCCCAAAGCGTGGAAATAAAAAAGATGGTCGTTATCAAGGTCAGCCTTACTTTACCTACTATCCTGGAGAAGAAAGTCCGCTAAAAGGAACAGAAGGCAGCTTTGAGTATTCATCAGAACTCAATGCCTTTATTGAAGCCTTCAAGTCTATTGACAAATTTCAAATTGGCTATGATGATCAAACGACTTTTATTTTCCCGAAGGCAATCTTTCCGATGAAACGGGTAGTATTTGAAGATATTGATTGAGATTGACGAAACTTTCCCCTATTCCGAATATTACCGCTTAAATGGTCAATTAGGTATTGAATTTTATAAGACAAAGCGTCCAGTTCCTACGAAGCGGATAAAGCTAGCCAAGGAAGGAATACCATTATTTGAAGCCAAAGCTCGCTTTCCTAAGTCTACAAAGATTTATCTTCCTGATGAATTTGTTTCTTTAGAACAAATCAGAGGAATTGCAGAGAAAGTAAGAGAAGTTTATCAAGAGAGAAATTATAAACTTTACGGGACATTTGATAAATACCATTTGAAAGCTCTCGTATTTTTAGATGACAATGAAAGGAAGTATAAAACTTTGAAATCTTATGAAGATCAGTGTCGGGAGCTTCAGGCAGAGATTACACAATTAGAAAACTGTTTTAGTCAAAAAAACGAAAAAGTGAACCAACTGAGAGAAGAAATTGAGCAAGCTGAAGATCGCCTATGGCGTTATTGTGAAAAAGAAGAATACTACAAGAAGCTAGAAAAGGATAATGAGTTCCTGAAGCAGGAAAAGGCACAGCTCCAATCTGATTGCCAACAATTAACAGAGCAGTCACAACACTTACGTGAAGAAAGAGATGTCGCTAAAGAAGAAACCCAAATGTTAAAGAATCGAACGTGGTGGCAACGTTTATTCGACAGATACTAAGTTAAACGGTTCCCAAAAGAACTGTTTTTTTTGATGGAAAGGATAATCAAATGAATTTAGAACAATTGAAAAAACGAAGAGAAGAACTCCTGCAAGATAATGAGTGGATGGACGGACTTATCAAGGAAAAAGAAGAGGAATTGTGGGAGATGAAGGTCAGAACAATTGCCGCTTCAGAGTTGGCTCGTTCCGCCATGCAGTCCGCTCTACGGTCAGCTGATATTGTTGATACCTTCTATAGACCTTACCATCCTAGTAACGATGAACAGGGAGAGAAGGCATGACACGATTAGGCAGTGAATTTTTAAAAGCCCTGGATAGCTATGAACGGCCATTCCTAGGCTATATGACCTTAAGGCAGTGGATACTGCTCTTTGGGATAGGACTGACGGTACTTGTAATCTCGGTTCTATTTTGGTTTAAAACACCCAATTTTATCCTCTATGGCGTTAGTCTTTTGGTACTAGCGCCTTTTGTTATTTTTGGGTGTCATATTGATGAAAAAATAAAAGATGAGCTTCGCTTTTTTTTAACCAAACAGGAACGAACTTATCAAACCAACTATGACGGAAAGGAAAGGACGAAAAATGACTTTATTCGGCCGAAAGAAAACCCCGAAACGCTCTAAAGCTGAGAAAGAGCGGGCAAAACGTCTGCGACGAACCATGGTCGTATCCACACAAAACAGCTTAAACTACCAAAGTCTAACACCTGATGGTCTGATGACCATCACAAACGATACTTACTCCAAAACTTATCGTCTAGGAAATACCAGTTATATCACTGCTACAGATGATGAACGGATTGATGTCATTGAAACCAATGCGGATATCTTCAACTCGTTAGATATTGATAATGATTTGCAGCTACTTATCATTAACCATAGAGTGGAAAAAGCTAGTCTAACTGCTATTCGTTATGACCTTGCAGAAGATGGTTATGATGACTACCGTAATGAGTATAATGCCATGATTAAGGAGCGTTTCTCCCATGACCAAAATACCTTTAAAGTGGAGAAATATTTAACAATTACGGCACAATCAGACCAAGCCCCTCAAGCCAGTCGTATCTTAGATGATACGGCCAACATTATTGAAAGCCAGTTTAGTGGTTTGGGCATCTCATTTAGAGAGATGGATGGTTTAGAACGCTTGCTTGTTTTTAGAAAGCTTCTACGAAAAGAAACTTTTTTAGATTTCAACTATGAAGATATTGCCCTGTCAGATTTATCTACTAGGGACTTTATTGCCCCTAACTATTTGAAATTTGAAAAAGATTATATGCAAATTGATGATTCGTTTGCGAGGGTTCTCTATGTTAGACAATACCCAACCTTCTTGAACGACAAACTGATTAAGAATATCCTAGATACGGGAATTGAGCTGGCTATTAGCCTACATGCTAAACCTTATGATACAGGTGCAGCCATTAAGAAAATCAAAACCGTTCAATCTAGTGTCCGTAGAGAAATGATTAAAAGTCAAAAAGCTGCCGCAAAAGCCATGATTTCTAGTGACTTAGTGGTCGGAGGTAAAGCGGTGGAAACCTCAAGGGAGACTGAAAAGTGGACGGAAGAACTTCAAGATAATGATCAGAAGATGTTTTCAGGAGTCATGGCCATCTACCTACTGGCAGATAGTTTCGAAGAGCTCAATAATCATACCGAACAAGTCCAACGATCTGTCCGTAAGAATACCGTTGAACTAGACAAGTGTTACCTTTATCAGGAAGAAGCTCTTAATACGATTTTACCAATTGGAATTCCCTTTATTAATGTGAAACGTCGTTTTATGCGGGATATGACGACCAGCAATTTAGCCACACAAATCCCCTTTACCAACGTGGATTTACGCTCCTCTAGCCCACGTGCCGTTTATTATGGTCAAAATCAACTCTCTAAAAATGCAGTAACGGTTGACCGTAAACGGGACTTAAATACAGGTTCAGGGGTTATCTTTGGGATTCCTGGATCTGGGAAATCAGTACTAGCTAAGGCAGGAGAAATTATTCCAAACCTTTTACGCTATCCAGAAGATCAAATCATTATCATTGATGCTGAAGACGAATATACAGGGATTGGCCGTGCCTTTGGTGCAGAAATCATTACCATTGCGCCAGGTTCTCCCCATCATTTTAATCTGCTAGACTTGCCAGATAAAGAAAAACTTCAGGCGGAAGATAACGACCCGATTGGGCAAAAGTCTAACCTCCTCTCCACCCTCTTTGAAAATATCTTCTCTGAGGTGTCGGACGATGAGTTCGCCATGATTGACCGTGTGACCAGAAAGACCTATGAGGCTTATCCGCATCCTACCTTTAAGGATTGGCAAACCGTTCTCGAACAACAGCCAGAAGATGTTGCACAACTGCTGGCTTTAAAAGCAGAACCCTACACGAGAGGATCCAATGACATCTTTGCACATCCGACCAATGTCAATATGGAGAATCGCTTCATTATTTTTAACCTTAAGCAATTAAGTGGGAAACTCAAACCCTTTGCCCTTCTTGTTATTCAAGACTATATCTGGAATCAAGTGGTCAACCACCAAGGGAAAAAAAACACTTGGCTTTACTTTGATGAGTTACAACTCTACTTTAAAAATAAACTCCAGGCTACCTTCTTCACTGAGTTATATTCTCGTATTCGTAAGTACGGAGCTATCTCTACAGGGATTACACAAAATCCTGAAACTGTCTTATCAACTGAAGAAGGGCGAAAACTTGTCGCCAACTGTGAATTTATGGTGCTTTTAAAACTCAAACGTACCGATTTAGAAGCACTGTCACAAGTAACTCCACTCACACCTTCTCTAGAGCGCTTTGTCCTAAGACCTAAGGCGAAGGGCACAGGATTAATTGTAGCAGGAACTACCATTGTGCCCTTTGAAAATCCAATCCCGAAAGACTCTAAGCTTTACCAACTGGTCGCAACAGATGGTTAAGAAAGTGAGGTGATGGTCCGTGTATGAGACAGACCCTAAACAAGCTAGGCACGAAAAGCGACAACGAATCAAAGAAGGTGTCACAGTTAATAAAACGAAAGTCCCTAAAGAAGCTCGACTAGATTCTAAAGTGGCATACAAAACAGCTAAAAAGGATTATAAACTGGCTAAAAAAGACTATGCCTTACATCAAGGCCCTAAACCGACGGCTAGAGCCCTTTTCTTTAAGCAAGAAGCCGCTAAGGTTAAGCTCAATAAACAAGTCGCAAAGACCATCTATAAACGAGCAAAAAAAGCGGATGAGACTTATATTCCTAATTGTATGAAAAGACGAGCAAGACAAGGCGCTAAAATGAAGGCAAGACATGATGTCGAGCGAACTATGCGGGATAACGATATTCTAGGAGATTGGGTCAAAGCTAGACAAGATATTCGTCAGTTTCAATACCAAAAGAATGCTTCTAAGCGTGCTCTCAGAGCTAGCGAGAAGTTGGCAAAGTATTCTATCAAACAGAGCTACGGTCAAGTAAATCGTACTTATAACTTCACCCGTGGACGTGGCTATACCAGAACCCCAAAAGAATTTTCTTGGGAGGGAAAGCTCACTAAAAAGATACGACAGGTGAGACAACGTGCAGCACTGACAAAGGCAGGAAGAGTTGCTAAAGGAACAAGTAAGGTGGTGAAAATCGTCTCAAAACCCCTTAGCTCTATCTTAGCTAATCCTCTCGCTATTAAGTCCTATTTCCTAATGTTTCTTATCTTTGCGGTCCTAGCTCTTTTTATGGGAATCTTAGGTGGTAGTGGTCCTGTCCAACAGGATGAGTTTGACCTCAATCGCTCTTGGCTTCAGGTCAGTAAACGAGATCGCGAAAAATCGAATGACAAGGTGGACTACTGGACCAACATTTATGATATCCTCTTTTTCATGAATTACCGTTATGGTAGTGAGTGGAATCCAGACAGTAATTGGAAAGAAGGTATAGGAGGAGAATTAGCAGGGAATCTTGGCTTTAACCACTATTCGGATGCCCTTAATGATCTCTGGAATCATTTGAATGATGATCCTAACAATCTTAAAACAATGGCAGACCTTTATGGCTCCTCTTCACCTCTCAAATGGGCCAAGCTTACTAAAGACGAGTTAGAAGAATACAAGGAATTGATAGAACTGACAAAAGAGGTGGGGCGCTATCCCTCTTACCAGGAATTAGACAATCCTTTTTACAGTGACGAAGACCCATCTTATGCCAATCCCTTGACCATCCTGAAGCGTTTTGGTTACACGTCGACAACGGAAATCTATGAAAAAACACAATTGAAAGCTGTAACCGGTCAAGTTCTGCGAGCACCCTTATCTGGAAAGGTGAGCATCAAAGACGATAAGCTATCCATTCAGACCGATGAAGCGATCTTTACTTTCTACAAAGTTGGGAGTCTTCGTGTCACAGATGGCCTAGAAGTCACGTCTGGCGATGAAATTGGTAAGGTGACAACCAATGGTTACCAGACTATTCAATACAAAAAACTAGAAGAAAAGGAAACTAAGGATAAAAAGGCCAAATGGACCGCTGTTAATCCAGGTTTTTACTTCCAGTCTGTCGTTTACAATCAGACAACATCGGTTCTATCGACGCTTGATGGAGATCTTGGTCAAAAAGCAAGAGGGATCAAAGATTACCTAAAGAAAAAAATACCGAATCTGACGGATAATGGCCTAGCAGCTATGCTGGGAAACTTTGCGACGGAATCCAATATCAATCCTAAAAGAGCTGAAGGAGATTACCTTAATCCACCAGTTGGGGCTTCAGGGTCTTCCTGGGATGATGAAGCTTGGTTGGCACTTGGAGGTCCAGCTATTTACAATGGAGGGTATGCCAATATTCTCCATCGAGGTCTTGGCCTAGGTCAATGGACAGATACGGCGGATGGCTCAACTAGGCATACGCTCTTATTAAACTATGCCAAAGCAAAGAATAAAAAGTGGTATGATTTAGAGCTGCAGCTGGACTTTATGTTAGAGGGAGATAGTCCTTACTATATAACCAACCTAAAAGCTATTTTAACTAGTACAGATGATGTGGCGACACTAATCAAACGTTTTCTTAGCAACTGGGAAGGAAATGCAGGAGATAAGCTCTTAGAGCGCCAAAACAATGCCAAACAAATCCACACCTTTCTTACTCAACAATTAGTAGGTGGTGGCTCTATAGCCTCTTCTTGGAATTTCCCTGAAGCCTATCGTTCAAAAGTGGATCAGCCACCAACGCAAAGAGCTATGACGACGCAACCGGGATCGGGATACCCATTTGGTCAGTGTACTTGGTATGCCTACAATCGTTCCGTAGAGCTAGGAAATATTAAAGATTTATCAGGGAGCTTTGGCTTTTTAGGAAATGGTCAAAATTGGGTTAATGCTTTGGTTGCTAAAGGTTGGCGCTATAGTTCAATTCCTATCAAAGGAGCTATTGTATCAACACTAGGAGGGTTTGATGGCACCTATCCACAGTTTGGTCACGTAGGAGTTGTGGAAGTGGTTAATCCAGATGGCACCTTTTTAGTTTCAGAATGTAACTATGCAGGTAATCAAAGTCAAATCCATTGGCGAGTGTGCCGTCTTGCACCTTACTATAGCTTTGCGATACCCCATTAAAATTGAAAGAAGGAAACAAATGTGAAAATGTTAGATACAGAGAAACTCAAATTATTAAAATTAATAGGTCTTGGCCTTGCAGTTATTCTCGTTTTAGGGCTACTCTTTTGGTTTGGTTTTGCATCAACTAAAAGTAATCAGGCAGCTAAAGAGGAAAAAACAATAACCAAACAAATGAAAAAAATAGAAGGCTCAGAAGTCACAACAGATTATGTTAAGGACTTTCTAGCAGCTTACTTTACGAAGAAGGATTTAGGAGAGAACCGTAATCGCTACCTCCCTTTTATGACAGAAGCTGCTTACCAACAAGAGGTGAATAGTGAAGAGGAACCTGCCACACAAGCCTATAAAGGCTATGTCGTGGATACAAAGTTAAAATCCGCAACGATTTATATTGATGACGTTAACCATGTGGCACTGGCGACAGTCAATTATACTCAAACACAGCTTCAAAAAAAGCATGACTATACCAACACCCAAAAAGACGTCTTATCAAGCAGTACCATTCGAATCACCTATATCAAACAAGATAAGAAATACCTGATTAGCCATATTGAGCCAATTTTGATTGTCGACACCTTGAATGCTAGTCAAGAGGCTTCTATCCCAACACTGAATCAACCCAATCCAAACCAATCAACTGAAGGAGAAAACACACATGACTAAATTAGAAACGTTAGAAAAACAACGGACGAAAGCACAAGGAAAACTTGAGGATTACCTGGCAAAAGTCAAAAAAGAAGAAGAGCGTATCAGAGAGCTTGACACGCAAATTATTTTGGCAAAACATGAAGAACGCTCAGATTATTTAGCGAAACACCAGTTAACATGGGCAGATATCGAAAAAGCTCTTGCGGAAGGAAAATTGAAAGGAGATACGAAACATGTACCGTTTAACTAATCTGACACTGGACACGACAACGACTTATAAGAACAAGGATTTAGTTTATCAAGCCTTGGAACGTGAAAATGCCAAAGTGAAGCATCAGGAAGCAGAGGGAATGCTTTTAGTGGAAGAGTTGGATAAAAAGGGAGTTGTGATTGATCAAGAGGATATCTATCTCCCTTTTGATGGTATTGCAGATAGTCTATTTCTAAAAAGCAGACCAACTCCTTCTCAAGAGAAATCTCAGTCCAATCAGAAGCGTTTTTGGACACGTTCTAGAGAAGAATCAAACCAGGATGAGAAACAAGAGCTTAGAAAACCAATCTCAGACGCAGAACCAAACTCTGGTAAGAAAAAAAGCCACTTTTCTCTCTTAAAATGTCTCTGGCAGGGACTTCTTTTTCTTGGATTAGGAGTGAGCCTTGTGATTGCTGGTTTTACGACAAGTCTGTCCGTCAAACAAGGAAAGTCTCTCTCAAATCTGAGCCAACAAGTGAAACAGTTAAAAAGCCTTCAGACAGAGACAGGGAAGCTAGATACTTTTATTCGCTACTTCTTGCCACATTACTATTCAGAACAAGGGAAGTTAGATGATTTTGTATCTCCAAAGCTGGAACTCAAACACCCATTTGGCCAATTACAATCGGTCATTTTGGAATCAGTGGCTCAAACAAGAGATGAGACTTATCAACTAACCTACGTTGTGACTGTCAAAGATGGAGAAACTAGAAAACAAAAACGGTTAACACTAACCGTTAAAACAGTTTCTACGACTCCTTACGGTTACCAGGTTGTTAAAGAACCTAAACAAACCAATTATCCAAAATAGAAAGGTAAGGATATGGATCAAGCAAGAACCAGTCATTCCCTAGCTTTAAAGGGCAAAGTGACTTTAGAATTAACCATTCAAGCCCTTTACACCCTTTCCAAGGCTTATCATGATAATAAACAATACAAGCTAGACCATCAAATATTTGAAGGAGAAACCCGTTTCAATGATTTCATGGCAATCAGCTCCCAAAAAGACGTGGAGCAGCTCTTAAGTAGTGAAGTCCACCTAGAGAAGTTAAAGCATTATCTGGAAAAAGTCAAAGTAGGCTTTACCTACCACCAAAAAGGCGATACAACGTATCTCTTTTTTGAGAGTAAAAACCGTCTCTTAGCTGAAAAAGCCATTAAAGATATGTTGGCGGACGTGACGAAAAGTCCTGAGAAGTTAACAGCTTTTTCTAAAAAGGTCTTGAGAAAGCCCCATGAAATGAGTCCAGAAGAAAAACTCGCCTACTACAAGACCCATACCGTCTATAAAGGGTTAAGTCCAGTCGTCACGAAAGAAATTGGAAAGGAGAAAGTACGATGATAAGAAAGCCGATTTGGCCCTACCTAGTGGTGGGGCTTTTATCATTTATCCTATCCCAGTCTTTTTATGCTTACTATCAACTAGCGACACAAGCAGTACCCTTTATGGGGATGTTACGGATGAATTGGTTGCTTGAGCATTGGTCTTTCTTCTCCGTAAGGCTCTCTTTTGCCCCTCAAGCTGTATTTGCAGGCCTCGTTGGTTTTTGTCTGCCTCTATTGATTTATGTCTCAGGAGACAAAAGTTCCTATCGATACGGTGAAGAACAAGGGAGTGCTCGATTTGCAACCTTAAAGGAGATGAAACGCTTTGAGGACAAAGAAAGTGATAAGAACATGCTCTTTACTAAGCAGGTAAAAATGGGTCTTTTTAACTTCAGACTTGCTTACAACGTTCAACTCAATAAGAATGTCATTGTCATTGGTCTTCCTGGAGATGGGAAGACTTTTACTTTTGTGCTCCCTAATCTTATGCAGCTAAATTCTAACTTTGTGATCACAGACCCTAAAGGAAATCTGGTACATGAAACTGGAAAGATGCTGGAAAAACATAGCTATGCCGTAAAAGTTTTTGATCTCATTCGTCTAAAGAATTCTGATCGCTTTAATCCCTTTCACTACATGACCTCAGAATTAGACATTGACCGCATCTCTGAAGCTATTACAGAAGGCACTAAGAAGAGTGAGCACATGGGAGAAGATTTCTGGGTGCAGGCAGAATTAATGTTGCAGCGGGCTTTAATTGGTTGGCTCTATTTTGACTCTAGAGATCCTGAAACAGGCGCACAGCTTTATATGCCAAATCTTGGTCACGTGGCTGATCTCTTACGTGGTATCTATCGTGAAGACCCAGAGGTTCCTAGTTCTGTCGAACAGATGTTTGAAGAGCTAGAAGAATTACAACCTGGTAATTATGCTTACAAACAGTGGAAACTTTTCCAGAACTTTAAGGGGGAAACAAGAAATAGTGTTGTGGCTATTCTTTCTTCTAGGTATTCCATCTTTGATCATGACGACGTGAGAAAGCTCATCAGTGAGGACACCATGGAGATGGATAGCTGGAATATAAAGAAAATGGCTGTTTTTATTGCCATCCCAGAAACCAACAATGCCTTTAACTTTTTATCCTCTATCCTTTTTGCGGTTGGTTTTGAGGTCTTAACCCACAAGGCAGATACTATTCTCCAGGGAAAAGTCCCTGGATACAGCAGACAAAATCTCAGACATATCCAATTTATTTTAGATGAGTTTGCGCAGATTGGCCGTATTCCAAACTTTACCCAGGTCTTATCCTCTATTCGTAGCCGTGAGATGTCCATTAAAATCATTATTCAAGCTGTTAACCAATTGGAATCTCTCTATAAGAGTGATTGGAAAACCATCTTTAATAATTGCGCTACCCATCTTTTTTTGGGAACCAATGATAAAGATACCATGGAATACTACTCAACCCGTTCAGGAAAACAAACGATTAGAACAAGATCAACCTCAAAAACGCATAGCTATCGTAACGGTTCTTCTGGTGAAAACAAACAAATCCAAGGCCGTCCTCTCCTAACTCCTGATGAAGTGGCTAGAATTGGTATAGATGAGGGATTGGTGTTTATTTCAAAACAAAATGTTTTTAAGGACAAGAAGGCTAGTGTTTACGATCATCCAAGACAAGATGACATTGCCCACTCCCCTGAAGATAAAGAAAAATGGTATGACTATAAGCGTCTAGGAACAGATATTGATGGTCTGTTGCTTCATGCGACAGATTTAACCCCAGAGTTTGAAGAACTCTTTGCAGCTTAAGCTAGTAGAAAGGACGATATGATGACTGATACAAAAAAACGACTTGGCTATTTAGAAACCATTAGCCAACCACTTGCCTTGAAAGCAGAAAACTTAATATTAGAATACCAGGCTATTTGGCAGGTTTTGGAACAAGCAGATGAAGCAACGTTTTATCAACTGGCCCCTCATCTCTTTGTGACAATAGAGCAAAAAGAGCCATTGCTTGTAGAAGCCCTTGAAAGTACTCCTGAGGGCTATGAGCTCTTTAAAACATTACTGAAGGAGGAAAAATAGATGGTATTAACCAAAGCACAAGCCAAATCCCTTTCCATCTTAGAGGTCGCTAGAAGCCTAGGGATGGAGATGAAACGAAACTCTCATAAAGAATATTATTGGAAAGAACATGACTCTTTCAAGATCGATACCCATAAAAATACTTGGCACTGGTATTCTAGAGGGACTTATGGCGATACGATTAACCTGGTACAGGAAATCAGACAGGTTAGTTATGCGGATGCCATGAAGTTCCTTGACACAGGTCAGTTCCCTGAAGCAAAACCCATGGAAGAAGTTCGTCAGCCCTTCAGATATAGCTTAAGCCCCTATGAACAGCCTTTTAGAGAAGCGAGAAACTACTTAAAAGAAGTCAGAGGCTTATCGGATGAGACCATCAATTTCTTCCTCGAAAAAGGGGTGCTCGCACAAGCGAGACGACGAGATCGTGACGGCTTCATAGAAGATGTCCTGGTCTTTAAATACCTGGATAAAAGTCAGACTATTGTTGGGGCTAGCCTCCAGGGCTTATCTCCTTATCCAGAACGCTATGAAGGCAAGGGCTACCTCAAACAAATCATGTACCAGTCAGAGGGTATTGCAGGCTTAAATGTATCTATCGGCTCTCCTAAACGGTTGATTGTAGCAGAGGCTCCCATTGACCTGATGAGCTACTACGAGCTTCATAAGGATCAATTAGAGGATGTCAGGCTAGTCGCCATGGAAGGCTTAAAAGAAGGGATTGTTTCTCGCTATGCCATGGAAGCTCTTCAGGAACAAGGAGTATTAGTAGAAGATGGTAGAGATTACACCAAAGCTAGGGACTTGACTAAAACGTCTCAATTTTTGGCTAAGGCGGCTCAAACATCCATCCTCTTTCATGACCATAAGCAGGATAATCTGATTACGCTTGCGGTAGATAATGATAAGGCAGGTACAGATTTTATTGAAACTTTGAAAGAAAAAAAGATTCCAATCATCGATGCCAGACCTCCTAAAGGAGAGGGAGACAGGAAAATGGATTGGAATCAATATCTTAAGGAGAACCAGACAGAAAGGAAAGCAATGACTGAAGACACTAAAAAAGCTCCAGAACCTATTCTGGAGCAAGAAAAAAAGGAGGGGACCAATGTTAGTTGGGGGTCTTTACAGCCCAAAGCTGAAGGCAGTCCCGCACCCGTAGCTGAAACTTCAACTACCTTTGAGCAAACTGTTACCAGTCACCCGACAATATCCCCTTGTTTCCTACATTTTACCACAGATAATGCTCATGTGTCAATTATTCGTGATGGTTATCATATTGCGACGGAAGAGGATTTGAGAAATCTAAATGCTTATGCCCCAATTCTCCAACAAACAGCCCAGTGGTACTTAACAACTCTGGCAGGTTCTTCGGTGACCTATGTTTATCAGGAAGACGGGAAAGTTGATGCCATAAAAATCAATTATGACAAAGATAAGTTTATGCACCTAACAGGTATCCGTCCCATTGGAAAAAATTTAACAGCGGAACGGTTGGTTGAACGTTTTGCTGCGGGAGATGGACATTTTGCCAATATTCTCGTGAATCGAGGATTTATTAGTAAAGCTCAAGTTCTCCCTTTGTTCGAGGAGATTATCCAAGCTAAATCTTTTATGTTTACAAATATTGCGGATATAAAAAAAATGAAAGCAATTCATGCTAGTTCTGCTATACGAACAGAGAACGAACAATTATTGTTAGCTTTCAAAACACTTGGAGATGTCTCATTTCCAGTATCAACATTAAATCTGACTGAACCAATCAATTTACAGCTCACTACGAAGGGAACAAAGAATACGATTCTAGGAGTTTATCGTGAACGTAATGGTGTGATCGAGCAATTGTCAATCAATGATGACTACATTCAGGATGGAGGAAAAGAATTGCTTGCAATTCTAAAAGACGGCAATCTAGAAGCTATGAAAACAGAAATTTTAAAAGATGAAACAGCTTCAATTCATCCTAAAATTGACTCAGATGGTGATGGCATTTCAGATGAAGAAGAGCGCAAACAAGGGACTAACCCTTATGATTTTAGATCCACGCCAAGTTCTAAAGCAAGAGAAGAAACGAGTCCAAATGTGACAGAAAGTATTGGAATGTCAAGTAGTTTAGCCGTCGCAGACTTTATCAAAAATAAAGATATCGCAGGTCTCAATGGCCACCTAAAAGATGGCATCAAAGAGTATCTAAACTCAGATAAATACAAAGACTACTTAACCAAAATGAGTCAACTCAATCACTACTCTAGCCGCAATTTACGCTTAATTCTTGCACAAAATCCAGAAGCTACTCAAGTTGCTTCGTTTAAGCAATGGAAGGAAACCTTTGAGCGCCATGTGAAGAAAGGGGAGAAGTCCCTTCGGATTTTTGCGCCAATGACCAAACTCAAAAAGGACGAGAATAATCAACCAATCTTAGATAAAAACGGTAAACCAGAAACCATCACCTTCTTTGGATTGGTCCCCGTTTTTGATGTGAGTCAGACAGATGGTAAAGAGATGCCAAAAGTAGCTTCAGAGATAAAAGATCAACTCGCAGATTTAGACTATGCCAACCTTTATCGTGCGCTTATGGGAGTTGCGAAAGAGAATAATGTGAGTGTCCGATTCGAAGAAATGAAAGGTGATCGTAAAGGTTACTATGATGTGTCAGAACACCAAATTGTCTTACGCAGTAATGACATGAACAAGTCACAACTGATTAAAACGTTCCTACATGAAACAGCTCACTCGGAACTACATCATGCCAATAATCCTCAACAAAAACAGCTGACCAGAAGTACAGCAGAACTTCAAGCAGAGAGCGTGGCCTATGTGGTATCAGCTTATTATGGTCTGGATACCTCGGGATATTCCTTTGGGTATTTAGCGAGTTGGTCCGATGATAAAGAAACTCTTGCTGATTTAGAAGCACAGCTTGATATTGTCCAACAAGAAGCCAAAAGTTTGATGGCTCGAATGGATCAACAGTTGGAACAATTGCGCCTTGCTCAAGAGAAACAAACCAAGTATCAGTTTGAACAAAAACTTCAAAAATTCAAAGACCAAAGCAAGCAAGCTGTGGAGGAACACAAACAAGAATTGAAACAGGAAGCTCAGTCAAAAAAAGAAAAGGGGTTCTCGAAATGACCGAACGAGATATCCAAAAATCCCCCAAGGTCAAATTAAAAACAACACCACCACAAGGAGGACAACACACATGAATGACTATCAAGAAAACCAATTACTGACCATCCTATCTGACTTTATCCCTCTCATGGATGGGGATATCATCCAAGGCATTTCTCCTGAAGCTGGAGACCTAACTCGTCAGAAAGTTTTGGAACAGTTAATAGCAGATAGGGAACTGCTTAACAAAGAAGACACCTCTCTAGTGAGCTGGCAAGAAGAAAATATTCAGCTTTTGGAGATGATTAGTGATGACGATTTTCAAGTCGTGGTCAATGAAAAAATAATGATGACAGAGATACAAATTGGTCAATCTCTCTTCCAACTACTTAGCGATAATCAGTTAGAACTTCTAGCTGAACAACTCAATTCCCAACAGGAAACAGCTTCAGAAAAAGCGTTACAGGTTGAGGAAAAAACAAAACAAAAATCTTCATTTTTAGAAAAAATGTTGAAGCAATTTCGATAATTATTTTAACAAAATAAAAATGAACCTCCCTTCAAAAAGGGAGGAACTAGGGGCTTGGGGATTTCCCCAAAACTAAAAAAGGTAAGAGGGGAAATCGTTGGATTGACCTTCTCTAACCTTTTTTTAAATCGCATTTGCCCGGGCAAATGCTAAGCTTGCCACAAGGAAAGGGGATGAGGAAATGCCTCAAAAAACAGCTAATAGAAAAAGGCCTATTCGTAAAGAAGTGTACTTCACAGAGCAAGAATATAGGCAGGTGCAACATGTTATGGAACAAATGCAAGTACCTACATTTCAATACTATGCCAAGAATCAGCTAGTACAGGGAAAGCTAGTCCAAATTGATTTTTCAGAATTGAAAAATTTAAGGGTAGCTGTCAATCGGATTGGAGGAAATATCAACCAAATAGCCAAACATGCAAATGAAAATCAGAACATTTCTACTGAACAGCTAACCCAGGTGCTGGATTATTTATCTGAGATAAAGGATATGGTTGCAGTTAAATTGTCTAGTGCAGAGAAGAAAAGTTTACAAGAAAGAAAAACAAAAGAAATAAGGACATATGACGAATGGTAGCTATTAAACCACCCAAACAAATCAAAACATCATCAAATTTAAAAATTGCGGTACGATATATTTTAAATGAAGCGAAAACTTTAGTTGGCATGACAGAAGAAATAGCTGTGGATTTTCCACTAGTCTATCACAATGGCGAGATACAAGTTAAATTGGTGTCTGGTCATGGGATTGAAGATGTTAACGTGGCTGATGAAGAAATGGTCATGACAAAGTTAGCCGCAGCTTTCAAGAGAGGAGATGATGACCTCAAAGAATTAAACTCAGGAAAACAGGTCTTAGCTCATCACATTATTCAATCTTTTTCACCAGAAGATAACCTAACGCCAGAACAAATCCATGAAATCGGCAGACAGACCATGATGGAATTTACTGGAGGAGATTATGAGTTTGTGATCGCAACCCATACTGATAAAAACCATCTCCATAACCATATCATTTTATCAACAACACATACTTCAACGCTAAAAAAGATGCGTTGGCAGAAGAATACACTTAAAAATTTACGAGCCATTTCAGATAAGCATGCGGCCAAATATGGCGCTAAAATTATTGAGCCAACCATGAAAAATTCTTACACCAAATATTCAGCTTGGCGACGACAAAATAATTTTAGTTACGAGATTAAACAGCGCCTCGATTTTCTTTTGAAGCAGTCAATGTCAATAGAGGATTTTAAACAGAAAGCCAAAGCACTTGATCTTCAGATTGATTTTTCTGGGATGCATGTCAAGTATCGATTATTAGCACCATTGAATGGTAAATATCAAGAAAAGAATACAAGAGACCGTACCATATCTAAAAAAGGACATTATGGCTTAGAACAAATTCAAGAACGAGTAAAGAAAAATCAATTGGTTTATGATGTCTCTGAAATCAAGGAACGGTATCAAGAAGAAAGTGTTCAAGCAGACAATGATTTTGAATTGAAATTAGAAGTTGCTAGTTGGCAAGTAGAACAAGAAAGTAGTCATGGTATCTATCTTCAAATGGATTATGGTGTACTCAATAGCGGAACGGTTTTGATTCCGTCACATAAAGTGGATAAACAAGAAGATGGAAACTACATTATCTACATCAAAGAAAGAGATTACTTTTATTTACTCAATCCTGATCAGTCAGAGAAGAATCGTTACATGATGGGGAAAACTCTCGCTCGACAATTAGCCAAGCAAAATGGCGAAGTACTTGTCACAAAAAATGCTCACATCTCATCCATGCGAGAACTCATTAAGGAATATAATTTTTTGGTTGAACATCATGTCACAGATGGTGAACAATTCCAAAATTTAGAAGAACGGTTCAATAACAAAATCGAAGAGACTAATCAAGAACTTCAAACCTTAGATGAACGTCTAGCTTACTATCATAAAGTTGAAGGGGCTCTACTTGCCATTGAACAAACACCAGAAAATAGTTTGCCAGCTATGCAGCTGTTAGATGAATTAGGGCTTCCAAAAGATATTACTATAGCAGATGTCAGTCAAAGCATTCAAGAGTTTGAAATAGAAAAAGATGCACTTCAAGAATTTTTTGAAGATACGCTGAAGACTTATACAACCTACCAGGAAATAAAAGATCGTATCAACTCTCGTGAAGTGAACATCCGCAAAAATGAAACAGAAAAAAAGTCACTCTAGCTAGTAACCTTTTCAGATTCCTACTATACGGAAACATGGTTATTAACGCATAAATAGGAGTGAACGGACGGTTCTATCAGAAAGTAGAACAACCACAAAAATTCAAGTAGAAAGAATTTACTTGGAAGAGGATGGTGTCATGGTCAAAACAATTTCTGGAGGAGATGAGTGACATAATACAGATTTGGCTCAATTTCTAATCCATACAAGAGCAAGGAGAGTTAGTAAAGAAAAAAATAAGCATGAAATTATTCACGCTAATTATGATAAAGCAATTGAGATTAAGTGTTATGAATAGTTCTAGGACATTTACCCCCTTAATAAGAAATTGAAGAAGAGTATATTAGTCTCTAAGCAGAAATACTTTAAAAATTTGGCTTCACAAAGATATTTATAATTTTTCAATATTCAAAGTCACCATTAATAGAAGCTATTTATTCCTATTTTTAGACCATTTGTTCTGGGATAGAATTTCCAGATATAGCAAAAAGATTCAGAAACCGCCTTTGGTACAAACTATTCTGAATCTTTTTCAATATAATGATGTTTATGATGTTTTTTTTGTTAAATCATTTTCCTGTATATATGCTAATGGGCTTGTACCCACCAATCTTTTAAAAGTTCTTGAAAAGTTAGATGGTGTTGAAAATTGAAGTAACTCGGCAAATTACAAGTTCAAGTTAGCCATTTAGTAAAAACTCTTTAGGAGATTTATAATCTAGTATTTTTTTAGGATAGTTATTTATCCAATTTTCAATGAATGCGACCTGTTTTAGGGTCGCATTCTT
>NZ_JBRUGD010000019.1:0-27139 GCF_053206145.1 Streptococcus hongkongensis
GAAGATTACTTGGAACAATTATTTGGAAACAGAGGGTAAGAAAATGACCCATTTAAAAAGCTATCTTTTCAAAAAAGATGTGAGGGCACAAAAAGGTGAGGAGAAAGTTTTCATGCGAAAGGCGTGGTTATCACCCCTTTTCTAATTGAAAAAAGGGGCTTTTTCATGTACAATGAACAATAGATAAATAATATGAGGTGAAAAATTGCTTACAGTTTCTGATGTATCGTTACGTTTTAGCGATCGAAAACTTTTCGATGAAGTTAATATTAAATTTACAGCCGGTAATACCTATGGATTAATTGGTGCAAATGGTGCCGGAAAATCAACCTTTCTGAAAATTCTCTCAGGAGATATTGAGCCTTCTACAGGACATATTACTTTAGGTACTGACGAACGTTTATCAGTGTTACGTCAAAATCATTTTGACTACGAAGAAGAACGCGCCATTGACGTTGTTATCATGGGGAATGAGCAATTATATAGCATCATGAAAGAAAAAGATGCTATATATATGAAAGAAGATTTTTCAGAAGAAGATGGTGTTCGAGCTGCTGAACTTGAAGGAACATTTGCTGAATTAGGTGGATGGGAAGCAGAGAGTGAAGCTTCTCAATTACTTCAAAATCTAAATATCCCTGAAAGTCTTCATTTCCAATCTATGAGTGAATTAGCTAATGGTGATAAAGTTAAAGTTCTTTTAGCTAAAGCCTTATTTGGTAAACCTGATGTTCTTTTACTTGATGAACCGACCAATGGTCTTGACATTCAATCTATTGCTTGGTTGGAAGATTTCTTAATTGATTTTGAAAATACCGTTATTGTTGTATCCCATGACCGTCACTTTTTAAATAAAGTATGTACACACATGGCTGACTTAGATTTTGGAAAAATCAAACTTTATGTTGGTAACTATGATTTTTGGAAACAATCTTCCGAATTAGCTGCACGTCTCCAATCAGATCGAAATGCTAAGGCTGAAGAGAAAATCAAAGAACTACAAGAGTTCGTTGCACGTTTCTCAGCAAATGCTTCTAAATCTAAACAAGCGACATCTCGTAAGAAAATGCTTGATAAAATTGAGTTAGAAGATATTATCCCATCAAGTCGTAAATACCCATTCATTAACTTTAAATCGGAGCGTGAAATGGGAAATGACTTTTTGACAGTTGAAAATCTTTCTGTTACTGTTGATGGTGAAAAAATCATTGATAATATTAGTTTTATTCTTCGTCCAGGAGATAAGACAGCAATAATTGGTCAAAATGATATTCAAACAACTGCACTAATGCGTGCTTTAGCAAATGATATTCCTTATGAAGGTACAATCAAATGGGGTGTGACAACTAGTCGCTCATATCTTCCTAAAGATAATAGTAAAGATTTTGATACAGATGAATCTATCTTAGAATGGCTTCGCCAATTCGCCGAAAAAGGCGAAGATGATGATACTTTCTTAAGAGGTTTCTTAGGACGTATGCTATTCTCTGGTGATGAAGTGAAAAAATCTGTCAATGTCTTATCTGGTGGTGAAAAAGTTCGTGTTATGTTATCAAAATTAATGCTTTTAAAATCAAATGTATTAATACTTGATGATCCAACAAATCACTTGGACCTAGAATCAATATCAAGTTTGAATGATGGTATTAAAGATTTCAAAGAATCTGTTATATTTGCCAGTCATGACCATGAATTTATTCAAACTATTGCTAATCATATTGTTGTTATTTCAAAAAATGGGGTCATTGACCGTATTGATGAGACCTACGATGAATTCCTTGAAAATTCAGAAGTTCAAGCAAAAGTGGAACAACTTTGGAAATAAAAAGATAAGGCGGAAACGCCTTATTCTTTTTTTAAAATTAGAAAGAATAAGATATGACCGCAAAAAAAATATGCCAATCTATCATTTATCATAGTATCAGTTTTCTCATTCCACTAATCATTATGTTTTTTGTCCTCTATTCAAAAGACATTTATTATAGTGGCCCAAAAACTATTTTAGCAAGTGATGGTTTTCATCAATATGTTATTTTTGCTCAAAATTTGAGAAATATTCTCCATGGAAAAGATAGTATATTTTACACTTTTACTAGTGGGTTAGGATTGAATTTTTATGCTTTAATGAGCTATTATTTAGGAAGTTTTCTCTCTCCATTCTATTACTTCTTTACATTGACAACTATGCCAGATGCTGTCTATTTATTTACACTGCTAAAATTTGGTTTGATCGGTTTGTCCTCTTATTATGCTTTTCATAGAATATATCCAAAAGTTCATGAATTCTTTATACTATCCTTATCAATTTCATTCTCACTAATGAGTTTTTTGACAAGCCAATTTGAAATTAATACTTGGTTAGATGTCTTTATTTTGGTTCCTTTAGTATTATTAGGATTAAATCAATTAATTAAGGAAAGTAAATTCTTCCTTTACTATGCTTGCTTAGCAACCTTATTTTTCCAAAATTATTATTTTGGTTATATGTTGTCACTATTTCTTTTACTTTACACGATTGTTTTATTAATAGAAATTGATAGTTGGAAAAGTCGTTTACATAGTGCATTTAATTTTATAAATCTCTCTATTTTTGCAGCCTTAACAAGTGCTATCATGATATTACCTGCTGTAAAGGACTTGTCAAGTCATGGTGAAAAATTGACACCTGTTCTTAAAATCTTTACAGAAAACACTAGTTTTTGGGATTTACTTGCTAAGAACATCATTGGAACATATGATACAACCAAGTTTAATTCTATCCCAATGCTTTACAGTAGTTTATTTCCTTTATTATTAACAATTCTTTACTTCACACTTTCCAATGTAAAGTGGCAAAGTAAAATAGCACATGCAACTTTACTATTAATTATCCTCATTAGTTATTATATTCAACCTTTAGATTTATTTTGGCAAGGAATGCATGCTCCCAACATGTTTTTACATCGTTATTCATGGACTTTTTCCTTAATACTAGTCTTGATTTCTGGGAAAACGTTGACTAATTATAACAACATAAAACCGATAACTATTGGCAGCATGTTTACAATACTCAGTGTTTTACTTTGTCTTCCGTATTTTCTCACAAGCAAATTTGAATTTCTAACACTTCCTTTATTACTTTTGACACTTGCCTTTTTAACTGCCTATACCTTACTACTTGTTAGTCATAAGGAAACTAAATTACCAATTTTGTATTTGACAATCTTTACACTATTCTTTACAGTCATGGAAATATCTGTCAATAGTTATTACATTGTTTCTGGTTTAGAAAAAGAATGGGGTTTCCCACTAAGAGACGGGTATCAGAAAAATTTAAAAGAGATTGATAGCCTCGTAAAGGAAACACAAACTAAATCTGATGAGTTTTTTAGAACAGAAAGAATGCTTCCACAAACCGGAAATGATAGTATGAAATTCAATTACAACGGTATCTCACAATTTTCATCTATACGAAATACTGCTTCGAGTAAAGTACTTGATCGACTAGGTTATAAATCAACAGGAACAAATCTTAATTTACGTTATCAAAATAATACAATTATTATGGACAGTCTAATGGGGGTCAAATATAATTTATCTCCAGCTCCAATTGACAAGAATGGTTTTCATAAAATCAAGGAAAATGGACATACTAGCCTATATCAAAATGATTTAGCCTTAGGACTTGGAATTTTGACTGATACACCTTTTAAAACACATTCCTTTACAGTGAATACACTTGACAATCAAAAATTTTTGTTAAATCAACTAAGTGGATTACAATTAAATTACTTTAAGGAAATTCCATACCAAACTACAAATTTTGAAACTCATTTAGACAAACGAATTACTGCAAAAGCAGATAATAGTTCACTAGATACTATTGTTTCTTATCAACTTACTGTTCCAAGTCATTCTCAACTCTATTTAAGTGTTCCAAATATTAATTTTTCAAATGATAATTCAAAACGAGTTGTTATTAAAGCTAATAATCATAGCCAAGAATTTTCAACCGATAATAGCTTTACTTTTTTTGATTTAGGCAATTATCAAAAAAATAAAACTATTACAATTGATCTCATCTTTCCCAAAAATAAAACGATATCCTATGATTCACCTCATTTTTATCACTTAGACACAACTGCTTATCACGCAGCTATTAAAACACTTAAAGATAGAGATATTTATACAACTACAAAGAAAAATAAGGTTTATAGTTATTATTCTTCAAAAACTAATGGCTCAATTTTTTATACTATTCCCTATGATAGAGGGTGGTCTGCTGAAATTAATGGAAAAAAAGCTAATCTCAGAAAGGCTCAAAATGGATTTATGGTTCTAGATATCAAAAAAGGAAAGGGAAAAGTCAAACTTACTTTTATTCCAAATGGATTTAAGATAGGAATTATAATGTCCCTACTTGGTATCATTCTATTTATGTTATATTCATTTTTTCACACAATTTGCATCAGAAAAGCCTTGTCTAAATAACTAGACAAGGCTTTATTTGTACTCCGGCAGTAGGACTCGAACCTACGACATCATGATTAACAGTCATGCGCTACTACCAACTGAGCTATGCCGGATAAAAAAAATTGTCATTAATTGACAATTTAATTATAGTCCGTACGGGATTCGAACCCGTGTTACCGCCGTGAAAAGGCGGTGTCTTAACCCCTTGACCAACGGACCAGAAGTTGTGTGGGAGTTATTTCCCCATAACACTCTTATTATTATATCAAAAGATCTGAGTTTGTCTACACTTTTTTGAAAAAATATAAATTTTTTTATTTTGCCCCAATTGTCAAGTCAAGTGCAAGTTAGCCAGCCAAGAAAAACTCTTTCGGAGATTTGTAACCTAGTATTTTTTTAGGATAGTTATTTATCCAATTTTCAATGAATGCGACCTGTTTTAGGGTTGCATTCTTACTTCCCTTAGGTAACCACCGGCGAATGAGTCTATTATGATTTTCATTTGTTCCTCGCTCCCATGAGGCATAAGGATGTGCATAATAGATGTGTTCAGGGTCAAAAACCTCAGATAAGCGACTAAACTCTGTCCCATTATCCGCTGTAATGGAGTTGATTTGATAGTCCTTCAAAATAGCCAACAAGGCTTGATTAACTGAAGTGGTAGACTTATCAGGAATGATACGGATAATCTGATAGCGACTCTTTCGGTCTGTCAGGGTCAATAAGCACTCATTTTTAGCTCTCGTCTGAATAACGGTATCAATCTCAAAATCACCAATATTCTCACGATTATTGATGTCCTCAGGGCGCTCATCAATTGACTTGCCGACAGGCTTAAAGTTAGGGCTAGCTTCTTTCTTTTTAGTCCTTTTTCGTCTAGGATAAAGCAGTGCTTCTTCAGTAATGCCAAGATGTCCGTGATGGATCCAGTAGTAAATTGTCGAGATGGGGGCATCCACACCTTTGGTTCTCACCATCATTTCAGGCGAAAGCTTCTGGTTCATATAATGCAAAATCTTTTCTTTAAGTTCCTTGGTGAGAGAAACTTTCTTAAAAGAGCGTTTACGGTTATTGTCATAGATGTTTTGTGCAAAGTTAGCTGAGTAAACCAGCTCATACTTTCCCTTACGGATTAGTTGCCTAACTTGCCCATGCTTGACTTCATTGTTAATGGTTTGGTGGACTTTGCCAAGCAAGCGTGCTACTTCACGATGTGATTTTCCCTCATCAATTACCCATCGTTGTATATTTCTACGATCAGTTAGTGTTAACTGTTTACCTTTTGGTGTATAATAGTTTTGCATCTCAGAGACCTTCCAATTGTTGTTGTGGTAGATTACAATTATATCTCTCTGAGATGTTTTTTGATACCCTTGAATAGCTAACTTCATTTTAGAACTTTCATTATTACTTTCGATTGACAACTCAGCCTTGTTTAGCAAAAATATATTGACAAAATCCCTTTATTTTTGTTAAACTAGTGTAGTTGAGGTCTCATAGCTCAGCTGGATAGAGCATTCGCCTTCTAAGCGAACGGTCGCAGGTTCGAATCCTGCTGGGATCAAATAAAAACCAAAGATAGTCATCTTTGGTTTTTTGTTTCACGTGAAACCTCTTACTTATGGTATGGACTTCCTTCTTGAATCATAAAAGCTCTATAGACTTGTTCAATTAATACAAGGCGCATTAATTGATGTGGTAATGTCAGCAATCCAAAACTCATTAGTAAATTTGCTCGTTTCTTAATTTCATCAGATAAACCTAGACTCCCACCAATGATAAACGTAATATCTGAGTAACCATTTAAGGTAGTCTGAGCTAGGACTTGACTGAATTTTTCTGATGGTAATTGTTTTCCTTCAATTGCTAATGCAATCACAAAATCTCTTTGCCCAATTTTTTTCGATATTCGATTAGCTTCTTTTTGCATAATTTTTATATTTTCTGCATAGCTAGCTTTATCTGGCGTTTTTTCGTCTGATAATTCTATCATTTCAAACTGACAAAAACGACCTAAGCGTTTTTTATATTCCGCTATACCTTCTTTTAGATAGTTTTCTTTAAGCTTTCCAATTGCTATTATTTTTACTTTCATATACCTATTGTAACACGATTTATATCTATTAACTGAATTAGGTTCTATTATTCTTTAAAAAAATTTAATATAATTAATTTATCCATAGGTTAGTAAAGTTTTCCACAGGTTGTGGATTTCTTTTCTTTTTCTTTTATTTAAGGTATAATTAAGCAGTATTTTATAAGATGATAAAAAAGTTGGAGGTAAATCTGTGTCAAAATTAAAACATTTCTCAAAAGTACTTCTTTATGTAATAGCTGGTTTTATTGGGGGATTAGTTGCCTTCTTTATACTGAATTCAATTGGACTAACACAACAGTCTAATGAAAATAATTCATCTAATGTAACCAGTACAAGTAAAGTTACCTATAATAATACAACAAGTACTACAAAAGCCGTTAAAAAAGTTCAAAATGCCGTTGTTTCTGTCATTAATTACCAAAAATTAAATCCCCTCTCATCTGATAACTATAATAATTTATTTGGAGACAGTAGTGAAACTAAGCAAACCGATGATGGTTTATCAATTTTTAGTGAAGGATCTGGAGTTATCTATAAAAAAGATGGCAAAGATGCTTATATTGTTACAAATAATCACGTTATCAAGGGAGCTAAAAGAATTGAAATTCTTTTAGCTGATGGTTCCAAAACTGTAGGAAAATTAGTTGGTTCTGATACTTATTCTGATTTAGCAGTTGTAAAAGTTTCGTCTGATAAAATTAAATCTGTTGCAAACTTCGCTGATTCTACAAAAGTTAATATTGGGGAAATTGCAATAGCAATCGGTAGTCCACTTGGAACTAAATATGCCAATTCTGTTACAGAGGGGATTGTTTCTAGTCTCAGTCGCACAGTTACTCTTAAAAATGAAGAAGGAAAAACTATTTCAATGAATGCCATTCAAACAGATGCAGCTATTAATCCAGGTAATTCTGGAGGTGCTTTAATCAATATTGAAGGACAAGTTATTGGAATTAATTCAAGTAAAATTTCTACAAGATCTCCTGGTTCAGGTGGTACAGTAGAAGGAATAGGATTTGCGATTCCTTCAAATGATGTTATTAAAATTATTAATAAATTAGAAGAAAAAGGTGAAGTAATTAGACCAGCACTTGGAATTTCAATGGTTAATCTTGGTGACTTATCTACGGATGCCTTATCTCAATTAAAGATTCCTAAAGATATGACAAGTGGTATTGTTGTAGCTTCTGTCAATGAAAATATGCCTGCTTCTGAAAAACTAAAACAATATGATATCATTACTGAAGTTGACAATAAAGCAGTTAAAACAACTAGTGATTTACAAAGTGAACTTTACGGTCATAATATCAATGATAATATAAAACTTACTTTCTATAGAGGTAATGACAAGATGACTGCTACTATTAAATTAACCAAAACAACTAAAGATTTAGAAAAATAAGTATGTAACTTATTGACAAGTAACGTCAAATACCTTTACAATATTGTAAAGGTATTTTTCTTTTGAAAGGTAATTATGATAGAACATTTAAAAAAACTACCCATTTCTGATATTGTTGCAAATCCCTATCAACCTAGATTAAATTTTGACACAAAAGAATTAATGGAGTTGTCGCATTCTATTAAAATGAATGGCTTAATTCAACCAATAATAGTCAGAAAGTCAGATATCTTTGGCTATGAATTAATCGCAGGAGAAAGAAGACTCAGAGCGTCTCAATTAGCAGGTCTAACAACAATTCCTGCCGTCATCAAAGATGTGTCTAATAAGGATAGTATGCATCAAGCTATCATCGAAAATTTACAACGTTCAAATTTAAATCCAATTGAAGAAGCGAAGGCTTTTCAAAATATACTTAATAAAGAAGAGATGACTCATGAACAGCTAGCACTTTACATGGGAAAATCACGTCCATATATTACAAATAGTCTCAGACTACTACAGTTACCTCTATCAATACAACAAGCAATAGAATCTCATCATATTTCATCTGGACATGCGCGTGCCCTATTAACAATTTCAGATAAAAAAGAGCAAGAAAATTATTTTAAGCAAATTATTTCTCAAAACTTAAGTGTTCGTCAAACAGAAAAGTTAGTAAAAGATAAAGATCAGAAAAAAATAATAAAAAATAAACAAAATATTTTTTCTCAAGCCATTGAAAAAGAGTTAGCTAAAAGTCTTGGTTTGCCAATTGAACTCCATCAAAATAAAAATGGTAGTGGACAAGTAAAATTAGTTTTTTCAAATACAGAAGAATTAAACAGAATTATCAACAAGTTACAATAGCTTGTTGATAGTCTGTTTTTTTATATCATTATTTTCCACAACTAAAATAGAGCTTAACCTCAGTAATTTACTGGATTTATAAAAATATCCACAACTTGTGGAAAAGTGTTAATCACATTGTTAATAAAAAGATCCACAAGTTGTGGGTAACTATTAAATTAGGTTATAAGACTGTGGAAAACTTTAATATTTTGTGTTAGAATAGTCCTAGTATTTATCACTAGAAGGAAGCTACCATGACAGAAAATGAACAAATTTTTTGGAACCGAATATTGGAATTAGCTCAAAGCCAACTAAAACAAGCGACATATGAGTTTTTTGTACTAGATGCACGACTTATTAGCGTTGATAATCATATTGCTACGATTTATTTAGAACATATGAAAGAATTATTCTGGGAAAAAAATCTTAAGGATGTTATTCTAACAGCTGGTTTTGAAGTTTATAATGAACAAATCACTGTGAAATATGTCTTTGAAGAAAGCTTAACTAATGAAGTTGTTGCTGAGTTACCAGGACGAATGACTGCTAGTAGTCAAACTATATCCAGATTACCAGTCATTAATTCAGACTTAAATCCTAAATATGGTTTTGATAATTTTATCCAAGGGGACGAAAATCGTTGGGCAGTTGCAGCCTCGATCGCTGTTGCAAATACACCAGGTTCTACATATAATCCACTATTTATTTGGGGCGGTCCTGGTTTAGGAAAAACCCATTTATTAAATGCAATTGGTAATTCCGTTTTACAGGATAATCCACATGCAAGAGTCAAATATATCTCTGCCGAAAATTTTATTAATGAATTTGTCACACACATTAGACTAGATAAGATGGATGAATTAAAAGAAGTATTTAGAAACTTAGACTTACTTCTTATTGATGATATTCAATCTCTTGCTAAAAAAACCTTAGCTGTAACACAAGAAGAATTTTTTAATACGTTTAATGCGTTACATGATAACAATAAGCAGATTGTTTTGACTAGTGACCGTACTCCCGATCATTTAAATGACTTAGAAGAACGATTGGTAACCCGCTTTAAATGGGGATTAACTGTTAATATTACTCCTCCTGATTTTGAAACACGAGTTGCTATTCTAACAAATAAAATTCAAGATTATAGTTTTACTTTTCCTCAATCAACTATTGAATATTTGGCCGGTCAATTTGATTCTAATGTACGTGACCTTGAAGGGGCACTCAAAGATATTAGTTTAGTTGCCAATTTTAAACAAATTGATGTTATTTCAGTTGAGCTTGCCGCAGAAGCTATTAGAGCAAGGAAACAAGATAGTCCAAATAAAATTACAGTTATTCCAATTGAAACTATTCAAGAACAAGTTGGTAAATTCTATGATGTTACTGTAAAAGAAATTAAAGCGACTAAACGTACTCAAGATATTGTATTAGCTAGACAAGTAGCGATGTATCTTGCCCGTGAAATGACTGATAATTCTTTACCTAAGATTGGAAAAGAATTTGGAGGTAGAGATCACTCAACAGTCCTTCATGCTTATAATAAAATAAAGAATATGATTGTTGACGATGAGAGCCTCCGGATTGAAGTAGAAACTATCAAAAATAAAATCAAATAAACATGTGGATAAGTTATAAAAATGATACTAACTTATTAACAAGTTATAAACAACCTATAAACTTTATAGGTTGCCTATTGAGCTAACTTTTCCACCTTATACACAAGACCTACTATTACTACTAACTATTATACTTATAAACTAAAGGAGTTCCCATGATTCAATTTTCTATAAATCGTTCCCTTTTTATCCAAGCATTAAATGCTACTAAAAGAGCAATAAGCAGTAAAAATGCTATCCCAATTCTTTCAACAATTAAAATTGAAGTTAACCAATCAGATATTACATTAACAGGATCAAATGGACAAATCTCAATTGAAAATACTATTCCTGTAAGTAATGAAAATGCAGGTTTATTAATTTCTTCTACAGGATCTATTCTATTAGAAGCAAACTTCTTTATTAATATCATTTCAAGTCTTCCAGATGTTTCATTAGATTTTAAAGAAATTGAACAACACCAAGTTGTTTTAACTTCAGGAAAATCAGAAATTACCCTCAAAGGTAAAGATGTGGAACAATATCCTCGTTTACAAGAAGTTTCGACAGATAATCCACTGGTGTTAGAGACTAAATTATTAAAATCAATTATTTCAGAAACAGCATTTGCTGCAAGCTTACAAGAAAGCCGCCCAATTCTGACAGGTGTGCACATTACGTTAAGTAATAACAAAGATTTCAAAGCAGTAGCTACTGATTCCCATCGTATGAGTCAACGTCTCTTGTCTCTTGAGAAATCTGCTAATAATTTTGACGTTGTCATTCCAAGTAAATCATTAAGAGAATTTTCTTCTGTTTTTGGTGACGATATTGAGTCTGTGGAAATCTTTTTTTCACCTAGTCAAATTTTATTTAGAAGTGAACACATTTCCTTCTATACAAGATTGTTAGAAGGAAATTATCCTGACACTGATCGTTTATTGATGACTCAATTTGAAACTGAAGTTGTTTTCAACACACAATCTCTTCGTTATGCTATGGAACGTGCATACTTAATTTCAAATGCAACTCAAAATGGTACAGTTAAGCTTGAAATTACAGCTAATGATGTAACAGCTCATGTTAACTCCCCTGAAGTTGGTAAGGTAAATGAAGAATTAGATACTGTTGAAAAATCAGGTAATGATTTAACTATTTCATTTAACCCTACTTACCTAATTGAATCATTGAAAGCATTGAAGAGCGAGACTGTTAGAATTCGTTTCATCTCACCAGTGAGACCATTTACCTTAACTCCTGATGATCAAGAAGGTTTTATCCAATTAATTACACCAGTTCGTACAAACTAAAGGGAGAGTGGGACAAAAATCAGTCATTTCCTAGAAATTTGATTTTGTCGTCCCACCGCCGCAAAGTTTAGTAGGGCTGTAAAAGTTGATTTTCAACGTATTAGAGCCTACTCAACCACTGCGTCATTTTATACATCAGTCTACAAGAAAATGAAGCTGAGAACCTTTGTCCTAGCTTCTTTTTGGTATGATATTACAAAAGATATGAAAAAGGAGTTAGCATGTATCAGTTAGGATCATTGGTGGAGATGAAAAAACCACATGCTTGTACAATAAAAGCAACAGGAAAAAAAGCTAATGAGTGGAAAATTATCAGACTTGGAGCTGATATAAAAATTCAGTGTTGTAATTGTAATCATATTGTCATGATGAGTCGTTATG
Source organism: Streptococcus hongkongensis (assembly GCF_053206145.1). Lineage (NCBI taxonomy): Bacteria > Bacillati > Bacillota > Bacilli > Lactobacillales > Streptococcaceae > Streptococcus > Streptococcus hongkongensis. The sequence goes on from NZ_JBRUGD010000019.1 coordinate 12,070, forward strand.
ATTTTGAAAGAAAGTTAAAAAAAGTATTGCAACCTTAAAAAGCGTGTTTAAATCACTGTTTACAAATAATTTGCTACTTATAGTTGCTTGAAAAAGTGCTAGATTTTTAAGAAAATACTTATTACTATAGAGTTATCAACAGAAAGGAACATCTATTATGAATAAGTTTTCAGAACAGTTAAAACAGTTACGACTTGAAAAAAATTTTTCACAAGATTACTTAGCAGAGCAACTCTTTATTTCAAGGCAAGCTATTTCCAAATGGGAAAATAATGAAGCATGTCCAGATATGACGAATTTAATTAAACTAGCTACGATTTTTGAAGTTAGTTTAGATCAATTAATATTGGGGAAAAGTCCAGGATTAATCGTAGAACGGATTGTTGAGAAGGAACCTCTTGATATCAAATTAGTTATCAGGAATTTCTGGTTAATTTTTGGAAATATTTTAATAGCCCTATTTATGTTATATACGATTTTTCTTTTTCTTGATTTTTTAGGAATAGCACCTCAGATATTAAGGCAATTATTTTCGTGATTCATTATTTAGTCTGTCATTTGACAGGCTTTTTTGATAAATAGTATGCTATAATAATACTGATTGAAATTTTGAACGGAGATTATTCATTTATGGCTTTAACAGCTGGAATTGTCGGTTTACCTAATGTTGGTAAATCAACTTTATTTAATGCAATTACAAAAGCAGGAGCAGAGGCTGCTAATTATCCTTTTGCAACGATTGATCCTAACGTTGGAATGGTTGAAGTACCTGATGAACGTTTAGATAAATTAACAGAATTGATTACACCTAAAAAAACAGTACCTACAACTTTTGAATTTACAGATATCGCAGGTATTGTTAAAGGTGCCTCAAAAGGTGAAGGATTAGGTAATAAATTCTTAGCTAACATTCGTGAAGTAGACGCTATTGTTCACGTGGTTCGTGCCTTTGATGATGAAAATGTCATGCGTGAACAAGGTCGTGATGATGCTTTTGTGGATCCTATTGCTGATATTGATACAATTAATTTAGAATTGATTTTAGCAGACTTAGAATCTATCAATAAACGATATGCGCGTGTTGAAAAAATGGCACGTACACAAAAAGATAAAGAATCTCTTGCTGAATTTAATGTCTTACAAAAAATTAAACCAGTTCTTGAAGATGGTAAACCAGCACGTACAATTGAATTTACTGAAGAAGAAGCAAAAGTTGTTAAAGGATTATTCTTATTAACTACAAAGCCAGTTCTTTATGTTGCTAATGTGGATGAAGACCGTGTTGCTGAACCTGATAATATTGATTACGTTAAACAAATTCGTGAATTTGCTGAGACTGAAAATGCAGAAGTAGTGGTTATTTCCGCACGCGCAGAGGAAGAAATTTCAGAACTTGATGATGAGGACAAGGCAGAATTTTTAGAAGCTATTGGTCTTACAGAATCGGGTGTGGATAAATTAACACGCGCAGCTTATCATTTATTAGGCTTAGGAACTTACTTCACAGCTGGTGAGAAAGAAGTTCGTGCATGGACTTTTAAACGTGGTATTAAAGCACCTCAAGCTGCCGGTATTATTCACTCTGACTTTGAGAGAGGATTTATTCGTGCAGTAACCATGAGCTATGATGATTTAATTGCTTATGGTAGTGAGAAAGCTGTTAAAGAAGCGGGTCGTCTTCGTGAAGAAGGAAAAGAATATATTGTTCAAGATGGCGATATTATGGAATTCCGTTTCAATGTATAAGTGATAAAGAAATAAGTCAGAAGGTTGGAAATCATTTCCAGCCCTTTTGCTATTTATAGAAAGAGTATACAATGGTAAAAATGATTGTTGGTCTGGGTAATATTGGATCAAAATATGATAATACAAAACATAATGTTGGTTTTATGGCAATTGACCGTCTGGCTAAAGGTTTGAATGTTAATTTTTCTGAAGATAAAAATTTCAAAGCTTTAGTTGGATCAAGTTTTATTAATCAGGAAAAAGTCTATTTGGTCAAACCAACTACCTTTATGAATAATAGTGGAATTGCTGTGAAAGCATTATTAACTTATTATAATATTGCCGTAGAAGATTTTATTGTTATCTATGATGACTTAGATATGGAAGTCGGCAAAATAAGATTCCGTCAAAAAGGCTCAGCCGGTGGTCATAATGGGATAAAATCAATTATTGCTCATATTGGAACACAGGAATTTGATCGGATTAAAGTTGGAATTGGTCGTCCACAAAATGGAATGACAGTGATTAATCATGTCTTAGGAAAATTTGATAAAGATGATGCCATTACTATCGACTTAACACTAGATAAAGTTACTGATGCTGTTGATTTCTATTTGAAAGAAACAGACTTTGAAAAAACTATGCAGAAATATAATGGGTAAGAATGAATATATTAGAATTAGTCAGTCAAAATAAAGCCATCCAATCTTGGATTGCTGGCACAAGAACTTTAGGACGGCAATTAGTAATGGGATTATCTGGTTCTAGTAAGGCTTTGGCTATTGCTGCCAACTTTATTGATCAACCAGAAAAGATTGTTATTGTTACAGCGAGTCAGAATGACAGTGATAAATTGAGTAGTGATTTATCAGCCCTTTTGGGTGAAGAAAATGTTTTTCAATTTTTTTCTGATGACGCTGCGGCAGCTGAATTTATCTTTTCTTCTTTGGATAGAGCTATTTCTAGAATTGAAGCCATCAATTTTTTAGTTAATCAAGAACAACCTGGTATTTTAGTGACAAATGTGATTGGTCTACGAACTTTGTTACCAAATCCAAAGGTCTATCAAAACAGTCAATTAACTTTTGAAGTTGGTATGGACTATCATTTAGATCAATTAGTTAAACAATTGACTAATATTGGTTATCAAAAAGTTTCGCAAGTTATAAATCCAGGTGAATTCAGTCGACGTGGAGATATTCTTGATATTTATGAAATAACTGAAGAAAATCCTTATCGTATTGAATTCTTTGGTGATGAAGTAGATGGCATCCGCCAATTTGATAGTGAAAGTCAAAAATCTATTCTTCAAAAAGATATGATCACGGTTATTCCAGCAAGCGATGCTATTCTTGAAGAAAAAGATTATGCGCGTGGTATTGAAAAATTAGAAGCTACAATAAAACTTGTCAATGAAGAGACAAAATCATACTTAACTGATGTGATTTCTGTCTCAAAAGATGGCTATAGGCATAAAGATTTACGTCAATTTTTATCAATTTTCTATGAAAAAGAATGGACACTCTTAGATTACATGCCAAAAGGAACACCACTCTTTTTCGACGATTTTCAAAAGATTTTAGATAAAAATGCTAAATTTGATTTAGAAGTGGCCAATTTACTAACTGATCATTTACAGCAAGGGAAGGCAATTCCTAGTTTAAATTATTTTGCGGATAACTATCGTGATTTTCGAAATTACAAACCTGCTACCTTCTTTTCTAACTTTCATAAGGGTCTTGGCAATATTAAGTTTGATAAATTACATCAGTTAACACAATATGCCATGCAAGAATTCTACAATCAATTTCCACTTTTGGTTGATGAAATAAAAAGGTATCAAAAAGCACAGGCTACTGTACTTGTTCAAGTAGAGTCACAACAAGCTTATGAAAAATTACTAAAAAATTTAGAAGGCTATGATTTTATTTTACCTTTAGTTGATACTAATGCTATTGAACCTAAGCAGGTTCAAATAATTATTGGTCAAATTTCAAGTGGTTTCTATTTTGCTGATGAAAAGATTGCTTTAATTACAGAACATGAAATTTATCATAAACGGATTAAGCGTCGTGTTCGTAAATCAAATATTAGTAATGCCGAACGTTTAAAAGATTATAATGAATTAGCAAAAGGCGACTATGTTGTTCATAATGTCCATGGGATTGGTAAATTTTTAGGAATTGAAACTATTGAAATTCATGGTGTCCATCGAGATTATGTCACTATCCAATATCAAAATTCAGACCGTATTTCTTTGCCAGTCGAACAAATTGAAAGTTTATCAAAATATGTTTCGGCTGATGGTAAAGAACCTAAAATTAATAAACTTAATGATGGTCGTTTCCAAAAGACCAAACAAAAAGTTACTAAACAAGTTGAAGACATTGCTGATGATTTATTAAAATTGTATGCTGAGCGTAGCCAGTTAAAAGGTTATCAATTCTCACCAGATGACCAGTTACAAGCATCCTTTGAAGATGATTTTGCTTTTGTTGAGACAGATGATCAAATTAGATCCAGTAAAGAAATCAAGACAGATATGGAAAGTAGTCATCCGATGGATCGCTTACTTGTTGGAGATGTTGGCTTTGGTAAAACTGAGGTTGCCATGCGAGCAGCCTTTAAAGCAGTCAATGACCATAAACAAGTAGCAATCTTAGTACCTACTACAGTTCTTGCTCAACAACATTATGAAAATTTTAAAGAAAGATTTGAAAATTATCCTGTTGAAGTTGATGTCCTTAGTCGTTTTAGAAGTAAAAAAGAACAAACAGCAACTTTAGAGAAATTAGCTAAAGGGAGCGTGGATATTATTATCGGGACACATCGTCTCTTGTCAAAAGATGTTACCTTTTCTGATTTAGGCTTGATTGTCATTGATGAAGAACAACGTTTTGGGGTTAAACATAAAGAAAAATTAAAAGAGTTAAAAACTAAGGTTGATGTTTTAACCTTAACAGCAACGCCTATACCAAGAACTTTACACATGTCTATGCTTGGTATTAGGGATTTGTCAGTTATTGAGACGCCTCCAACCAATCGTTATCCTGTCCAGACTTATGTGATGGAAACCAACCCTGGGATTGTCCGCGAAGCCATTATCCGAGAAATGGACCGTGGAGGTCAGGTTTTCTATGTATACAATAAGGTTGAGACGATAGATAAGAAGGTGGCACAATTACAAGAGTTGGTGCCGGAAGCAACTGTTGGTTTTGTCCATGGGCAAATGAGTGAAATTCAACTGGAAAACACTTTGATTGACTTTATTAATGGTGATTACGATGTCCTTGTGGCGACAACTATCATTGAAACAGGGGTTGATATTTCCAATGTTAATACCCTCTTTGTTGAAAACGCTGATCATATGGGTCTTTCCACCCTATATCAATTACGTGGTCGTGTCGGACGTTCCAACCGCATTGCTTACGCCTACCTCATGTATCGTCCAGATAAAGTTTTAAGTGAAGTTTCAGAGAAACGACTTGAGGCTATTAAAGGCTTTACGGAATTGGGGTCCGGCTTTAAAATTGCCATGCGTGACTTGTCAATTCGTGGAGCTGGTAATATTTTAGGTGCTTCGCAGAGCGGCTTCATTGATTCAGTTGGGTTTGAAATGTACTCACAGCTGTTAGAAGACGCTATTGCAAGTAGGCAGGGCAAAACAAGTGTTCGTAAAAAAGGCAATGCTGAGATTAATCTCCAAATTGATGCCTATTTACCATTTGATTACCTCAGTGATGAACGTCAAAAAATTGAAATCTATAAACGAATTCGAGAAATTGATAATCGTCAAGATTATACAGAATTACAAGAAGAATTAATTGACCGATTTGGTGAATATCCAGATCAAGTTGCCTATTTATTGGAAATTGGACTCTTAAAAGCCTTTATGGATCAAGCTTTTGCCGAATTAGTTGAAAGAAAAGATAATCAAGTGACAGTTCGTTTTGAAAAAGCATCACTCAAATATTATATGACTCAAGATTATTTTGAAGCTCTTTCAAAAACAAGTTTGAAAGCCAGAATCAGTGAAAATAATGGTAAAATTGATATAATTTTTAATGTCAAAAATGTAAAAGATTATAGCATTTTAGAAGAAATGATGTTATTTGGAGAAATGTTAAGTGAAATTAAACATCGAAAAGCGTCAAAATCTGACCAGTAAATCAAGCTTAGCAATTACCATTAGTGGTTTTTTAGCTAAAATTCTTGCAGCTATTTACCGCGTACCCTATCAAAATCTTGTTGGTGATAGGGGCTTTTATGCTTACCAACAGGTCTATCCTATCCTAGCTATTATTAGTGCTTTAAGTTTGACGGCTTTTCCTAATGTGATTGCTAGTATTTATCAAAAAAGTAAAAAAACGGATTTATATCTTTTATTTAAATTTCAGATATTATCAAGTTTTATCCTAGCTAGCATTCTCTTACTAGCTAATCAGTCATTAGCTAGATTAATTGGTAGTATCCAATTAGCTCCAAGTATTATTTTGACAGCTTTTGTTTTATTAACAATACCTTTTATGTCTTTTTATAGAGGGTTAGCACAAGCTCATGGTGATATGATACCAACAGCAGTTAGTCAGGTGCTAGAACAGAGTGTTCGCGTCTTTATCATTATTTTAGCTGCTCTGGCTTATTATCTCTTTGATTGGGATGTTTATTTCACAGCAAATGTAGCAGCATCAGGAAACTTATTAGCCAGTCTAGCTATTTTAGCTTACTTTGTCTTGAAGTCACCGACATCTCTTTTATTTCTCTTTAAGAAACATAAAACGTCTTTTAAGAACTTAAGACAAATTGGTTGGGCCTCAACAGTCTTTATCTTTTTCACCATTTACCTTTTACTTTTTCAGTTTATTGATGCCTTATTTGTCAAACAATCATTGCAATCCAGTGGGATAACATCAATTCAGGCTGAGATTACTAAAGGTATTTATGACCGAGGCCAGCCTTTATTACAATTTGGTTTGATTTTCTCGACTGCCTTTTTCACTACACATTTACCTAAATTGTCAAAAAGTTATCATCAAAAAGAAGCTAATTATGAAGAAGATAGTCAAACATTCTTTGATTTTATTACTTATCTTAATTTGACTTTAACAGCTGGTTTTATGCTAATTCTTCCGGCCATGAATATGGTTTTATTTGAAGATAAGAAGGGCAGCGCAGCTTTGGAAGTGTACTTGCTGATGATTTTACTAGCTAGTCTCATCCAGTATTGCCACCAAAAACACTTTATTGAAAATCACCAAAAAAGATCTTTCATCATACTTGTGAGTGGTTTGATTCTGAAACTGTTTTTGACGCCAATCTTAACTTATTATTTTGGCATCATTGGTTCATCATTGTCAGGTGTTATCCCTCTCCTCATCATTTTCCTTTTATATCTCAAGGTCAGTGGTGTGAGAATGACTAGTTTAAAAAATATTAGATATTTTCTGGCTTTAAGCTTAATGATGGTTTTTGTGGGAATTAGCCAAGGTTTCTTACCACAAAAAGAACGTTTAGATAGTCTCTTAGCTATCTTTATTTCAATAGGCCTAGGGCTCCTTGTCTTTATTTTGTCTAGTGTCAAGCTAAGGGCCTTCAGTCAGAATTTATGGTCATATCTACCATTTAAACAAAAAAAGTGATAGAATAAAATGGACTGTGAGGTAAATTATGAGATTAGATAAATATTTAAAGGTATCACGCATCATCAAGCGTCGTCCTGTTGCAAAAGAAGTTGCAGATAAAGGAAGAATCAAGGTTAATGGTGTCCTAGCAAAAAGTTCAACCGATTTAAAAATTAATGATCATATTGAAATAAGATTTGGTAATAAATTGTTAACGGTACGTGTTTTAGAAATGAAAGATAGTACTAAAAAAGAAGATGCTGAAAAAATGTATGACATTATTAAAGAAACAAGGATAGAAAGTAATGAAGAAGCCTAGTATTGTTCAATTAAATAATCAATACATTCATAGTGAAAATCTAAAAAAACGTTTTGAAGAGAAAGAAAATCAAAAACGGAATCGGTTTATTGGTTGGATTTTGATTGTCATGATGTTTCTCTTTATTTTGCCAACTTATAATCTGGTGAAAAGTTATGTTAGTCTTCAAGATCAGCATAAGCAGATTGTTAAATTAGAAAAAGAATATAAAGAGTTGGAAAAAAGTACCAAAGAAGAAAAAAGTTTTGCAAAGCAATTGAAAGATGATGACTATGTCAGAAAATATGCGCGTGCAAAGTATTATTTGTCTAGGGAAGGTGAAAAAATTTATCCTGTTCCAGGGTTATTGCCAAAATAATATGGATGATATGATTAAGAAAATCGAAACATTTTTAGCTTATTCTGATCAAAAATTAGAAGAGTTACAGGCTGAAAATCAAAAATTAAAAGAAGATAAATATCGTAAAGATAAGTAAAGAAAGGAGAAAACATGAAAAAAATATTAGCAGTTTTTGTAATGCTTTTTTTCATGTCTCCAATTCCTATTATTTCTACTGAAAAACAACTTCATTTAAGTAAAGAAAAGATTTATCAATTAGATCAATCGGTTGCAACCAAAGTAACTTATTTTGATACCATACCTCAAAACCCAAATGTTTTTTCTGAAGAAAATAGTTACAAAGACTCTAACTTGACTCAGTTTGCCAAATTTATAGAACCAAATGAAGATTTTTCAATAACTAATTTACAGATAAATGAAAATGGAAAACCAGTATTTCAGTTATCAGATGGTAATTACATTGAAGCAAATAAACAATTGATTTATGATGATACATTAATTAATCAAAAGGATATCAGTCAAGAATTTTGGACTCAAGTTGGTATTACTTTATATGATCAGCCTTACGTAAAAGGTGTTCAAGCTTCCAAAACTACAATTGATAGTTATAAAAAAGTTCATGCTAGTAGGATATCGCAAACTCAACAAGGGATTTATTATTATATTGATAATAAAGGTTGGGCTTCTGCAAATGAGTTGTCAATTTCAGATAATCGTATGATTAAGGTACAAGAAATGCTATCTGAAAAATATAATAAGGAAAACTATTCTATATTTGTTAAACAACTTAACAGTCAAGCAAGTGCAGGAATTAATGCTGATAAGCAAATGTATTCAGCAAGTATAGCTAAATTAGGAACTTTATACTTTATTCAAGAAAGAATTAAAAAAGGTCAATTAAGTCCTGATACACCGTTTAAATACACTGATGAAGTTAATCATTTTAAAGGTGACTATGATCCTTCTGGATCTGGGAAAATTAGCAAAGAAGCTGATAATAAAGAGTACAGTGTTGATAATTTGTTGAGAGCTGTTTCACAGCACTCAGATAATGTAGCTACAAATATCTTAGGATATTATGGTGCTGATAAATATGATGTAACTTTTACCAATCAAATGTTAGCTTTATCAGGCTTACCGTGGGATATGGAAAAGAGAAATCTGTCTTCTCGTCAGGCTGCTAGAGTTATGGAAGCTATTTATTATCAAAATGGTAAAATAATCTCTTATATGTCACATACAGATTTTGATGATAAACGTATTTCAAAAAATATTTCTGTTCCTGTTGCTCATAAAATTGGAGATGCCTATGACTATAAACATGATGTAGCAATTGTTTATGCAGATTCTCCTTTTATTCTTTCTATTTTTACAGATAAATCATCATATGATGATTTAAGTAAAATTGCTGATGACGTTTATTCAATATTAAAATGACATATCAAAAAATTTATAATTATATCAAACAAAAAGGTCTATTTGATCAACATAAACGGGTATTAATAGCTGTATCAGGTGGAGTAGATTCAATGAATTTACTGCACTTTTTACATCTTAATCAAAACAACTTACAGATAGCTATAGCTATTATTCATGTTAATCACAAGCAACGCCCGGAATCTGATCAGGAAGAGGAATACTTAGAAAATTGGGCTAAAGAAAAGCAAATTCCTTTTTATAAAGCAGATTTTTTTGGTTCATTTAGTGAAAATAATGCCCGTGATTTTCGTTATAGCTTTTTTAAGAAAATCATGGAAAATGAAAATTATTCTGCCCTTGTTACAGCTCATCATGCTGATGACCAAGCAGAAACAGTTTTTATGCGTCTATTGAGAGGAGCAAGATTGAGACATCTTTCTTCAATTAAAGAGTGTCAATCATTTGGAAGTGGCCAACTAATCAGACCCTTTCTTACCATTTCAAAAGCTGACTTACCAAAAATTTTTCACTTTGAAGATGCTTCTAATCAAACAAATGAGTACTTAAGGAATCGTATTCGAAATCAATATTTACCGGAACTTCGTCAAGAAAATCCACAATTTAATTACTCATTGTTAGCATTGTCTAAAGAATCATCAGTTTTAATTCAAGCATTGAAAGATTTAATTCCTGCTCATTCAATAAATCAATTTTCTTATTTTTTGAATAATAGTACTGCAGTTCAATATTTTTGTTTTCAGGAATATATTGAACAATTTTCTGATTTATCTATTTCAAAAAGTCAATTTGAAGAATTACTTTCATTATTAAGACGGAAAAAAACAGGCACTTATCCAATCAATCAAACCTACCAATTAGTTATTTCTTATGATAGTTTTCTTATTGAAAAAATCAGTCTAAAGACTGAGAGAAAAGACAGTCAAGTTTTGATAGAATATGGTACTAGTAATAAGTACAATAATTGTACTTTTACATTTAGTCACTTATCTCAAGACATAGCACATGAGTTAATGATACCGATTTACCAGCTATCTCCGATTACCTTACGTGGTAGGATGACTGGTGATATAATTGATTTTGGACAGTTTTCAAAGAAAATCAGGAGACTATTCATTGATGGTAAATTTACTGCTAAAGAGCGAGAAAATGCTATAATTGGTTTACAAAAGGATGAGATTATATTTGTACTGATTGCTGATAAAACATATTTGAGAAAAGCATCTAAACATGATATAATGTTGGCTAAACTGTATGTTGAAAATTTAGAAAAAAGGTGACATCATGCTGGAGCAAGATATTAAAAAAATTCTCTATTCAGAAGAAGATATTATAAAAAAAACAAAAGAACTTGGACAACAATTAACAAAAGATTATCAGGGGAAAAATCCATTAATGGTTGGTGTATTAAAAGGATCCGTTCCTTTTATGGCTGAGTTAATGAAGCATATTGATACTCACGTTGAAATTGATTTCATGGTTGTCTCAAGTTACCACGGAGGTACAACTAGTAGTGGTGAAGTAAAGATTTTAAAAGATGTTGATACTACCATCGAGGGAAGAGATATCATCTTTATTGAAGATATTATTGATACTGGTCGTACATTGAAATACTTAAGAGATATGTTTAAATATAGAAAAGCTAATTCAGTAAAAATTGCAACTTTATTTGACAAACCTGAAGGTCGTGTTGTTGAAATCGAAGCAGACTATGTTTGTTATAATATTCCAAATGAATTTATTGTTGGTTTCGGTTTAGATTATGCTGAAAATTATCGTAATTTACCATATGTTGGAGTTTTAAAAGAAGAAGTCTATTCAAAATAGAAAAAGGTCAATTATCGTTATATGAAAAATAATAAGAATAATGGGTTTGTGAAAAATTCTTTTATTTATATCTTATTGATTGTTGTGGTTATCACAGGTTTTCAATATTATCTAAAGGGAACTAGCACACAAAGTCAACAGGTTAGTTATTCAAAACTAATCAAACAAGTAAAGGCTGGTGATGTTAAAAATTTAACTTATCAACCAAGTGGAAATATTATCCAAGTTAAGGGTGAATATAACAAACCACAAAGCGTCAAAACTGATCCAAATGTTTCCTTTTTTGGAACAGATTCAGCTAGAAAAGTAACAGAATTTACAGCTTTGGTTTTACCAAACGATTCGACACTTAAAGACGTAACAAGTGCAGCTGATAAATCAGGAACAACTATTACTGTCAAACAAGAAAGTTCAAGTGGAACTTGGATTTCATTATTAATGAGTTTCTTGCCTATTGTCATTTTCGCTGGTTTCATGATTATGATGATGAACCAAGGTGGTGGTGCACGTGGTGCAATGAGTTTTGGTAAAAACAAAGCTAAATCACAAACCAAGGGTGATGTAAAAGTTAGATTTACTGATGTGGCTGGAGCTGAAGAAGAGAAACAGGAACTTGTTGAAGTTGTTGATTTTCTTAAAAATCCTAAAAAATATAAGGCTTTAGGTGCGCGTATTCCATCTGGTGTTCTTTTAGAGGGACCTCCAGGAACTGGTAAAACCCTTCTTGCAAAAGCTGTTGCTGGTGAAGCCGGCGTTCCTTTCTTTAGTATTTCTGGTTCTGACTTCGTTGAAATGTTTGTCGGTGTCGGTGCTAGTCGTGTTCGTTCTCTTTTTGAGGATGCTAAGAAAGCTGAACGAGCAATCATCTTTATCGATGAAATTGATGCAGTTGGTCGTCGTCGTGGAGCTGGTATGGGAGGCGGTAATGATGAACGTGAACAAACTTTAAACCAATTATTGATTGAAATGGATGGATTTGAAGGTAATGAAAGTATCATTGTTATTGCGGCAACTAACCGTAGTGACGTATTAGACCCTGCCTTGCTTAGACCAGGTCGTTTTGATAGGAAAGTTCTTGTTGGACGTCCAGATGTTAAGGGACGCGAAGCTATTCTGAAAGTACATGCCAAAAATAAACCACTTAACGATGATGTTAATTTGAAGGTTGTTGCACAACAAACACCAGGTTTTGTTGGTGCTGATTTAGAAAATGTTTTAAATGAGGCTGCTTTGGTAGCTGCACGACGTAATAAAACGAAAATTGATGCTTCTGATATTGATGAAGCAGAGGATCGCGTTATTGCTGGACCTTCTAAAAAAGACCGTACTATTTCTCAAAGAGAACGTGAAATGGTTGCTTATCATGAAGCAGGCCATACCATTGTTGGTTTAACATTATCAAATGCGCGTGTTGTTCACAAGGTAACTATTGTTCCTCGTGGTCGTGCGGGTGGTTACATGATTGCTCTTCCTAAAGAAGATCAAATGTTACTTTCTAAGGATGATTTAAAAGAACAATTAGCTGGTTTAATGGGTGGTCGAGTTGCTGAGGAGATTATCTTTAATGCACAAACTACTGGCGCATCAAATGACTTTGAACAAGCTACTCAAATGGCCCGTGCTATGGTTACTGAGTATGGTATGAGTGACAAACTTGGTCCAGTTCAATATGAAGGTAATCATGCAATGATGCCTGGTCAAATTTCTCCTGAAAAATCATATTCTGCGCAGACTGCTCAAATGATTGATGATGAAGTTAGGGAGTTATTAAATCAAGCAAGAAATCAGGCAGCAGACATTATTAATGAAAATAGAGAAACACACAAGTTAATTGCTGAAGCTCTATTGAAATATGAAACATTAGATGCTGAACAAATCAAATCCATCTATGAAACAGGTAAAATGCCTGCTGAGAATGAGGATGAAAATGAGGATGTTCATGCATTATCATATGAAGAAATAAAAGATAAAATGGTTACAGAAGAAGGATCCTAATTTTCTGTTTTATATAAAAAAGCTATTAGAGTAATGTTTATTTTCTTATTCTAATAGCTTTTTATTATGCAATTTACATTACTAGTTGGCTGTGTTAAACTAGTTACAATTAGGAAAAGAAGGTAAAAAATAAATGACAATATTTCGTAAGAAAAATAATAGTAAAAATAAAACTGAAATGAGAAGGCATTTAAAAGTAAATGACTTAATATTTTTAGGTTTAGGTTCTATGGTTGGAACTGGTATTTTTACAATTACAGGAATAGGGGCAGCACAGTATGCAGGTCCAGCTCTAACAATTTCAATTATTATTTCTGCTCTTGCAATTGGTATCTTAGCCTTATTTTATGCTGAATTTGCTTCGAGAGTTCCTGCAAATGGCGGTGCGTATAGTTATGTTTATGCAACCTTAGGAGAATTCCCCGCCTGGATAGTTGGCTGGTACATCATTATGGAATTTTTAACTGCAATCTCAAGTGTAGCAGTGGGTTGGGGAAGTTATCTCAAAGGACTGCTTAGCAGTTACGGTATTATTATTCCTAAAATGCTAAACGAAACTTTCAATCCTAAACATGGAACATATATTGATATTCTCCCCGTTTTTGTCATGTTAGTTGTAATGACAATAGTTTTAATGAATTCTAAAACCGCTCTAAGATTTAATAGTTTATTGGTTATTTTAAAATTTTCTGCCTTATTTATATTTATTTTAGTGGGAATATTTTTCATAAAGCCAGAAAATTGGTCAAATTTTGCACCATATGGTATTGGAAAAATTTATGGCGGCCAGTCAGGAATATTTGCTGGAGCATCAGTTATGTTTTTTGCTTTCTTAGGTTTTGAATCAATTTCAATGACTGTTGATGAAGTTAAGAATCCGCAAAATACGATTCCCAAGGGAATAACATTATCACTAATTATTGTAACAATTCTATATGTATTGGTAACTATTATTTTAACTGGTATTATTCACTATACTAAATTGAATGTACCAGATGCTGTTTCCTTTGCATTAAGAAGTATTGGAATGGAATGGGTAGCTAACTACGTGTCAATTGTTGCAGTCCTTACTTTAATTACCGTTTGTATTTCAATGACTTTTGCCTTAGCAAGAATTGTTTACTCTATCAGTAGAGATGGTTTATTGCCAAAGAGCTTGCATAAAATAACTTCAAAAAACTTTGTTCCAAAAAATGCAACTTTACTTGTCGGAATATTATCAATGATTTGTGCCGGGTTATTTCCACTCGCTAGTTTAGCAGAGTTTGTTAACATTTGTACACTTGCTTATTTGATTATTATGTCGATTGCAATTATTAAACTTAGAAAAGATATGGGGAATCCCAAAAAAGGAGAGTTTAAAACACCACTGGTGCCATTACTTCCAATATTAGCTATCATAATTTGTCTATCTTTTATGAGCCAATATATGAAAATAACATGGGTAGCATTTGGAATAACAACATGCATTGGAACATTAATTTATATTTTGTATGGGTATAAACACTCAACAGAAAATAAAATTCAATAGAATAGCTGTCAAAGTGAAGAGATAAACTATTTCTCTTCACTTTTTTAGAAAATCATGTAATAAGCAACTATAAAATCGTAGAAAATTAATAAAATATTGGATAAATAGCAATGTTAGAAAATAATCAGAGCTTTTTCTGAAATATTTTTGAAAGTTCTAAAATGAAGTTAGCCACTTAAAGGGTATCAAAAAAACATCTCAGAGAGATATAATTGTAATCTACCACAACAACAATTGGAAGGTCTCTGAGATGCAAAACTATTATACACCAAAAG
>NZ_JBRUGD010000020.1:0-16769 GCF_053206145.1 Streptococcus hongkongensis
CTAAATCTGTTACAATAATATCCATAAGAAACCGCCTCTTGTAAGTAGTGCTCGCCAGCCTAATTACTAGAGTAACGGTTTCTTTTTTATTCGTCTAATGTTCTACCTCAATAAATTTTACACTTAGGCCCTAAAGGACGTGGCTTGTGAGCAAACACCCTTCTGATGAGTGCTTGAACCACAATTTGCATAGATAGGCCACTGCGAACAGTTCCACGAACTGTTTCGTCTTACACGGCAGTTACCAATGCCTTTAGCGTCCCCAGGTTGCCGTAGGGACGGATCAAGTTAGGCCAGTTTTGCAATTCCTTTAGTCAGAATATTTTGTGCGGCATTATGGTCACGAATGTGATGAACATGACACTTTGGACATGTCCATTCCCGGTCGGCCAGAGTGAGCTTCTTCGTACTTCCGGTTCCCATGACAAAGCCACAATCGTGACAGGTTTGCGTAGTATTCTTAGGGTTCACCGTAATGAATTGGCGTCCATAAAATTCAGCCTTATACGTCAGCATTTCTAAGAAGGTCCGCCAGCCCACATCAGCAATACTCATCGCCAAAGCGTGGTTCTTTAGCATGTTCTTGCTCCGCAACTCTTCGGCAACTACTAAATCGTGGTTCTTGATTAATGTAGTTGAGAGTTGGTGTAAGAATGCTCTACGACGGCTAAAGATTTGGGTATGAATTTTAGCCACCAACAATCGTTGCTTTTGATAATTTCTACTTTCTCGCAAAGAACGATGTTCTTTCTTAGCTCGTCGGGCACGACGTGACAAAATGCGTTGAGCTTTAGCTAACCGTCCCTTAATGGTTCGATAGTAGCGTGGATTAGTAATCACTTGACCATCGCTAGAAGTCAGGAAGTTTTCGGTATTGAGATCAATTCCAACTTGCCGGTTAGTCTGCTTTGACATCGTGACAAAAGGAGCGTCTGACGCTAACTGCATTGAGAGAAAGAAGCTCCCGATAGCGTCTTTTGTGATGGTTACCGTTCCAATGCGAGTTTCAGCACCGCGAGCTAAGATTCGCTGGTGGGAACCTTTAACACGGAGCCGACCTAATTTAGGAACCAGAACATGCTTACTATCTTCAAAACGTACAGTTCCGTTGGTTAAGTATGCTTCCTTCTGTTTCAAATACTGGCAGTTAGTTTGATAACGCCAAACGTAGCTTTTCCGGTGGAAATTAGGAACACCTGCGGTGTGAATTTTGCGAAAAGCATTCCATGCCTTTCGATAATTCTGAATGGCGTTAGCTTTAGCCAAGCTGTCAATTCTTTTATCTCCTAAGAACTGGAAATGATTCGACATTTGTTTAGCATTTTGGCGAAGTTCCAATTGCTTAATTCGTGACTGAACAGTGTCAATTGGTAGCTTGACTTGCTTTAGTTGCCAAAGTTCCTTATTAACATAAGCTCCGAAAACATAATTTTGGTAATCTAATGGTAATCCATGATTTATAAGATTGGGTTATAAGTATCTATTTTTAATGAAAATGATTCTTGAAAGCTTAATTTAATAGGCTTTTATAGATATTTTACTTCGGTCACCCAAAACCAGGTCTTAAAAAAGCCCGTAAAGCATCACAATTCTCAAAACGTTAATCCGTCTGGAAATTACATGCAATATACAAAAGCATTCTCCGTTGGAGGATGTTTTTTTACTAATCTCAAATTTAGTGCTATCTTGCGTCGAAAATTTGTTATAATTGGGCTTACATATTGTACAAAGAATTTAAGTTGTCTAGTAAAGGATGTAATTGCCATGTTTAAATACAATGATCAAGAAGATACTATTGAAACTGACCGTCTGGTGTTGAGAAAGTTTACACTTGATGACAGTCAAACAGTTACACGTATTTGTTCTACTGATGCTATTCAAAAGAATACGCTGAATTTACCTAATCCTTACACAGAGGAGTCGGCCATTGAGTGGATTATGAGTCAGGGAGAAAATAGCAAACAAAATAAAAGTTATGATTATGCTATCACGGATAAGCTTACTGGAAATCTATATGGTTGTGTCAGTTTAGCTGTTTTTAAAAATGGCTATATAGCGGAGCTTGGTTATTGGATTAGTCCTGATACATGGAATAAAGGTATTGCCACCGAGGCTGCAACTGCTCTTATTCGATTTGGTTTTGAGATGAAACAATTTCATAAGATAGTAGCCAAGCATTTCAAGTATAACGGTGCTTCTGGCAGAGTTATGGAAAAAGCAGGTATGACAAAAGAAGGGCTTCAGAAAAAGCATGTTTTGAAAAACAACAAATATGAGGATAGTGTGCTTTACGGCATTAGTAATCCTCTGGATTCCTAACTTTCTTTTCCAACCTTTCCCTCCATTCTTGTTATAATAGTCTTATGATGATTTGAAAGTGAGGTTAATGATGATTAAAGCGAAAATTTTAATTTTGGGGCAACCTTTGACCGAAGGTGTGGCTAGTCTTAAGGAGACTTTGGATGTGCTTCAAGCACCCAAGGATGCCAGTCGTAATTGGATTTTAGAGCAAGTGACGGATGTTGACGGTATCCTGACTGTTAATGTTGCCATTGATCAAGAGATTATTGATAAAGCTAGCAAGCTTAAAATGATTTCAACGCATAGCGTAGGTTATGATCATATAGACGTCGATTATGCTGCGGAAAAGGGCATCATCGTCAGCAACGCTCCAGAAACGGTCTTGGTACCGACGGCTGAACTGACCATGGGGTTGATGATTGATACCCTGCGTCACATCACCTACTTTGACAAAAAATTGCGTGAGAAGACCTGGTCAGATACCCAGTCGCGGTCTGGTCTAACGACAGGATTGAAAGGAAAAACACTGGCGGTTTATGGCTTTGGACGGATTGGGCAAGAGGTGGCCCGTTTAGCTCAAGCATTTGGGATGACCGTGATTTATAACAAGCGAAGCCGACTAAGTGCTAAGCAAGAAGCAGAGTATAATGTATCTTACCGTGACTTTGAGGACTTGATTGCTGAAGCAGACGTTTTGACCCTGCACGCCCCAGCTACCACTGAAACCAAAAATATTATTGATGGCAAAGTCTTTGCCAAAATGAAATCGAGTGCCTATCTGATCAATACGGCGCGTGGTGCCTTAGTCAACCAAGATGACTTAAAAACAGCATTGGAAACTGGTGCAATTGCGGGCTTTGGTGGTGATGTCTTCATTGACGAACCACGCCTGCCTGTTGAACTGTTAGATTTGGATAATGTCGTCCTCACACCACACATTGGAACAGCGACATTAGAATCTCGGATTGCAACAGGCCAAGAAGCCTCTGATAATCTAATCGCTTATTTTGTAGAAGGTCGCGTGTTTAAACAAGTTAATTAAAAAAGAATCCCGGATACTTCTTAGTTGGAGTGTTCGGGATTCTTTTTAGTGTCTTGTTAAGTAGCTTGGATTGGTAGTGATATGATAAAAGCAGTTTCTGTTTCATTTGACTGAACAGTAATCTGTCCTCCGTGATATGAAATAATATCCTTAGTCATTGCAAGTCCGATACCATGATTGCCGTTTTTGCCTTTGTAAAAACGTTCAAACAGGTGTTCTTTTTCGTCAGGGCTGATAGTTTGGCCGTCGTTAGCAAGCCTTATTTGGATAGTGTCGGCGACTTGATTACAAGTAATCGTAATCTGGTGACGGGCAAAGCGAACGGCATTGCTGAGAATATTGGAAAGAGCTCTTTCCAATAATTCTTCATCGGCAAACAGTTGCATATTTTTATTCTCGAAATGATGCCTAATAGTAATCCCGGATTGTTCAGCCTGTTTGTTGAGTCGCCAACTGACATCATAAATAAGATCAGCGAGGTTGATCAGTTCACGATTTAATTTATCAGGAATGAGTTCAATGCGAGATATTGTTAAAATATCATCAACCAATTTGGCCATTTTTTGACTCTCTTCAAGAATAACTAACGAGGCATCTTCTTGATTAACGAGGTTTTTATGAATAGCTTCCGCATAGCTCTGAATAGACATAAGTGGTGTACGGAGTTCATGAGATGAATTTTGAAAGAACAACTCTTGACTGCGTTGATTGCTTTCAATCATCTCATTCATATGATCAACGGATCGGACAACTTGGTTAAACTCCTCATAAGGTAAGTTAAGCCTGTCAGAATTAGTTTTGCGTGAGCCTGCGCGCAAGACATAAGCTTGAAGCTGTTTAAAAGAGAGGTTCAGTTTTCGTGTCGTCCAAAACATCATCATGCCTGTGGCAATAAAAGTCAGTATCATGATGATTGCTAAGATGCTATTGACTAGTATTAAGAATTGCTGCAAGGGGGTCGTGTTGACGAAAATTAAAATAAAATAGGATTTATCTTGACTCGGATTTTCAGATTGCTGAACATAGTAATCCTTAAGTGTTCCCCTAATCGGGATGAGTTTGATTGCATAGCTATTATTCTTTAATGTAAGTTTGGCAGTGTCTTGATTTTTAAAAGGCTTTTTAGAGTGCTCTTTATCAAAAAAATATTCAAGTAAATTGTCAGTATCAAAACGGTGGGAAAAATCATGAAGTGGCATCGAACTATATTGGATATTTTCCTTATCGTCAATAATCATGTAGGAAGTTTCAAATATACTTTTTGCGTGATTATTTCTCGGCTGGCTAAGATAAAGACCTTGCAATTCACGAGATTTGGCATCAACAGCTTTGATGGTTTCTTGATGAATGAAGAGGTAGACACATAAGTTGAAGACTAAAAATAAGAGTATAAATGACGAAAGTACAATGCCTAAGGGTTGTAAAAATAAGGTTCCCCTTAAGTGGCGTTTTGGTTTATTTTTCAGATGTTTGAGCCAATTTAAACCCAAATCCCCATACTGTTTCAATGATAACATTACTATTTACCTGTCTAAGTTTTTTTCGTAGACGTTTGATGGTGTCGTCTGTCACCCGCATATCGACATCAAAGTTATAGCCCCAAACGGATTCTAACAGATCTTCCCTGGACACTGCTTGCTCTTGTTTTTTAAGGAGCAGTTCTAAGACATCAAATTCTGTGTTAGTTAGATTTATCTGTTGATTAGCGTAGATGGCGCAGCGATTCTCTGGAGAAAGAGTAAGGTTCTCGAATTTTAGGTGAAGGGTGTTGGTATCTATTTGATGGTCCTGACGAGCAATGATAGCCTTGATTCGTAAGGCTAATTTCATGGGTGAAAATGGTTTAGTAAGGTAATCATCTGCACCTGTTTGAAAGCCCTCAATGAAGTCTTTGTCACTGTCTTTTGCCGTTAAAAAGAGAATGGTGACATTGGAGAGTTGACGCAGTTTTGGGGCAACCTCAAAGCCACTAGAGCCAGGCATCATGACATCAAGGATAACGACATCAGCTGGCTGGTTCATAAACCGCAAGAGCAGTTGGTCTCCGGTTTCAAATAGCTCGACATCCAATCCTTGGTCTCTTAAAAAGACGCCAATAATATCTCGAATATTTTTTTCGTCATCAGCAAGGTAAATTTTTGCCATCTTATTGATCTCTTTCTATCTACTAATATTAGCTTATTATACCATAGCAAGTAGAAAAAAATGACTTGAATTAACCGTGGTCGATTCAAGTCTTTAGGGGATTAGTTATCTTTTTTACCTTTACGGTCTCTGTTCATATTGTGGTCATTTTTGTTGTGTCTGTGATGGTCATCATTGTCGTCATCGTGTCGATTATGACTTTCTCTGATTCCAACCGTATTCCCGATTTCTTTGACGGAAAGCTTTTCAGATGTTAACTCATTTAAAACAACCTTGCTTTGTTTTTCAATATTATTTTTAAGAGTTAGCACTTCTTTACTATAGTTAGGGTAAGCAGCGGTCCATTTCTTACTTAAATCAAGCATTTTGTCAGCGTCCGCGTTCAACGTTTTCTTTTCGTCATCACTTAAAGATGAGGAAGAAATAGCTTCCTTCAGACTGTCAATATCTTGACTTGATAAATCAGATAAGGGAACAAATCCACTAAAGTTAGCATCTAATTTTTTCCATAAGCTGTCATGACTTGTTGTTAATTTGGTGTAATCTGATTCAAAAGTACCGAACGTATTTTTGTAGATAGCTTCGGTTTTTGTTTTTTCGGCAGCTAATTTATCAATATCAGATTTATGTGCTTCGACAGCTTTGATAAAGCTTGTTTTTTTAGCATTGCTAAGTTGAGAACCTGTGATGACTTGATGCCATTCAGAGTAAGTTTTCAATAATGCACCAGATTGTGTTAAATCTTTGGTCAACTCAGCTTGTTCCTGTTTAATGTCTTGTTGGTGATCATAATATTCATAACCACCAACTCCAGCAGCTCCGATGATTGCGACTGAAGCTCCGACAATGGCTAATTTTTTCCAATGTTTAGTAACAGAGACTTTGATTTTGTTTATGTTATTTGATGATTCTGTCATAGTAATATACCTCTTTAATTATTTTATAAACTTAGTATACAAGCTTTGTAAAAGGAAAGTTCAGTAAAATAAGGGAAAAAGTTAGGGAAAAGTTAGGGTAACTAATTGTTCTTAAGGTAATTTAAGGATAATCTTGTTAGGATAGAACTAGAGAAAAAATGAATGTAGTAGAGAAGAGGCAGTAAAGTGATATCTGAAAGGTTGAAAACGGCTAAGCAAGTAAAAGTGGTAGAGAAGTCTTTTAATACACTTCTCTATGCAAAACTGGTTTTTGCACTAGGTGAAAGTTTATCGGGTCTATTATTATTTGTTTTCAAGCATTCTGCAATTAAAAATCTG
This sequence comes from Streptococcus hongkongensis, assembly GCF_053206145.1. Lineage (NCBI taxonomy): Bacteria > Bacillati > Bacillota > Bacilli > Lactobacillales > Streptococcaceae > Streptococcus > Streptococcus hongkongensis. The sequence goes on from NZ_JBRUGD010000020.1 coordinate 6,745, forward strand.
ATTACCATATTAACATCTAGAGAATTAGCCAACGACCCTCATGATTTTATTGCGAGTCATTTAGTTCATTTGGGATCAATCCTCACATTAAATGGCCAACGGATGGCAGCGATCTATTTGCTGTTTCATGGTTTGATAAAAGTGTTAACCTTATTGCTTCTTCTTAAAAAAAAGTTATGGGCTTATCCGATGTCACTATTTTTGTTTATGGGGTTTATTGTCTATCAAATGAGGGAATTTATGCTAACACATCACATGAGTATGATTTTTCTTAGCCTTATAGACATCCTTATGATGATCCTAACCTATTTAGAATATCAGAAGTTAAAAGGTAATTTGATGGCTAAATAGAGATAGTCTATTTCAAATGCTGATGGTCATAGCGCATGGCTATTATTCTGATAAAAAATATATAATACCCTTGATCCCAGACCTATGATAAACTATGTCTAATAGCAACTGGATAGGAGGGAATCTATTGAAACGACCAATTATTGGGATAACTGGAAATGAAAACCACAGTAAAGAGGTGACAGCTTGGGATCATGGTATTCAACGGACTTTTGCTTCAAAGGTTTTCTCAGATACTATTTTAGAATCGGGTGGGCTACCATTTGTACTTCCTATTGCCCATGAAGACATGGTTAAGGATTATATTGCTACCTTAGACAAGTTGCTTATAACTGGTGGGCAACATATTCTTCCGCATTTTTATGGTGAAAAGCAGGTTATTGCAAGTTCTGACTATCATGAGGCGAGAGATCTTTTTGAATTGCAATTAGTAAAAGAGGCATTTAATCAAGGAAAGCCAGTTCTATCTATCTGTCGTGGGACTCAGTTAGTCAATGTTCTTCTAGGTGGCACCCTTAACCAAACGGTGTCTAACCATTGGCAAGTTTCTGCACCAACACAAGTAACTCAAGATGTTGATTTTGAATCAAATAGTATCCTATTTGATATCTATGGTGAAAAGAATCAGGTGAATAGTTTACATATGCAAGCCATCAAAGAAATAGCCTCTGACTTACGTATCTTAGCGCGTGATTCGGATGATCGAACGATAGAAGCAGTAGAAGGAAAAGGCTTTTCTTATTTGGGCTTACAATGGCATCCAGAATTTCTACTAACGAGTAAACCTGAAAATAAACAAGTTTTTCACTACTTTGTAAATGAGATGATTTAAATCAAAAAATACCCTGATGCAAGGGTATTTTTTGGTGCAATTTTGTGTTAAAAATTCACATTTTTCCATGTTTGGTGATACAATATTGATAAGCTAAATAAGGAAGGAAAGAGGGCATGTTTTTGGCTTCATTACACCAAGTTAGCTTGGCCAAGGAGGAAATCGATGTCTGTTCCAGTATATAAAAAAGCAGTCTTGAATTATGATTTTGTGGGTCCAAATAACCGCTCCAATTATTTTGAGGGCTGGTATCTTAAGTGTGCGACTGAAGACAAAACAATTGCTCTAATTCCTTCCCTACATATTGAAAAAGGCTTGATGACAGGTCACTTGCAATGGATTGTTTCCCAAGGTGATCGGATTTTTTCAGGGAATCAGTCTTATTCTATTGAGGAGACTATCCTTTCAAGTTCCCCCTTTTATCTTAGGTTAGGTGACAACAGTTTTACTGAAACAGGATTTAAAGTAAAGGTTGAAGATCTAACTATTTCGGCACAGTTCCAAGAGATTATTCCTTATCCAAAAAACATTATGGGACCGTTTCGCATCTTTAAAAATCTCCCTTGTATCCATGGCTTACAAGCAATTAATGGACGAGTTGATTTTACGACAGAGAATCCCTATTTTAGCGGAAACTTCACCAGTTCATTTTATTGCGAAAAAGACAGAGGTACGACTTTCCCAGAACGCTATATCTGGTTGCACAGCGATTTTCCAGAAGAAAAGGCATCCCTCTTTTTTTCAATTGCTCTCATTCCGCTAGGACCAATCAAGTTTGATGGCTACATTGCCAATCTCAATATAGATGGTACCAATGAAACCTTTACTACCTATGATTTTAGTCGGGTAATAGTTTCGCAGAATACCAAAGGTCAAGAGTTGATTTTGCTTTCAAATAGTAAAAAAGCTGTTGAAATCCTTTTAAAGAAAGGAAAAGTAGAGGCACTTAACAGTCCGCGAGAAGGATCAATGGTAGACAGTGTGGAAGAATCTATGGACTCTGTAATTGAAGTGACGGTTACTGATAAACGTACGGGTCACGTGAGAATTCTTAGGTCCAACCGCTGTAGCTATGAAGTTAGCGGATGGTTTTCCAGCTAAACTTAAGTCATCATAAAAAGTTCCTTCTTTAACAGAGAGAACTTTTTCATTTTAGGTTATGCTATGGCTAGGATTTGAAAAAACACCAAAACAATTTGTGGTGTTTTTTCATATTTTTAGTTAATTATTTTTTGTACACTTTTGCACAGTTTGTCTAAAAACTGATTTTAAACACTTGTAAAAAATTTAGGAATTCGTATAATATACTAATGTATCGAAAATGAACAGAGTGTTTAAAGGAGGCAAAATGTTTAAAGAAACTAAAACATTACTAAAAAGTCCAAATTTATGGGTTACAATCATTGGGATTGCCCTAGTTCCTGCTTTGTACAATATTGTATTTTTAAGCTCTATGTGGAATCCCTATAGCCATTTTAATAAATTTCCAGTAGCTGTTGTTAATAAAGACAAGTCTGCAACCTTGCAAGATAAAACCTTTAATGCAGGGGAAAAACTTGTGGACAATATGTCTAAAAATAAAGAATTAGATTATCATTTTGTTTCTGAAAAACAAGCAGAAAAAGGATTGCAATCAGGAAAGTACTACCTTGTTGTGACTTTCCCAGAAGATTTATCTAAAAATGCGGCAACTGTTTTGACAGACCATCCTAAAAAAGCAGAAATAAAATATGAAACATCAAAAGGTCACAATTTTATTTCTTCTAAATTAAGTCAATCAATGATGATCCGACTAGAGTCCAAAGTATCAAAAACAATAACTGATACTTATAATAAAGAACTCTTTTCAAAAGTCAAACAATTACAAAATGGTATGGGGCAGGCTGCTAATGGTAGCAAGCGACTTGCTGATGGATCTAAACAAACAGCAAGTGGCAGTCAGGAGTTTAGTGATAATCTCTTAAAGCTTTCTTCTGCCGGTCAAGCTTTTTCAGCAGGAGCCAATAAGCTTAACTCAGGCTTAGGTCTTTATACAAATGGTGTATCGCAATTGGATTCAGGCATCACTGGATTATCATCTGGCTTAAATCTATACACTTCTGGAGTTTCAAAATTAGGGTCAGGTCTTGGGACCTTGTCATCTGGTCTTTACCTTTATACAGGTGGGGTTGCAACCTTAAATGAAAAAATGGGACTCTTTTCAAGTGGTGTTACGGAATACACTAATGGGGTCAATGCATTATCTGCGGGTGCAAGTCAATTAGACAGTAAATCAGCAGCATTAGTAGATGGTGCCAATAAACTAAAGAGTGGTGCTAGTGGCATGCAAGCTCTTGTTGATGGTGCAAACAAGTTAAGTGCAGGTCTTGCACAAATGCAAAGTCAAACGACAACCTCTCCAACTCAAGCGCAGCAAATTCAAGCAGTTGCGGCTAGTTTGAATAATTTACAAACAAAGATTACTGAGATAAATACAGAAGTATCCCAACTCCCTGAAGGAGCGGTACCTTCTGTTAATGTTGCGTCTATTCAAACTGCACTTTCAAACATAGCTGCTCAAGTAGCTAATTTTTCAACAACAGCACCTTCAAGCAGTAGTAATGCCTTAGCTTCAGTTCAAGCGACAAGTGCTTATGCAGCGATGACGCCTGCTCAACAAGCGGAAATCACAAGTGCTATTTCAAACAGTACAACAACGACAACAAGTTCAAATACAGCAATTGCACAAGCTATTTCAGAAAATGTTGCAACTATTCAAACTGCTTTAGCAAGTCTCCAAGCTGGTCTTGGTCAAACAGGCCCAACAGGTTCAATAGCACAGCTTAAAACTTCAGTTGCAACCTTGAAAGCTGGATCAGACCAAGCTATCCCAGTCGCAACTGGAACAATTGCTAAATTATCAACAGGTCTTGCTTCAGTTAATTCTGCCTTATCTCAAGAACTGGTTCCAGGCAGTCAACAACTAGTTGGTGGCGTCCAGGTATTGCAAAATCAACTGTCAACAAACGGAACAGCTTTAGCTGATGGCATTTCAAAATATACCACAGGTGTTTCTCAGTTGAATAGCGGAGCAAGTCGATTAGCTTCAAATAGTAGCATGCTTGCAGGTAGTGCAAATGCCTTATCAAGTGGTACGTCACAACTAAATGGTAAATCAGCACAATTAAATGCCGGTGCCGCTCAATTAGCTGACGGAGCCTCTCAATTAAACAGTAAAACAGCAGACGTTACGACTGGTGTTTCAAAATTACAAGAAGGGGCAGATACCTTAAATGGCAAGTCAGGTCAATTAACAGATGGCGCAAGTCAATTAGCTGATGGCGCCAACAAAATTTCTGATGGTTCAAATAAACTCGCCGCAGGTGGAAATAAATTAACATTAGGACTAGATGAGTTATCAGGTGGCACAACAACCTTAGCTGAAAAATTAGCTGATGCTGATCGTAAACTTAACACTGTCTCTTTCAAACGTGAGAATTCTAAAGCTTTAGCAAATCCACTCACATTGACGCATAGTGATAAAGATAATGTTAAAACTAACGGTGTCGGAATGGCTCCGTACATGATGTCGGTTTCCTTATTGGTTGCTGCCATGGCTGCAAATATTATTTTCTATGATATGTTAAATGGAGATAAACATCACAATCGTTTTGCTTGGGCTAAATCTAAACTGTTAATTAATGGTCTCATTTCAACAATTGCCAGTGCAGTCTTGTTTGTTACAATTCTTGCTATGGGATTTGACCCTAACCATAAAGCGGCAACCTTCTTAATGATTTTGCTAACAGCTTGGTCATTAATGGCTGTGGTAACAGCTTTACTTGGTTGGGATAGACGATTTGGCTCATTTGCCTCATTGTTCTTCTTGTTATTCCAATTAGGATCAAGCGCGGGAACATATCCATTAGAAATTTGTCCGCCAATCTTCACGAAAATCGGGAGATGCCTACCAATGTCCTATTCAGTCGCTGGTTTACGCCAAAGTATTTCAATGACAGGCGACATTGCTAAACCAGCTTCAATGTTAGCCCTCTTTATCGTTGGTGCTATGGTAGTTGGCTTGCTCATTTACCGTCAAGATAAAGTTGAATAAACATAACTGTTCCTAAATAATGGTACAGTGACAGAATTTATAAAGCTCTATCCTTATTGTTATAAGGGTAGGCTTTTTTGGATCAAAAAAGCAATGACCTATGAAATCATTGCTTTTTCTTCTGGTTAGATTAATGAAAGGGGTTGTAAAATCGTCCCTTGTTGATGATAAATAAGATGACTGAGGCTAGTAAAATTATTATGGCTAAGACAATCGTCAGTATATCATACTTGTCCAATTCTTTTGACGTATACCAAGTCCGTCGCTTATTCTTACCGAAGCGTCTCAACTCCATAGCTGTCGCGACTAGGTCGATCCGATCTAAGGAACTAAAAATTAATGGAATGATAATTTGCAAGTTACCTTTGATTCGGTCAAATAGCTTTGCTTTTTTAGACAATTCCAAACCTCTTGCTTCTTGCGAGGTTTTTATCATATAAAATTCTTCTTGGACATCTGGAATGTAGCGAAGGGTTAAGCTGACCGCATAAGCCACTTTATAAGGTAAGCCAATCTGATTTAGACTGGACGCGAATTGACTAGGGTTAGTTGTTAACAGGAAAAGTAGAGCTAAAGGCACTGTCGAGAAGTACTTTAAACTAAGATTGAAGAGGTAAAAGAGCTCTTCTTTTGTCAGGTAAAAAGGTCCCCAGCCGTCTGTGATGATTGTCTTTGAATGGTAAATTTGTTCTCCATAAGCTGGTGCAAAAAGATAAACCATGAGGACGTTTAAGATGGCGAAGAAAGTGACAAATTTAATGACAAAAGAGATACTTTTCCAAGGCACTTTTGCACTAGCAAAGAGAAAGAGGGAAAAACAACCAATAAAAAGGATTAAACGTGTATCATAAGTTGTCATGCAAGCAATAGATACTAAAATGAAGAAGATTAATTTGCTGGCCCCAGATAAGTTATGAAGGAAATTATCTTCCTTTTGGTAGCCGATTAATTTCTGAGGCATGTCTCTCCCTTTCTTTTGTAATATAGTAGTGAGTTAGTGCTAGAGGTGAACATCCAAGATAAGGTGCCAGATGGAAAAGACTAGTTTTTTTCAAATAAGCTTGTTCCAAAATGTCTGGATTAGATAGAATTTCTTCTGGACTAGCGTCGGCAATTATCCGACCTTTACTCATCACAATTGTCCGGTCAGAGTATTCCAACATCAATTGCATATCATGTGTAATCATGATGATAGTATGACCCTCTCGGTTTAACTTATCCAAAAAGTTCATGATTTCCGAGTAATTTTTTTTATCTTGTCCTGCTGTTGGCTCATCTAAAACAATGACTTCCGGATCAAGGATTAAGATAGACGCTATTGTGACACGTTTTTTTTGACCAAATGATAAAGCAGAGATCGGCCAATTTCGAAATGGATAAAGCCCACAAACTTTCAAGGTTTCTTCAACTTTACCTTTGATGACATCCTCGCTAACACCGCGCAAACGCAATCCTTGAGCGACTTCATCAAAAATTTGAGTTTGACTAATCATTTGATTAGGATTTTGCAAGACATAGCCAATCCGATCGGCCCGTTCTTTTATGGAATCGCTTGAAATGTCTAGCCCTTTGTAGAATAGCGGAGCAGAAGAGTCATGAAAAGCACAAAGTAATTTGGCAAGAGTTGACTTACCAGCGCCGTTTTGTCCCACCAAAGAAATTTTCTCGCCTTGACGAATAGTCAAGTGGATATCTGATAGAATGGGTTTTTGAGGTTGATAAGAAAAGTTAAGATTGTTCCATTCCAAGAGAATTGGTTTTTCTACATTCTTATGAGGCCTGTCATTAAAATCACAGGATAAACCTGAGAAATCAAGTTGATCTAATTGTGTTAAAGACATGTTTTCTGTGAAATGATACCCTAAATCTCTTAGGCTAGTAACGTAGAGAGGTTCTCTTATCCCGTTCTGATGTAATAAATCAGTTAATAATAATTGATTGGGAGACCCGTCAAAAAGAATACGACCATCATTAATCAAAATGACCTTGTCGACAGGACGATAGAGCACATCCTCTAGACGGTGTTCGATAATAATTGTAGTTGCTTCTGTTGATTGATGGATGCGATCGATCAAGTCAATCGTATCAAGTCCAGATTTAGGGTCGAGATTGGCTAATGGTTCATCAAAGAGAAGAATTGGACTTTCGTCTACCAAAACACCAGCCAAACTAACACGTTGCTTTTGGCCGCCAGAAAGGTCTTGGGGGCGATTGTCCAATAAGTCATCAAGTTCTAACGCTTTTGACCAGTAGGTAATTGATGCTTTCATCTCTTCCTTTTTAAAACAATCATTTTCTAAGGCGAATGCAATATCCTCAGCGACAGAAAGACCAATAAATTGACCATCGGGATCCTGAAGCACTGTGGATATAATCTTTGACTTATCATAGATTGACAAATCAAACGCATCTTGACCTTCTATAGAAAGGAGTCCTTGGTGTTTTCCGTGAAAATGATTTGGAATAATACCATTCAAACAATTACCAATGGTTGATTTACCACTTCCTGATGGGCCGATGATAAGGACTTTTTGGCCTTTTTCGATGGTTAAATTAATATTGTTTAAAGTAGGGTTTGATTGAGCGTCGTACTGAAAAGTAAAATCTTTGAATGTAATTAAACTAGTCATTTATTTTTCCAAATCCTCGTCTTTTGATAGACTACCAGATTTTGTCCGAGTTTTGGCGTAAGCGATCAGTAAAATGGTACCACCAATACCAATTGTAATAGTATTAGCTATTCCTGCGAATAATCCCTGAGTGAAAACTTTATTAGCAGGTTCTTGGTAGATTAAAATATCACCAAGAGGTGCAACGATTGCCCAGGCGATGATATTAACGACAGCTTGTGTCACGTTAAAAAGTAGAATATCTCTTTTATTAAATTGACCTTTAGTAATGTGTAATTTATTTTTCAAAAGTCCGATGCCAAGACCAACTAGGCCACTTGGTAAAACCCAAGACCACCAAACACCATAGCCGGCCAACATATCTTTTAGCATATGACCGATGAAGCCAATTAAGAAACCAGCTAAGGGACCAAAGATAACAGAAAATAGGGCTTGTAATGTATATTGTAGAGAAATGGTGGTATTAGTAAAAATAGTAATTGGGACAAATATCCCAATGATAACAAATAGGGCAGCTCCGATACCCGTGGCAACTACAGTTTTGATCGATGTATTTTTCATAATTTCTCCTATACTCTTAAATTCTTTTCAGTTCGATATGCCAATTTTGACCGACGCCAATATTATAAGCTTTAGCAAAAGACCCTTGGTTGATTGCCACCCCAACTCGATATAAGGAGTTGATATAAATAATAGGTTGGCCAATTCGAACATCGGCAAACGATTTTCCGTAAGTGACTTGGTTCTGATAAACAACCATGTCGTTATTGAAAATTGTTATTTCAAAGCGTTCACCGAATTGAGGTTGAAAATGGTAAAATTCTTCACGGGTAATTGATGTCCATAGCGAACCAAAACGAACATCTAGAATGTCAATGACACCTTTAATGCTATTTTCACCTATTTGAGTTTCTACATCTTGCACTTCTACAATAGCATCCACAGAAAGTTCTGGCCCAACGTCTTCAAATTGAATGTGACCGCTTGCGAGCTTGGCTCCTGTATAGGCATAAACATCTCTCCCATGGAACGTATAAGACAGTTCAGTGTTTTGACGACGGTTAGACACTTCAGAAATTTCTCGAATGGCTTTAATGCCGACGTGTTTTTTTATATAAGAAAGTGTTCCGTTATCTGGTGTTACTATATATTGATTATTCTTTGTAAGTGCGACAACACTTTTACGTTTAGAGCCAACCCCAGGGTCAACGACTGAAACAAAAGTCGTTCCTTCTGGCCAATAATTAATAGTTTGAAAAAGTCTATAAGATGCTTCAAATATATTATAAGGGGTGATTTCGTGAGTTAGATGATGAACACCTAGAGTAGAATCCTCTTGTAGCGCGACACCAATCATTGCTGAGACAGCACCATCTACAAGACCAAAATCCGATTGAAGAACCAGTAAATTGTTAGGCATGGTTGGGTTTCTCCTTGTTCTGTTGTGATTAGATTTATTTTATCATAAAAATAGCATATAAAAGCAGATAATATAGGAAATTTCTCTAATCAATAGAATTTTATATAATAAGAAGAAAGATTTATTTGTAAATACTTAGCCGATCAAGAATTTATAAAATTTGTATTTTAAGATCAAGAAAAAGGCTAAATTCCCAAAGTAAGTTCCATCTCTAACCAGACGTTGAGTTCTCTGTCTTCTAAACAGAGTAGAAAGTCTTTATATCGACGTCCTTCTTTTTAGGTTTTAGGTATGAGGGAGTTGCTTTTTTGTTTTTTTGTTCTGTCATATTGACCTCTTTCTAATCGAAAAGTCTCAGACTTAATTCCACCATAAAAATCCGTTTCAGACTAATTTCCAGTTTGAGACACAAAGTGGAAGTTATTTTGGGAATTTACTTTTTACAAAAAAGAAATAAAAAATAGTAAAAACTATTGACAACTAAGTTTCATTTATATTATACTAATCAAGTTGTCAAAAGAACTGAAAATATTTTGAAAATAAAATAAAAAAAGTTGTTGACAGACCCTATCTGATCTGATAGACTATAATAGTTGTCTCGTAAGAGAGAAAAGACCTTTGAGAACTGAATAAGACAAACCAAACGTGCAGGGTGATATGATAACCATATTACCTGTCAATAAAGTAAAAACAATAAAT
>NZ_JBRUGD010000021.1:0-16029 GCF_053206145.1 Streptococcus hongkongensis
AAGAATGCGACCCTAAAACAGGTCGCATTCATTGAAAATTGGATAAATAACTATCCTAAAAAAATACTAGATTATAAATCTCCTAAAGAGTTTTTACTAAATGGCTAACTTGAACTTGTAATTTGCCCAATCTGATTACTCTACTGCTTTTCCTGTTAATTTTGCAGCATCTTTAATAAATTGTTTGTAACCATCTTTTTCTTTTAATTTTGCAATAACTTTATCTGTAGTTGCTTTAAGTGCTTTACTACCTTTTGGCATTGCTACTGCTTTCGCATCTCCTTCACCCGTTTTTAATTTATAGCTTGCAATTGCTAAATCTGGGTTTTGCGCTAAATATCCTTCTGCTACAGGTCCTTCTAAATCAACAGCATCAACTTGGCCAGATTTTAATTCATTAATCACTTCACTCATTGAAGTTAATGAAATAATATGTGATGACTTCAACTGTTCCTTAGATAATCCTTCTTCAATTGTACCTTTTTGAACCGCTACTTTTTTATTCGCTAAATTATCCAAGGTTTGTAATCGGTTTTTAGTTGAAGCTTTAATCAAGATGGCATTTTCAGTGGAATAGTAAGGTTTTGAAAAGTCATAGACTTTTGCACGTTCTTTCGTATACGAAATTCCTGAAATGGCCATATCAGCTTTTCCAGTTTGAACACTAGACAAAACATTGTCAAAACTCATTGCCGAAATTTCAAGTTTAACACCTAATTCATCTGCAATTGCTTGAGCTAATTGGATATCTGAACCGACAACCGTATCCTTCCCGTCTTTTAAAGTTTTGAATTCAAATGGTGCATAATCAGGACTAACTGCGACGACTAGTTTTCCATCTTTTTTGATTTGATCTTGTAAACTTACTTTACTACCATTTCCACATGCAGATAGGCTTAAAAGAGTTGTTATTGCTACTAAACTTGTGATCATTTGTTTTTTATTCATGTTATGATTCCTTTTTTCTATTTTCATTAGTTAGTGATAACTATTGAGGGCTTGACTTAAACAATTTAAGCCTGCCACTAAAATGTCTTTATTACAGGTATAGCCAATTCTGACATATGATTCTTTGTTAAAACGATTTCCAGGAACAACAAGTGTGCCATATTCTGATAAGAGGTAGCGACAAAAGTCCTCAATTGGCCCATTACTATCTAATTTCACAAAAGCTGTTGAAACGTTTTTAGGGGGGATTAAGCTAGCTTTTTCTTCTTGATTGACCCAATTTTCTAAGATAGAAAGGTTTTCCGAGACAATCTTTTCATTTCTCCTGAGAATTTTATCGGCATTTGAAAGTGCTAGACTAGCAACCGTGTCATCGAAGACACCTGCACAAATCATCGTATAATCTCGATAATTCTTAATTATCTCACACAAACTTTCAGCGGCAGCAATCCAACCAACACGTAACCCGGGCAATGAAAAAGTCTTGGATAAACTATTGACACTTATTCCTTTATCATACAGATCGGCAATACCTAGCAAAGCAGGCTGATTAAAAGAGTGATAAACCTCATCAGCTAAGATATACGCATCGCAAGAACGGGCAATTGAGATCAGCTCTAAGAGATAGTCTTCATCCATATAAGCACCTGTTGGGTTATTGGCATTATTAATAGCAATCAGTTTAGTTTTGGGACCAACTAACTGTCTTAACTCGTCCAAATCAGGCAACCAGTTATTAGCCTCCTTGATTTGCCAGTAGTCAACATGTGCACCCATTGACAGTGGTAAATCATAAAGTTGTTGATAACTTGGATAGTGAGCAACGATGTGGTCACCTGGTTCTACCAAAGCATAAAGAACTGTCAGGTTTGCACCTGTTGCTCCATTGCTTTGCAGGATATTAGCCGGTCTTTGATGTTGATATAAAGTTGAAACAGCTTGCTTAAACTGAGGTGACCCTTCAATCCAACCATAATCCAAGGTCTTATCCATCAGCATTTGATAGAATTCATCAGCATCTGTTCCTGTTAACTCAAATAACTCTCTTAATGACAATGATGAAATAGAAGCCCCAGCTATATCATACTTAGCAGACTTTTCATTTTCATTTAACCATTCCTCAACACCAAAGATAGGTAACTTCATAAATCTCCTCCTGTATAATAATTAATAGAATAACGGATATTTATTCATTTGTCAATACTTTTTGAATAAAAATTCTAAAATAATAAAAAGAGAGTGGGACAAACACCCATGAGGACTTTGTCCTCATGGGTGTTTGTCCCAGACTCCATTTACAAAGCAATGACTTCTACGTTTTTTCCGCCTAACAAAATAAGATATTTGTCAACTTTTTCAACGCCATAAGCTTCTCTCAAAGCCTCTGCATAAAGTTCCATTTGACTGTGATAGCGATTAGCAAGATCCAGAGAATTGTGATATTTATCCGTTTTATAATCAAATAAAATAATACGGTCATCAAACCGCAAGAATCCGTCAATAATTCCACGAACAACAAACTTTTCTTGGCTTAAACTATCTTTTTTAAGCATGGCAAACGGAGCTTCACGATAAAGATGGTCTCTTTCTTTTAGGATTAATCGCCCTAGTTCCGTATGATGAAAGAAATCATATATTTTTTTGATATCAAGGCTCTCTTTAACCTTTTCATCAACAGCAATTAGCTCCTCTTTGGTTGTTTCTATAGCCATTAAAGAGACAGCCTCAGAAATTGGTATGCGTTGCATTAATTCATGCATAGCCGATCCAATATCACTTGCTAAAAGAGCCTTATTTTTTGAAAAATCAGGTAAGCTGATACTATTTTTCCTTACTTTGGCTTTGGTCATCACGTCAATACCATCAATTGGCATCACTGGTTCATAAAATTTCTTTATCTGACTTGGAGTACGGACAGTAGGTAAATTAATGGCAGCTTGATAGGTTTGGTTTAAAATTTGAACCTTGTCTAACATATCAATCGCACGCGCAATCTCATTAGTTTGGCGATTATCCTTGATATCATCAGAAAACAGGACTTGTTTCATTTCCAATTGACCTATTTCTTGATCACTTAATTGCTCATCATTAATGTAATCAAGTGTAAAGTGTAACTCTTTTTGTGGAAAAGCAGCTTGAATAGCTAGTAACCACTCTTGAAAACTTTGCATGCGTTCTCTTAAGGCCTTTGGTAAGTGATTTCCCTCTCTTTGACCATCAAATTTATCAACTAGTTTGGCCTTACTCCCTTTACCAATCATATAAAGTTTTTTCTCTGCCCTGGTCATCGCTACATAAAAGAGTCTCATCTGTTCTGACAGGGTGGCATACTTCAATTCTGTTCGATTTAACTGATAAGGAAGTGTTTCTAGATAAACCTTTAGACTGTTTAACTTATCTGCCTGTAATTGATCTTTTACATCAGCCAAGTACTTTATACCTGCCCCCTCTTTACGACTTAATATCATAGAGGAATGCAAATCAGTTAAAGCGAATTTCTTATCACAGTTTAAGATAAAAACATATTTAAACTCTAATCCTTTTGACTTATGAATCGTCATAATGCTAACAGCTTCTTTGGGTTTTGCTACATCAACGTCTGCTAAATCATTTTGATTCGTTAGAATCTTATCAATCATCCCGATAAATCGCGTTAAACCTTTAAAACCCGTCTTTTCAAACTGTTGTGCACGCAAGGCCAAAGCATATAAATTAGCCTGTGCTTGCTCAGCTTTGGGTAATGTGCCAACAAAATCAAAGTAAAAGCGATCGTTATAAATTTTCCAAATCAATGAGTAAAGTGACTGTTTCTGCGAATAAACTCGCCAGTTTTTCAATATCTCTAAAAACTGACTAATTTTCTCACCTAACTCGCTAGTAATTAATTGTCGATGCTGACCCTGTCCTGATTGCGCATGTTTTAACTTATCATAAAAACTGTCAAGTTTTTCCGTGTCACCTTTTTGCATGGCAATTCTTGCCAATTGATCCTCATCAAAGTTAAACATCGGTGATCTTAAAAGTGCGACCAAGGCGTAATCATTATAGGGATTGTTAATCGAGCGAAGGGTTTCTAGCATTACCATCACTTCAACAGATTTAAGGTAGTTTTCTTGACCGCCATCAGCAACTAATGGTATACCGTACTGGCTAAAGGTTTGAAAAATACTATCATTCCGTGTTCTGGAAGACACTAATAATGTTATTTCAGAAAATGCGACATCTTCTTCCTGATGGAGTCGGATGATTTCCTTTGCTACTATTTTAACTTCACCTGAGCTAATACCATCTACTTCATTTTCAGATTCCATTTCTTGATTTGTGTCATCTGTGTCATAGATCAGAACTTGAGCTTGATTGGCTAAGTGTAATTCTTTTTGTCTTGAACTTCCAGCTAGCAATTGATGGTTTTTATCATATAAAATATCACCTATTTCTTCATCCATTAGATGACTAAAAACGGCATTGGTCACATCCAAAACGTCACTTTGACTACGAAAATTTTCCTTTAATAAAATTAACTTGCCAGCATTAAGATGCTCCTGATAGTCTTTAAACTTACTGTTAAAAATTTGAGGATCAGCCTGTCTAAACCGATAAATCGACTGTTTAATATCCCCAACCATAAAACGATTTTGCCCATTGGACAAGAGTTCCAAGAGGCGTTCTTGCATATGATTATTGTCTTGATATTCATCAACCATGACTTCATGGTATTTGTTTTGATAAATTTGTCTGATATCAAGGTTATTTTCTAAAATAGTAATGGCAAAATGGGCAATATCCGAAAATTCATAGGCGTTTTCTATTTTTTTTCGTTCGAGATAGCTTTTAGAAAAGGCAATAACAAAGTCTTTCAAGAGCATTAAAAGTGGTATACTTTCAGCTTGATAGTGAAAAATTGTATCTAAATGACGCAAACTTTTTAAACTTGTCTGAATTTGTTTATAGATAGGATAAGTTTTTTTATTGACCACAATCCCATCACCTGATGGTAACAATTCAGAAACCTCAAAAGCTAATTGGCTTAATTTCTCTTTACCATAAGAATTATAGAAATCACTAGCACAGGTTTCTAGGAAGTCGATTATGCGTAAATGTCCTGTGTATTTAGCCGTAGGCTTTCCATCTTTTTTCAGTTGTGGGTAACCGTCCATTTCCGTCACACCTCTTAAATTATGAGCTGTTTGAGTGAGGACTTCAAGAAAAT
The DNA here is from genome assembly GCF_053206145.1 of Streptococcus hongkongensis. Taxonomy (NCBI): domain Bacteria; kingdom Bacillati; phylum Bacillota; class Bacilli; order Lactobacillales; family Streptococcaceae; genus Streptococcus; species Streptococcus hongkongensis. The sequence goes on from NZ_JBRUGD010000021.1 coordinate 5,159, forward strand.
CAGTCACCATTTGATCTGGTAAAGTAGCGTAATCTTGATAAGTTAATGCTGCCTTCAAGAAGTTTTCTTCTAGCCACAACTTAGGATTTTCTGTTGATTGACTAAATGTATATACTTTATTAACAACATCTTTAAACCCACTGGTATCTTTTCGATTGCCAGAGAAATTTTTAACTAATTTAAAAAATACCTCTGCTTTATCTGATGCCGCATATTCTTCAAATAGCCCTTTATATACAATATCTTTTAGCACATCTTGTTCAGATTTGTCTTGCATAATCCGATACTTTGGAGCAATCCCAATTGTATAGCCATACTCGGATATTAATTTTTGAGTAAAAGCATCCATAGTCCCGATATCAGCTAAATAAAGGGATTGTAACTGATTATTGAGAAATGCTTTGATCTCATAATCGTCGCTTGTTTTGATTGCTTCAATCAGCTTCTTTTCTAAGCGTTCTTTTAATTCTGTAGCTGCCTTCACCGTAAACGTGGAAATAAAGAGTGAGTCAATCGAAACCCCTCGCATCACTTTGTCAATGATTCTCTCAACCATGACAAAGGTCTTCCCAGAACCCGCAGAGGCTGATACAAGAATATTTTGACCACTAGTATAAATAGCTTCAATTTGCTCAGGTGTTCGTTTTTGAATCTTATTTGAATGTGCTTCTTGCTCTTGTAAGAGTTTTATTTCCTTATCAGTTAAAAATGGCTTAAAGGTCATCACTTGTCACCTCCTTGTTCATTAATGTTAGAAATCCTTGTCTTTTTTCACGTGTTGGTAAGGTCACCAAGTGTCTAGCTTGTCCCATATCCAAATCAGATTCAAATCGTGTGATTGCCTTCAGTTGATCACCTCTTACACTTTTACCATCTTCTGTATAAGGATTTATCAAAAAATGACCTTGTCTGATCAGGGTTTCAGCTTCTTCGTAAAGAAATTGATTATAAGCTAATAGTTGGTCTACTTCTTCTTGACTATATAAATTATTAGTGGTCTGATAAGAGCCATCCGATAATTTTTCTTTTTCATCTTCTAAGAAAATACCCTTATAGGTCAAATCTTTATAGACTTTTTCGACTAATTTGTCATCTAATTGATTAAAATCCTTCAAGTCTAGTTTTGGATCTTGTAAATGCAAATACATGGCCCCAAAAAGAGACATAGGCTGTTCTTTACTGGACATCGCTGCCGCTTTAGCCTTTAGTGCCGCCAAATAAGTTACCAATTGTGAATTCAGACCATTATAAAAACGGCCAATATCAAATTTGTTAGCACTAGATTTATAATCAACAATGCCAATACTATTTCCTACTAATTGATCAATCCTGTCAATTTTTCCAGTGACTGTTAACTGATTATTAATAGGTAATTCAAATGCTTCTTCTTGACCAATAACTGTTAAGTCTTGATTAATTTTTAAAATACTAGCAGTCGATTTTGCGATATCTTCTAAAACTTGCAAACTAAATCTGCCTTGGGCATCTTCTGTATAATAAGATTTAAACTGACGGTCTTGACGTGTTGCTTCTAGAGCATCCTCAACTTTTTGATCAAATGTAACAGGGCGATCATCAGCCATTATTGTTTCAAATACTTGGTGCAAATAGGTTCCATGTTGTCTAGCATCTGGATGAATACTTTGTAACTCTTGAAGCCCTAAAACATATTGTAAGAAATATTTATACTGATTGTCATAAAAAACTGTCAAGGCTGATGTTGATAATGCCATGGTCTGTCCTTTAGGATATCGTAAAGCAAGAACTTCATCACTGATTGTTTGAGTTTGTAGATGATTTTTCGCTTGTGGTAACTCAAGATTTTCACTTGCTAGTCTTTTTTTCAAGTAGCGTAACATGACCGTCCAGAAATTTTTATCATCCTCATTAAGCTCATCAGCCAATTCACTTCGATTGATGTCGACTAGTTGAGATAGCAATGATTTATAATTTCCAATATCTAATTCCGAACGAGATAAACTATTCTTTATTTTTTCCTCTATTTCTATCCCAAAAGAGGACAGTGTCTTGAGGTAAGGAGATATCTCTTGACTTGTTTCATTTAATACCAAAGGAAAACTGAGCAATAAGTCACTAGTAGCTGCATTGAAAAGCGAAAGAGCCGTAAATTGATTCTTTTTACTATTTTCGTGACTTGCAATATCAAACCGATGAAAATAGTCTTGTTCTTCATTTGTCACTTCTCGCTCATGATCCGTAATAAGACTAGTATTTTTGACGTGTTTCGGAAAATGATTTTGAGTCATTCCTATTGCCATGACGAATGCTTTACTATGGGGTTCGACAAGATCATACGATTTAATCGTAACAACATCTAAGGTAGCTGGAACTGCCCGGTATGTAGCTGACTGCATAGCTATTTTCAATAACGATAACACCTGATCTAGACCAAGCTTTTCGTTTGCAAAAACCAAATGACAATCTTCCAAAATACCAACAAATGTTTTCCAAACTTCTTGATCTCGTTCTTGTTCATTTTCATCTTGTTGTTCCATCATTGCTTGAAAATTGTGAGGAAGGTCGACAGTCGTCAAAAAGTGTAGTAACTTATCGAGCAGTGATTGCCCTTTTTGTTTTTGACTCTTGAACAAAGCTGATAACGCACTAAAACAGTAGTCACGAACCTGATTAATCAGCTCTAAATTAAAACGAAAGGCCCCTTTCCCATCTCCAGAATTAATGTCAAAAGTGCGTGAAAATTTAGTAAAACCATTGATATCAGCAAATTCAAGATATGCTTCAAATTGATCAATCCAATCCCTCTCAAAGCAACCAAATAAGCCGGATTTCAAAAGATTAACAAGATCTTCCCGACGCCAATTATATGACCGGCACCTCTCCAAAGACTCGACGAACTGAACCAAGGGATAATGCAAAATAGCTTCCCTACGCCCCAAATAATACGGGATATCATACTTGTCAAAAATAGGTCCAATTTGAGCCTGATAAGCCTCGACATCCCCTAAGAGGACTAAAATATCCTTATAACGATAGCCCTGATAAAGCTTATGCCGAATTGCCTTAGCGATATGCTCAATTTCTTCTTTTTGATTCAAAGACTGCCAGATATGAATCCGTTCTTTAGCTTGCGCTGGCAACACCTTGTCACTTTGACTAAAATCTGTTTCAGCCTCCAATAATTCACTTAGAACCTGAAAACTCTCGTCATAAACGAACTCACTAGTGACATACTCTGGCTTTACCTGATAATGGTCTGATAAGTCTCTAAGAAATTCTAAACTTGCTTGATAAAGATTACCCTCAGTAAATGATTTCTGGTAAGCTTTTTGACTGATATAAGTTCCAACAATAACCAACTTACATTTTTCATTTAGAGCAGCAACTAAAGCTTCTTCTTCTGCTGAAAATCTGGTAAAGCCGTCAATAACAACAACAGTATTATCTAATTGATAATCAAAATACCCTTGACTAATATGATCAGTAAAAGTACTTAATGGACTTTCTTGTGACAAGGATTCCGTTTGCAGCAACTCTTCAATTTTCGAAAAAATAGTAATAAGGTCCTTAGCCTTATTTTCATTTTCAAATACAATATCAAAAATAGATAAGTTTGACACTTTTAATTCTTTATACAAGTCTTTTAACTGTTCGACAAAGGTTAAATCAGTTCGTAATTGACTATAGACTGTTAAATCATCTTCTGAAAGTTGCATGAGACTTCTATAAATAACCATCACTAATGCAGCATCCGATAGACTCTTTGTCTCTTGCTTCATATCTAGTGTAAAATAGCGAGCCATTTGCACAAATCGAGTCACTGTAATATCAAATGATGCTTCTTGAGGTAATAATTCTAAAACTGTACGTTCTTTTTCAAATGACAAGGAATTTGGTGCAATATAAAAAACCTTACTTCCAAGTTCTACATAATCTTGCGCATGTTTGACTAGGATTTGTGTCAAAGAATAATTGATATCAGTATAAAGTAATCTCATCAGTGACCTACTCTCTTTATTTAGTATTCTCATTATATCAAAATTCCAACTTTATACAGATGTAGAAATGACGGACTCACCGAAAAAGAATCATTTCAATTAAGAAATCAAGCAATTCTAAGTGAAATAAATTATAATAGAACTATAAAAACTGCAAGTGAGTTAAAAACTTAAAGGAGAGTATTTATGAAAACGGATAATATGAGAGAAAGTCAAAATGTTGAAGATAGACGTGGCGACTCATCTGGTTCCTACGGAGGTGGTTTTGGTAGCGGTGGAGGTGGTGGAGGCCTTGGGCTCCTTCTCCAACTTCTCTTTTCACGAGGCGGTTGGAAAACTAAAATTATTATTTTAATCGTTGTGGTCATCATGGGGGGCAGTGGTCTATCAGGCATTTTTTCTGGAAGACAAGGTAGTACAGGCAACAATAATTCTTACCAATCAACACAAGTTACCCAAACAAAGAGTGCTGCAGCAACCGAGAGCCAGGTTAAATTTGTGAGTAAAGTTTTTGCTTCAACAGAGGATTATTGGACTGAACAGTTCAATAAAGAAGGAAAAACCTACGATAAGCCAAAATTAGTGCTTTATACCGGTTCCATTCAAACAGCCTGCGGACAAGGTCAAGCTGCAGCAGGACCCTTTTACTGCTCAGGAGATAACAAAGTTTATCTAGACATTTCTTTTTACAACGAATTAAGTGATAAATATGGTGCAGCTGGTGACTTTGCAATGGCTTATGTTATCGCTCATGAAGTGGGTCACCATGTACAGAATCAATTAGGAACTACAGAGCAGTATATTCAAGAAAGACAAGGAAAAAGTAAGACTGAAGCTAATCAACTAAATGTGCAATTAGAATTACAAGCTGACTATTATGCTGGTGCTTGGGCAAAATATGTTCAAGGGGAAGGTCTTCTAGATAAAGGGGATATAGAAGAAGCCATGGCTGCAGCAAACGCTGTAGGTGATGATAAATTGCAAAAAGAAGCCTATGGAAGAACGATGCCTGACAGCTTTACACACGGAACATCAGAGCAACGTAAACGTTGGTTCGACAAAGGATTAGAGTATGGAGATATCAAACACGGTGATACCTTCACAGTTCCATATAATGCTTTATAAAAAACAAGGGTGTTTAATAGAATCCACTGAAAAAGTAGATTCTTAATGGCTAGTATGTTAAAACAAAAAGAGGAAAACTCAAAATTTGAGTTTTCCTCTTTTTATAGCCCTATTTGTAGTTTATTAAAGTGATAATTCGCTTCAAATCGACTATAAATTGTGAATAAGTCAGTTTATCTTGAAGGTTATCTGCGCTATTCTTTGTAGGAAATTCAGATTTGATTGCCTCATTATATAAGGTTATTTAACCCAATGATTGCCAAGACGCTCTGATTATCTATCACCAAGCTCAACTGTAACTATAAATAAGAAAAGGATACCTTATGGCACCTTTCTTTAGTTGTGAGTAAACTCTAATGTGATCTTCAAATCTTGTCGCAATATTTTTTTGACATTACAGTGTTTTGAAATATAATCGCGTAAAGCTTGATCAGTTTCTTTATCCAACTTTTCTGGTAATTGAATCGTTTGGCTAAACTGATCATTCTCAAAACTAGTATCAACAGTGATAGGCATGACGTCAATTGAATGGTACCTTTTATAAAAACCTTGGATACACATCGTAACACAGGCTCCAAGAGCAATAACCATTAGGCTCATTGGGGTATTACCATCTTTGGTATGTCCGAATAATTCGATGCTACTTCCATAGCTTTCTGATTGCGCATGGTAGAGTCTATCTCCAGTAACTTTAGCTTGATACATAACTCATTCACCTCATTTTTTTCTTTATTATATCAAAATGAAACCAGAAAAACTAAAAGTGCGTTTAGCAATTGATAATTGTAAAACTCACTAAAATAGGTGATAACCTTTCTGACTGAGCGAAGCACCTTCCTTTCATCAATTTTGCCCAACTAAGCAAGCAGCAAAATCAAGACATTCCAAAAGTTTGTTATCTGTGTTAAGTCCCAACAAAGACTACAATAGTATGTTTGTTCCTATTAGTAGCTGATTTTTGAGAGAATTAGGATAAACCAGCTAATACTGTTGCTAGCATAACTTACTACTTTAGAACCAGCCATTTTTCTAGTTACTGATGACCTTTCCTGAAGCCTGCTTAGTTTTCATGTCATTATGAACAGTATCCCTCTGTTTACTTCATCCATCAAAACATCATAAGCACATCCTCTTAGTTCAGATCTAACGACTGTCATCTTCTGACTCAGTAACTAATTTAAGGTAATCAGAACAGTATAGATTAGTAATCAAATGGCTAATAATAGCTTCATCAGTCACTTTTTTATTCAGTTGTGATACCAAAAAACCTGAACATACATTCAGGTTTACTTATTATCTAACTTCTGCTTTAACTTGGTTAACTAAAGCATTTGTAATTTTTTCCATGTATTTAGCAACTTCTTCATCAGTTAAACTATCATTCGGATTTTGGAAAGTTAAGCTATATGCCATTGATTTTTTACCTTCACCAAGCGAAGCTCCGGCGTAGACGTCAAATAATTTAACTGATTTAAGACATTTAACTTTTGCAGAATTAATCACCTCTAAAATAGTTTGATGACTAATTTCTTGGTCTAATAAAAGTGCAATATCACGGGAAACAGCTGGGATTTTAGGAATATCTTGGAAGATGTAGTCCTCAGTCACGAGTTCCTCAATTGCATTTAAATTTAGCTCAGCAACATAGGTAGCTGGAATATTATAATCATTTGCTGTTTGTGGATGAAGTTGTCCGACAAAACCAATCAACTTGTCATTATGATAAATTCGTGCTGTACGACCTGGATGCATCGTTACCATATCTTTTTCCACTTGATAAGTGACCGTGAGGCCGAGTTTCTCAAATAAGACTTCAAGAATCCCTTTGATATAGAAGAAATCTACTGGTTGAGCTTGTGTTTGGAAATCTTTATCTTCAACAAAACCAGAAATAGCAACTGCAAATGTATCAATCTCTTCAGGTAAATCTACTTTTGGATCGCCAGTTTGATGGAAAATTTTTCCAATTTCATAAATGGCAATATTACTATTTTTTCTCGCAACATTATAAGCAACAGTATCTAGCATTCCTGATACCACATTTTGACGAAGAGTCGAACGATCAATTGTCATTGGCCACATCAACTCCGTTAGGTTACTTGTTTCAATGGTGAAAGCTGTTGCCTTCTCAGGTGTTGTTAAAGCATAAGAAATAATCTCTGTTAAACCAGTAGCTTCAGCAATTGTTCTAACCTGACGACGTAATGTTTGAATTGCTGTTAATTCTCCAGCAGTTCCCCCAGCATCTGGTAATGTGGTTGGCAAATTATCATATCCATAAATACGAGCGATTTCTTCAACAAGATCAGCCTGAATGGTAATATCCCATCTGCGACGAGGTAATGAAACGGTGAAGTGCTCAGTAGAGCCAGTTAAGCCAAAGCCAAGCTTGTCAAAAATAGCCTCAATATCAGCATAAGTGAGTTCCGTTCCCAAACGGACATTAACATAATCCAAATTTGTTGAAACGTGAACAGGCTCTGTTGGTAACTGGCCAGCAACAACTTGTCCAGATAAAACAGTTCCATTTGCTAGTTCTGTAAGCATTGCTGCAGCGAAATCTAAAGCTTCTAAAACGGTGTCATAATTAACACCCTTTTCAAAACGAGATGAACTTTCAGAACGCAAGTTCAGACGACCACTTGTTTTACGAACTGATTTGCCATCAAAAACAGCAGCTTCAAGAACCACATTTTTTGAATTATTGTCAATCTCAGTCTCTTTTCCACCCATAACACCAGCTAATGCGACAGCTTTGTCATTAACCGAAATAACAATATCTTCTTCAATCAAATCACGTTCTTCCCCATCTAGGGTAACCAATTTTTCACCAGCTTTAGCTTGACGGGCAACAATTTTTTCACCTTCAAATTTATCAAAATCAAAGGCATGCATTGGTTGTCCAAAGTATAAGAGGACGTAGTTTGTTACATCAACGACGTTATTAATCGGACGAATACCAGCATTCATCAAGAGATTTTGTAACCATTGTGGACTTGGGGCAATCGTCACATTTTCAACAAGTCGACTCGCATAAGTAAGTACGTTATCACTTTCAATAGTTACTTCTAAGCGATCACTTGCTTTTTTATCACTTTCCACCAGGTCTTTCTCTGGAAAAGTTACTGCTTTTCCATAAATCGCTGCCACTTCATGGGCAACACCACGCATTGATAGAGCATCTGCACGATTAGGTGTGATTGATAATTCAATAATGTCATCATCTAACCCAAGGATTGGAAAAATGCTTTCACCAGGAATAGCATCTTCTGGTAAAATTTGAATACCTTCTGAAAATTCTTTTGGAATAATGGAATCTGATAAGCCAAGTTCTTGTAACGAACAAATCATCCCTAAAGATTCCATCCCACGAATTTTACCTTTTTTAATTTTATAATTATCAGCAATGCGCGCTCCTGGAATAGCTACAATAACCTTAATACCAGCTTTTACGTTAGGTGCACCACAGACAATTTGACGAGGTTCATCATCACCTGTATCTACTTGACAAAGATGCAAGTGAGTATCTGGAACATCTTCACACGATAGGATATGACCTACCACCAGTTTTGATAAACCTTCTGAAGGTACCTCAACTCCTTCAACCTCAATCCCTGTCGTTGACATTTTTTCTGCAAGTTCTGCCGAAGGAACGTCAATAGCAACTAATTCTTTTAACCATTTATAAGATACTAACATACTTCTCTTTCTTTCTATTTCAATGCTTTTTTCATTAACCAATCTGTGTCTATTAAATCACCTACCGCAAATGAATGTTCTGAAAATTTTTCAAAGCCATATTTCTGGTACAAAGCCTGAGCTTTAAGATTATTTTCCCAAACTCCAAGCCAAGCCCAATCACGACCCGAATCATAGGCTCTATCTAAGGCAAATTCAAAAAGATATTTACCTAACCCCATCCCCTGAAACTTATTGAGTAAGTAAATCCGTTGGATTTCAAAGGCACTTTCTAGCTCATGTTCAGTCTGAGAACTATCCCAATTAACCTTTAAATAACCCGCAATCTCATTATTTAGCCGAATAAAATAGACTAAACAATTTGGGTCCTTTAACTCACCAACTAATTTCTCAATCGTATAATCCTGCTCAAAAAATTCTTGTAATTGTTGCTCGGTATTATGACCGCCAAAAGTTTCCGTGAATGTTTGGATAGCTAGCGCCTGCAACTCTTCTACTTCATGTGCCTTCACTAAATCAATGGTAATATTACTTTCCATACTATCTCCCTTGAATACACACTTTTTTACAAAGTAAGGACATCGTGTGTAGCTCTAAAATATTATCTATTGTAAGCCTCTGCTACTTATTTAAATTGTTCTGAAAAACGAGCATCTCCTTGGTAGAATCCACGAATATCGTTTATACCATAGCGAAGCATTGCAATTCTCTCTTGTCCAAGACCAAAAGCAAAGCCTGAATAAACTTCTGGATCAACACCTGACATCTCAAGGACACTTGGATGAACCATACCTGCTCCAAGAATTTCAATCCAACCTGTTTTTTTGCAGACATTACAGCCTTTACCACCACATTTAAAACAAGACACGTCAACTTCAACCGAAGGTTCTGTAAATGGGAAGAAAGACGGACGTAAACGGATTTTTCGTTCGTCACCAAACATTTTCTTGATAATCATTTCAAGTGTGCCTTTTAGGTCTCCCATTGAAATATTTTTGCCAACGACTAAACCTTCAATTTGATGGAACTGATGCGAATGAGTGGCATCATCTGTATCACGTCGAAATACTCGGCCTGGTGAGACCATTTTAAGTGGTCCATTAGAGAAATCATGCTGATCAAGTGTTCGAGCTTGAACAGGACTTGTATGTGTTCGTAATAAGATTTCTTCTGTAATATAGAATGTATCTTGCATATCACGTGCTGGATGGTCTTTGGGCAAATTCATACGTTCAAAGTTATAATAGTCTTTTTCAACTTCATAACCATCGACAATTTGGAAACCCATTCCTAAGAAGATATCTTCGATTTCCTCACTGGTTTGGCTTAAAATATGACGGTTGCCAAGTTTCATTTGACGACCTGGTAAGGTCACATCAATACTTTCAGCATCCAATTGTGCTTGAATTTTAGCTGCTTCAACAATTTTTGCTTGTGATTCAAACGCCTGTGTTAATATATCACGCACTTCATTAACCTGTTTACCGACAATCGGTTTTTGGTCATTTGGAAGATCTTTTAAACCTTTCAATAAATCTGTTAGAGAGCCTTTTTTTCCTAATACGGCAACGCGTAGCTCTTGTAATTCTTTAGTTTGATTACCTGTTAATGCTTGTAACTCTGCTAGAGTTTGCGTTTTTAATTGTTCTAATTGTGTTTGTAAATCCATTGTATTCCCTTCTTTTGGAAAATAAAAAAGCGTGCCAAATCTCCACAATATGCGGAGCGTTGACACGCGGTACCATCCGTTTTCATCTGAATTTTCAGACCTTAATTATTAGTCAGATGTGAGTGAATTCGTGACAGTTTCATCAAGAAGGCTTTCAGTCTAAGGCCTTCACTCCCTGTTAATTTCCCTGTCATTACTAGTCTCACCGACTACTATTCAATTACTACCATTCTATCAGAAAACTTGATGCTTGACAACAGGCAAGTCATTGCACTCCACGCCTTTCGCATGAAAACTTTCTCCTCACCTTTTTGTGCCCTCACATCTTTTTTGAAAAGATAGCTTTTTAAATGGGTCATTTTCTTACCCTCTGTTTCCAAATAATTGTTCCAAGTAATCTT
>NZ_JBRUGD010000022.1:0-16024 GCF_053206145.1 Streptococcus hongkongensis
ACGGCTACAATAATCACATCCTGCTGAAATTGCTTTCCTTTAAAATGATTCATCGTCATTCCTCCTGCTATCTTTTTCTATTATTCTACCTTATTTGATAGTAGATTTAAAACTTTGCAACAGAACCTCATTGTCTAATAGTATAATGCTATTATACCAACTAAAGGAGGTGGATATAGTGAAGTCAATGGCAAAAATGAAATATCATTACGGACTCAAAGTGCGAATTTATCCGAGCGATAAGCAAAAGCAGATTATCAAGCTAAATAGCGATGCTAGTCGGTTTATCTATAACGAAATGGTCGCTATTATTGAGAAACAATGTGTATTCACTTTACTTTTTTGTAAGTTCATTTTATAATGTATATACAAACGGAGGTAGAACCATGAATGTTATCTTGAGAAAAACAGGAAATAGTACTGTCATTACAATCCCCAATAAAATTAAAGAAACTCTTGGAGCAGAAATTGGAGAAGAAATTGAATTCGTCACTTCAGGAAATAACGTCATCATTCGTAAAGCTGAGCCAAAATTTGATTTTGATAAGGAACTAGAAAAAGCCATGAACCAATACGATGAGCTTTTGAAAGAATTGGTGGATAGATGAGGTACCTAACTGCTGAAGATATTATCAAAATCAATGTCATGGTTATTGGTAAATATTCTCCTAATGAACCTGTTGGCATTGCTGATCCAAACAGTCTTCAAATGATTGTTGAACAGCCTAAACAAGAGATTTTCGGAAAAGTTCTCTATCCAGATATCTACAGTAAAGCTGCTATTATCTGGATAAATTTGATTAAAAAACATCCTTTTTATAATGCTAATAAACGAACTGCTGTTCTTGCCTTGCATATATTTCTAGCAATGAATGGTTACCAATCCAATCTTTCCCTACAGGATGGACTTGAAAAGACAGTTGAAATTGCTACCTTTCAAGGAGATTTTGAAGATTTAAAGAAAGCAATTATTCACTTCCTCAAGCAAGATGGAAACATAACAAAATTATAATTAAAAAGTGGTTATCAACCTTTCGTTGAAGACCACTTTTTATGTTCTAATGTATCCTACTATATCCTACTGTATCCTACTGTATCCTATCTCTTAGAGGATAGGCTAATTTTTCGTTAAAGTATAGTATTGATTTCTGTCATTTTTATTGGCACCATACCAGTCAACCATACCCAATTCTTGTAATTTTTTCATCGTTTTTACAATAAACTTACGACTTCTTCCTGTCAGTTCAATGGCTTTTGCAGTTGTCATCTTCTCGCCAGAATTATACATGTAGTGAACCAGCAATTGCTCATCGGCATTGAGGTCTCCAAAATCAGAGAACTGTTTTTCTAGGTTGTCGCGTGTACGGAGATGGCGACTGACAATATTATTTTCAAGCGTCAGAACCACCTTATTTCCAGGCTCTGAGTATTTTGGTTCATGGAGAAAGGCTGATTCCATCTCTGAGTAAATCCGTTTAACACCTTCATTCATCTCACGGACCCAGCCAAACTCTGTCAGGGTTCTGGCAATCCGAGGATTTCTTGAAAAACGTTCATGCTTAATATTGTCAACGGTGACGATATTTGGCAATCTCCCTGGGCTATGTATCTCCAGTCGATCATCAAACATAAGCACACGAATATGGTCGCCATAGACAGAGTAATCACGGTGAGTAACAGCATTGACAACACCTTCAAACCAGGCAAATTCAGGATACTCAGGCAAAATTTGGAATTGCCCATTGTCATCTAGATATTGGAACTCACGTAGCTGGGTACGAATAAAATCACGAGCCTTGATAATCAGGCTTGGCAGAGCATCATCAAAGGTCACTTCCTTAATGACATTAAAGCTACTACCTGTCCCCATGTCCGTGCCATCAAACCGCTGAAAACGAACACGAGCTTGAGGGAAGAAAGCTGATGGGTATTTACCAAAAAGCAAGATAGCAGCCTTGGTCAATTTTCCATTGACCAGAAAACGCCGAGCTTTGAGAATTTCTTCTGTAGAACGGTCTGCAATGTCAAATCGATTCTTGAAATCCTGAACCAGGTCATCATCAATGTCTTCCAAGGTTGCGTCAGCCACAACTTCATCCTCAAAGAAACGTTGTCCTTTATCATAGCTGAGTTGAGTTCGTTGTTCATAACTGAGCTTAACTGTCTCATCACCCTGACGCAGGTAAACCTCATCATTAGGCGCAGCAATCACTCGGTTTGATGACAATTCAACTGAGATGACCAAAATAAAGTCTTCCTCACCCTTGTGATTAACGACAGGGATTTCTTCAAAAGATAAATCCAAAGGAGTGTCACGCATCTCACGGTCAATTTTTTTGAACTCATCAATGGGATAGGCTCTGCCATCTTTGAAGCCAGTAATGATGTTATTCTGCTTGTCGTCCTCAATACCGATGACCAGCTGGCCACCATCTGCATTAGCAAAGGCAATCAGGTGTTTAAGCAGTTCAGACGGTTTCTTTCGGGCGGATTTCCTGTCTAAATGTTGGCTTTCGAGTGAGAATTGGTAGTGGGATAGGGTTTAAATTAAATCCCTTTTATTTTCCAAGTTTAATCCTCCTTTTCGATATTAAGCATCACGTTTTTGGAACAACTGTCATCTCCAAATAAATGATAAGTCAGCTTTTTATACTACTGATATAATACCTTTGATATTTCTTAAAATATCAACCTCTAATGTAAAGTTTGTCTCTTCTTATGTCCAGAAGAAATAATAATGGTTAAATTTCTCCACCAATTCCCTTAAATCGCTCCACCAAATCCACAATTTTTTCAAATACCGTCTGCTTTTTGGTACGATATTGTGGATTGAGGGGACTCATCTTAGGAAGTGCTTCATTGAGAGCATTACCATTTTCACTAGCGTACTCTCGTTTGAGCGACATCTGAATATATCGGCTTGCACTCTCGGCATTCAGCCCCTCTGTCTCAATCAAATTAGCTACTGCTTCTTTTTGTTTTTGGCGGGCAAATGTATAAAATTGTTCTAAAATATCTGACTTCTCGGAAAAACTGTCCAAGTCGCTGGCATTGATAAAATCCACAATCAAGCTTTCCTTAGCTCTCTGACCCAGACTAGCACGGATAGTTCGAGTAATTTCTTCAATGAGTTGATCCTTATCGGATACCTTTTGGTTGGTTTCAAAAATCAATTCCAGAATATAGTCCAGATTGATTTCCTGTGACTTCAACAACTCTACTTCAAAGACAACCGCATCCCAATCGATTTCGGAATCGCTATTCTGCTGATTCCGCCTCTCATTGTCATACCAGGACTTGATATCATTGTAAGTAGAGCGATAATCTTGAATCTCACGAATACTTGGGATGTCCATTTTAGAAAGTTCCGCAACAGCTTCGTCGTTCAGATGAAAACGTTCTTTGAACTCTGCCACAGCCTCTGCGTCTGTAACATCTAACTCTTGCAAAGCCTGCAAACTCATGAAATCATCATAGTTCTGCAAGATATTATCCAAACGCAAGAACTGACCAAATAGGGTCACAAATTCTTTCTTATCACTTTCTTTACTAATCGTCGCAGGATCCGGGAATTTTTCCTGCAATTCTTTAACGACTTCCAAATACCCTTTTTGCTCTTGACCAGCCTCAATATAGCCAGTCATGTAGTCGTCGTAAGAGCGCTCCAACAGAATATCAGCCGTCTCAGTCTTGCCAAAAAGCTTAATCGCATCTGTCGTTGCCTTCTCCAAATCACGAAAGGTGACGATATTTCCAAACGTCTTAGTCGCATTGTAAATCCGATTGGTTCGAGAAAAAGCCTGAATAAGTCCATGATAGCGTAGGTTTTTATCCACAAAAAGTGTATTCAAGGTTGGAGCATCAAAACCAGTCAAAAACATACCGACGACAATCAGCAAATCCACTTCTCCAGACTTGACTCGCTTAGCTAAATCACGGTAATAGTTTTGAAACTCATTGCCATTGATACTAAAGTTGGTCTGAAACAGGCGATTATAATCGGAAATCGCTCCACTCAAAAATTCCTTACTACTAATATCTGCCAAGTCAGCAGGGCTGAAAGTCTCGTCATCAATCTCCCCAATCGCAGCCTGCTCCTCATTTGCTGCATAAGAGAAGATGGTTGCAATCTTCAATGGTTTATCTTTTCCAGCTTGTTGGTCTTGCAACTCTTGGTAGTAAGCCTTGGCCGCCTCGACACTTGACACGGCAAACATAGCGTTAAATCCTTTACCGTTTTGTCTATGTGTCTTTTGATTAAAATGTTCTAAAATATAAGCCGAAATCTCTGTAATCCGTGTTGGATGAAGTAGGGCTTTTTTATTTTCAGCAGCAGATAATTTCCCTAAATCTTGCTCAGTTTCCAACGACTTAAACTGTGGACGAACATCATTGTAATCCACCTTAAATTTCAACACCTTTTGGTCGCGGATAGCATCGGTAATGACGTATGCATGAAGTTCCCGACCAAATACAGAAGCCGTCGTCTCACTGCCTAAAGCATTTTCAACTTTAATCGGCGTCCCTGTAAAACCAAACTGACAATACTTCTTAAACTTTTGTTTTAAGCGCTTTTGAGCCTCGCCAAACTGGGAACGGTGGCATTCGTCAAAGATAAAAACCACTTGCTTGTTGTAAATCTCATGCTCTGCTTCACTAGACATAAAGTTATTGAGCTTTTGAATTGTCGTAACCACAATCTTATTGTCATCTTTTTCTATATTGCGTTTAAGTCCAGCTGTGCTATTTGACCCATTAACTGAGTCAGGTGAAAAACGCTGGTATTCTTTCATAGTCTGGTAGTCCAAGTCTTTCCTATCAACCACAAAGAAAACCTTGTCCACTTTATCCATCTCAGTCGCCAGTCTCGCCGCCTTAAAACTGGTCAAGGTCTTACCAGACCCCGTAGTATGCCAGATATAACCGCCAGTCTCAGGACCACTCTTGAGTTTGCTGTCAATGGCCGAGCGAATCTTCCAAATAATCCGCTCCGTCGCCGCAATCTGATAGGGACGCATGATAAGGAGGGTATCACTGGTATCAAAAACTGAATAATTGATGAGAACGTTTAAAAGTGTCTGCTGACTGAAAAAGGTCGCTGTAAAATCCTTCAAATCCTTAATAGGATCATTATTTTTCAGTGCCCAATTCATGGTAAAGTCAAAAGAATTTTTCTCCCGCTTTGTGGTATTGGCAAAATAGCGAGTATCCGTCCCATTTGAAATGACAAAAATCTGGAGATACTTGAAGAGTGAATTTTCTTCATTGAAACTCTCCTTGCTGTAACGGTGAACCTGATTAAAAGCCTCACGAATAGCCACCCCACGCTTTTTAAGCTCAATTTGTACTAAGGGTAGCCCATTGACCAAAATGCTCACATCATAACGATTACTTGAAGTCCCAACTTGAGACATTTGGTTAATAACCTGAAGCTTATTTCGACTGATATTTTTCTTATCCCAGAGATAAATATTTTGGA
Source organism: Streptococcus hongkongensis (assembly GCF_053206145.1). Lineage (NCBI taxonomy): Bacteria > Bacillati > Bacillota > Bacilli > Lactobacillales > Streptococcaceae > Streptococcus > Streptococcus hongkongensis. The sequence continues at coordinate 5,480 of NZ_JBRUGD010000022.1, forward strand.
TATGCCCATCGTCAAAGATAAAGTCGTAGATGTGGTTATCGTGGAGCTTTCGGGTGCGGTCAATCAAACCATCACTAGGCTTATTGAGGTACTCCTCTAAAAAACGTAGCCATTCTGCCTCAGAAAAAACAACGCCGTTAAGGGCTTCCATCTGGGTCTTTAGGTTATCTAAGAGAGCTTCTGGGGTCGTCAGATTGTTGAGGTACTCGTATCCCTGCTGCCGCAAATCACTAACCAGCTCTCGCTCCAAGTCTGCTTCCGTCTGATAGGTGCTGGGCTGGGTAATTTTAGTGTATTTGTCTAAAACGATGAAATTGTTGGTTTCGACAATGGGTGTGGTTTGAAAGGTACTTGTCATAGGTGCTCCTTATTGAATTGGTGGGTATTATCAAAACTTTCAAACAGATAAATTAACATCTGTTTCTCTCTAGGATTGAGACTAGAAACTTCTTCTCCCGAATACTGCGAGTGACTTGAAATATCTAAGATTCTTTTTGCATAGCTCAATTTTGTTTCATCGTCTGCTTCACGCGGTAACAAATCTTTCCAATCCATGTACCCTAAAAACGTCGCAGTTTTTTCAAAAAGATTTCTCAAAAAATTAAAATGATATTTTTGAATTCTGTTTTCATTTATTGCTGTTCTCAGTTCATTTCTCAAAAACATGTGATAAGAAAATGGTGAATCATTTCTTTGTGCGTGCAGTTCATAGGTACCATCTTCCAATTTTTCTAGTCTAAACTTATTAGCATTTCCAAATTCATTGTGTAAAACATTATAGAATAAGGGGTTATGAGTCGTGATGATAAATTGCAATCCTAAATTCTCCTTATTGCTCTCTTTAATTAAGGAAGCTAAATTAGACGCAACTTCGATCAAATGATTATCATCCAAAGATGAAACGGGATCATCAATAAATACATACTTCAACTGATTAAAATCGGATGTGCTTCTTTCATCTAATTCTGGAATTTTCAGCTCACTAATTACTAGCTCTAATAGCGTGTAAAATATCGACCAAATAAAATTGCTTTCTTCTCCTTTGGATAACTTAATGGATTCTGCAATCTCCTCATTACCACGTTCAATAGAGAAGGTAACACTTCTATCTGAGAAGTTAAAGTTAGGCATCAGCTTATCATTTGTGTATTGTTGAAAATTCTTAATAATATTTCCATCTTGTCCTTGCTCTATTAGAATCCAATCCATAAAATAGTTATTCCAAATTTTCAAGGCAATTGCCTCATTATCCCAATAAAACAAGTCTTCTGTAAAAGCATTATAATAGAGAATTTTTTGCCTTGTCAGTTCATCTTCATCAGGTGTAACAAGTTTAGTAAATTCTTTAGACAATCGTGTTTTTCCTGTTCCATTGAAGGCATAAATCAGATGAACCTTCTTATCTGACTCCTTCAGCTCCAGAGCAATGTCTGCCAACCTTTTTCCCATAAGGTGTCACCTCTTTGTTTAAAATTGCAACAACCTATCCCTGAAATAGGCATATTGCTTTTGACGTTGCTGGATTTCCCTTGGCAATCCCTGAGTGAGGGAGGTCGTCAGCTCATCGAACTTGTCTAGTATGGAAACGATTTTGGCTTGTCTATCGAGCGGTGGGAGGGTGATGATGAATTTCTCCATGTCTTTCGAGTTGATACGGATAACCTTTGTCCCCGTAACCTTTTTCTCCTTCTGGATTTGGAAATGGACTGATTTGAAGAAATAATTCAAATAACGAGCATTTTGACTGGTACTCACGATATAAGCATCTCCTGAAATACCAATCTCCTCGCCACCTTCCCAAACAACCGCCTTTCCAACATCTTCTATATTTTCAGAAGTCGTTGCCATGACAATATCATTTGGCTGGGCTTTCTTCAATTTTTCAAAAACAGCAAGGCTGGTGTAGGAAATGGTTTCGCTTGTTGAAAATCCATACTTGGTGTAGATTTGTCCGTAATGAATGACTGGGTAGCCTTCCGTCGTGAAATCCTTCTTCTGAAGATTATTGCCACGCGTAAAGTCACAAACAGCTCCCAACTCCACTCGGATTGGGCCAAAGACCCAGGTCAAGAGCCTAATCAGGTCTTGTCTGTACTGTACTGTACTGTCAGTATACACGCCTGCGGCGGCGAAGGTCAAGAGCTTATCTCGGAAATACTCGTATTGTTTCTGCCGAAGTTCAATCTCCTTGGGCAGTCCGATGTTGAGGTCGTTACAAACTGTATCGAAATTGTCCAGGACTTGGACGATTTTATTCCTAATCGATTGATTGGGATAAGGAATTTTAATACTATTCAAATTCTGCTGATTCAATTTAGGCTGGGCAGCTCCTGAAATATATGGAGTTAAATCAATATAATTAAGATAATAGCCCACATACTTTTGATCAATAGCATCATCAAACCTTAAAATATGAGCATGATTATTTACCCACGACTTACCAGAAATAGAAAATGCAATAGGTGTTTTTCTAGCAATTAGATTGGCTCCATCTTCCGAAACCAATAAATAATCACCATCAAAAATATAATCATCCACATAGTCAACTATTCCAGAAGCTCCATAGTAAGGATAGTTGCCAGAACTCCGATTCCCTTTTGTTACTGGTTTACGCTGACTATCCAAATTCTCCGCCACCTCCCCCAACATCTTCCACTGGACAGTGTAAACCTTATTGTTCGCCCCCCCCATACTTTCATCATCAAAACTTAGGAGTTTATCTCTAAAATAAGAATATTGCTTCTGTCGGAAGGTCAATTCTGCGGTCAATTCTGCGGTCAATTCTGTAACATAATCAGTGAATTTGTCAAGTATTTTGACGATTTCTTTTTGAATATCTTCATGGGGAATAGCAATATTAAGTTTTTCTAGCTTAGACTTGTTCAGAGCTGGTATACCATCAAAAGTACATAATTCCTCAATTTTTTTAGAATTATTTTTCAAAAAATAATACAAATAGCGTGGTAACAGCTTCTCCGAGTCTTTAACAGTTGCAGAATAATTGAGATTCCCTCTAAAATATTTTCCTTCATTCCACGAAACATAGCCAACTCCTGCTCCCCTAGAAGTAATTCCTATTGGATCATCTTCCGTATTGAAAACATCTACATATCCCAAAGGTTGTTTCCCACTATTGATAACTGGGTAATCTCCAGAATTATTCTGTATAAATGTTTTATTAACCGACTGCCCTGTTTTTACAACACAGACCTTTCCCAACTCTTTCCACTCTACTCCGTCAGGACAAAGCTCTTTTATCATTTCATCAATGTAGGTCATATCAGCTCAACTCCTCGACAATCTTATCAATCTCTGCTCGTAAGCGGTCAATATTTTTCACGGTCTCCGCAATTTCTTTGTTTAATACATCAATATTAATCTTCTCACGCGTATCCTCTTTTTCCACGTAGGTAGATACAGTGAGATTGTAGTCAGCTTCTACAATTTTTTCTTGAGAAATGAGCTGGGCAAAATACTCTTCATTATTCTTATGCTCAACACTTTCCAGAATTTTCTCGATGTTCTCTTCTGTCAAGACATTGTTATTGGTTTCTTTTTTGAACTGCTGGCTAGCATCAATAAAGAAAACATCTGTTGTTGGCTTATTTTTAGCAAGGATAAGGATACAGGTCGCGATAGATGTCCCGAAAAAGAGGTTATCAGGCAACTGGATAACAGCCTCGACAAAGTTTCCGTCTACCAAATATTTACGGATTTTTTGCTCCGCACCACCACGATAAAAAATCCCAGGGAAGGTCACAATAGCCGCTCTGCCTTTATTAGACAAATAAGAAAGGCTATGCATGATAAAGGCAAAATCTGCCTTAGATTTAGGTGCCAGAATCCCTGCTGGTGCAAAACGGTCATCATTGATCAGCGTCGGGTCATCACTACCAATCCACTTAATAGAATAAGGTGGGTTAGACACGATAGCATCAAAGGGCTTATCGTTACCATGCTTAGGGTCCAGCAGCGTATTGCCACGCTCAATGCTGAACTTGTCGTAGTTGATATTATGGAGGAACATGTTCATTCGTGCCAGGTTGTAAGTGGTCATGTTAATCTCCTGACCGTAAAAACCATCCTCAATGATATGTTCTGTAAATTGTTTTTTGGCTTGAAGGAGGAGGGAACCTGAACCACAGGCAGGGTCATAAATCTTGTTGATTTTATTTTTCTCATCCTTACCCAGCATGACGATACGAGCTAACAGACGTGACACACTCTGTGGTGTAAAAAACTCGCCACCTGACTTCCCTGCATTGGAAGCATAGTTTGAAATCAAGTACTCATAAGCGTCCCCAAAAAGGTCAATATGGTTGTCCTCAAAATTCCCAAAGTCAAGACTAGCAATACCTTCTAGAATAAGGGCTAGTCGTTCATTACGCTCTGGGACGGTACTTCCCAGCTTATTACTTCTGGTGTCCACGTCGTCAAAAAGACCTTTAATATCATTTTCACTGGCATAACCCGTAGCACTCGCCTCAATGGCATCAAAAATGTCCTTGAGTTCCGTATTTAAGTTGTCATTACTACGAGCTGTTTTCACAACATTGGAAAAAAGCTGCGCAGGCATAATAAAGTACCCCTTTGTCTTAATCGCATCATCCTTAACCTCAGGTGTGATTACTTCATCCGGAATCTCCTCATAGTTGAAGTCCTCACCACCCTCGATATAAGTCTTGAAATTTTCACTGATAAAACGGTAAAAAAGGATTCCCAAAATATATTGTTTGAAATCCCAACCATCTACCGCACCACGGACATCATCTGCGATTGCCCAGATTTTGCGGTGCAACTCTTGCCTTTGTGCTTGTTCTGACATCTTCAAATCCTCACAGTCTTTAATATTTCTATTATATCATTTTTCCCTTCTTCTTACACGTTTCCTCAAGGGGTTTGGGGATTTGCCCCAAGTGTTAAAATCCATCACCTAAAGGAGTCGTCTGCTCACTTTTGGTAGTGGATTTTTTGCGATAGTGTGTATACACTATCTGAGCTCGCAAAGACCTAACTCCATTTTTAGTGATTTCCCGTACTTTATACGGTGCCTCACATTGTCCGTACAAGGATTTTTTACAATTACATGCTAAAAAACGCTGACCACCATCAGCGTTTTTGTTGTTTTATTTAAAACTATTCTACCAAAATGACTGAACGACTATCACTTCTTAGCTATTCGTTGCTTGTCTTCCTTCACTTGTTTCTCTACCAATTCTACAAGTTCCTCCATCAACTGACCTAATTCCATCAAATCTTGTTGGGAAATTTTTCCAAACTGTGTTGCGCTTTTAGCGATGCTATTAATTGATCTACCAACAGATAGTAACCTGTCAGTCAGCAGCTGATATTCTGGAAAACTAACTAGCCAAGTTTCAAAATCAGGTTTTAATAATTGCTTTCTAGCAAAACGAGAAAAGTTTGAAAACCCATCTTGCTTCATTTTCTCTAACAGTTTTTGATTTTCTTCTTCAGACAAAAAGACTTGTTTAATTACGTTCCTAATTCTCCTTTTATCCATTAAGCTCCCTTAGATAATAATTTCCGTTTCTTTTTCTTGTGGTAACGAGTTAACTGCTTTTCATAATGTGAAACTAACCTTCTGCTATAGTCCATAGCTCTGTAGACTTGACTATCTTGAGACTGATCTGCTATTTTAGATAATTGCCTTAAATTATTTTGAATACGTCTTAGAGAATAAATCAATTCATCAAACTGAGAGTCATCAAATTGAATAAAGAGTGACGTTTCCTTAAAAAGCATCCGACGAGCGTAATTAGAGAATGTTTGTAAGCCTGTATCATTTACTAGTTGATTAAGTACTTCATTCTGCAATTCCGTCACATAAAACTTCTTTAAAATAGTTCTGATACGTTCAGACATAACGGACCATCCTTAAATATCGGTCTGCCTGCTTAGTATCATATCGTTTCAACTCTCCTACCAGTTCTAAATAATCAATTATTAATGCTTCTGATAAGTTCGGAAAATCGTTCTCTGAGGTCTGACAAATGATTTCAATCTGATTGGTGATTTCTCTAATAGAAAAGCTGTAGTCCTCCGTCTCACTTTCATAGTCTCTCTTGAGAGCCTGATAGCGGTCGTACTCCTCTTGTGACTTAAATCCAGCCACTAACATATTTTCTAATTGATAATATACTGTCATCACTAGTTATCCTCCTAATCTTTCCATATATCCATAGCTGCTATGAAATCTTCAGATACTTCCACATTTGAAATTTCTAATGGACGGTAGTCTTTTTCAGACGCTATCACTTGGTCAGCAGTTATAAACCCTCTAGCTTCCCAATTCATTAGTATCCCTTTGACATAACTCATGTTTTGTTTTTTTGGCTCAAGCTCAGCTGTTTTGTGAATAGCTAACTGCAATAAAGAATCACTAACTGTTAATCCTTCTAGTAATACTTTTTCCTGTCGGGTTAATTCTCGATGCCATAGTGTTTCCATTAACCAGATGTCATCAGTCAGTCGTGATGAGATTGGATCATTATCTAATCCTATCTTATCTTGACTTAACTTATCTTTCCCTATCCTATCTTTACTTATCTTATCTTTAATTATATTGCGGTTCCCATCTGGATCCAGACTGGCTCCAACTTGGAGCCTAGTATTTTGAAGATAATTAATCAAGCGTGGACCTAAATTTAAATTCTCCAACAACTGATTATCCTTCAGATAATCTATAAGAAGTTGACGATGACTACTCGGTGTGTAACGATCTGCTTTGATGGTATTCTGCTCAAAGAAATCCTTGATAAAGTAAACCATTTCATTGTTTAACAAGAGTAAATACTGCTTAAGAGTTAATAAATTCAAACTGTCCTCATTAGCGTTGATCATTCGCATAACAGGAAAAGCTTCAACAATACCATCATCATCTGCATTGACTACCAAGTGACAGTAAAGCGCCTGCGCTTCAAGTGGTAGGCGTAAAAATCGTTGTGTCTGTACTACCGTTTTACTCAACATTCGTCTATTAGCCATCCTTTACCTCATCTTTCATATTGCTTCAACCAACGTGTAACCGCTCGTTTATCGTACAGAGTCACACCATCAATGACCATTGTAGGCATTCCTTCTCGTGTCCATTTTTGAAGGGTTGTCGTTGATACATCAAGCCACCTAGAAAGGGCTGCCATCCGAACCATAGGTTTATATAGCTCTTTATCCTCTAGCGCTCTTTCAATAGCTGTAGAGACCATTTCATCATAATGTGCCCTTAACTGTTTTTCCAAAACTTTGGGAAGTTGAACAACTAAAGTCGCTTCTTCAGACATATTATTACCTCGTTTCCGTTTCTCAATTAAATAAACTCCGAAATTTGTATATTTTATTATACATTTTAAATTATAAATACTTTTTGTATCCTTGTCAAGTGGTATTATACTTTTTGTATTAAATGTGTTAAAATATCAACTAGGAGGTAACTATGACTAATAATATAGCTAAACTTATCGAAGAAAGTGGCAAAAAAATAAAAAGTATCAGTGAAGCGCTAGATATATCCTACCCAACACTATCTAGCTATAACCAAGGAATACGAAAACCTAAAAAAGAGAATGCTCAAAAGTTAGCGGATTATTTTGGTGTCTCAGTGGCATACATCCTTGGAATTGACGAAGAAAAGTACGCTCCGTCAAATTTAAAAATCGTCACTGATAGTTTCAAGACATCTGAAATTACTTCTGTAACACCTTTTAAAAGCGATATGGAGAAGCTTAAGAAAGGAATCGAACTAGGAGAGATTCATTTGTCTATGCCCTTAAATGAAGGCTTCTCAGACGATTTTAGGCGCATTTTAGCGCGCTACTTGATCAATCATGAGGAAGAATTCATGAAAACTTTCACTAAACACATGAATAGTTTAAAACGAGAGTCAGAAATTTGGCAAACCTGGATTCAGACTGAAGAATACCGAATTAGACAAGAAGACCGACACAAAAAATAAACGAACAGTTTCTCAATTACATAAGCTCCGAAAACTTAGAAACGGAGAACTGTTATGTCTGTACACAAGTACCAATCTACAAAAGGAGTCACCTATTTTGTTAAAGTTTACCTTGGTCTAAACGACTACGGTAAGAAAAAATATTATACTAAACGAGGATTCAAGACGCGCAAAGCTGCCAAAGCTCATGAAACTGCTGTTAATCATCAGTTGAATAGTGGAACTTTTGTCCATATTACTGCTCAAACAACCTACACTTACCAAGAGCTTTATCAAAGGTGGTATGAAGCTTACAAAGATACTGTTGAAGCAACTACTGCAGTCAAAACTGCCGACCTCTATCGCCTACATATTCTTCCTGTTTTTGGAGAAAAGAAAATTTCAAAAATCAGTCCTTTAGACTGTCAATCCTTCATCACTGACAAAGCCAAGACATTCAAAAACATGAAGCAAATCAAATCTTATACTTCTAAAATATTTGAATTTGCCATTAATATGAATTATATTGAACGAAATCCTATGAGCAAGGTTATTATGCCTAAACTCAAAAAAACTGTCAGTGAGAACTATTGGACAGTTAACGAGTTGCATCATTTTTTGACAATCATTTTAGAAAATGAACCTTATAAACATTATGCACTATTTCGATTACTAGCATACAGTGGGTTACGAAAAGGAGAGCTCTACGCCCTCAAATGGGAAGATTTTGATTCTGAGAATCAACTATTAACAGTCAGCAAAAGTTTAGGAAGAATAGATGGTCATGCCATTGAAAAAGAAACTAAAAATACATTCTCTGTACGCTCTATATATCTTGATGATGAAACCTGTTCTATCCTCAACAAATGGAAACAGGAAACTAGCAGAGAAAAGTGGCAATTATCAGTACAACCTCTTTCTCTCGACAAAGAATTTATGTTTACATACTGCAACCGAGATGGTGAGATAGAACCCTTACACGCTGACTATATCAACAATATTCTAAAACGTATTATACGTAAGCATAATCTTAAAAAGATTAGCCCACATGGGTTTAGACACACTCACGCAACCCTGATGATTGAAATGGGAATTGACCCAGTCAATACTGCTAAACGCTTAGGCCATGCAAGCAGCCAGATGACTTTAGACACTTATAGCCATGCTACAAAAGCTGGTGAAAAACAGTCAATTACAAAATTTGCAGAGTATCTTAATAAGGCTAAATGAACTAGATTTATTGCTCAGCCTCATATTGACCAAAAACCAAGTCTCGAAAGATTACCAAAAGGATTACCAAAGCACTTTTTTCATCAAAAAAGCACCTTGCGACAACTTCGCAAAGTGCTCTGAAACGTTGATATAACTGAATATTAACGTTTTGAGAATTGTGATGCCTTGCGGGCTTTTTTAAGACCTGGTTTTTTACGTTCAACCATACGTGCGTCACGTGTAAGAAGTCCAGCGCGTTTTAATGAATCGCGGAAGTCTGGGTCTACTTGTAACAATGCTCGAGCGATACCATGACGAATCGCACCTGATTGTCCACCGTATCCACCACCTACAACGTTAACCATAACGTCGTATGAACCTTCTGTAGAAGTTACTGCGAAAGGTTGGTTGATAACAAGACGTAAGTCTGCGTGTGGGATGTATTCTTCAACATCTTTTTTGTTAACAGTGATTTTACCAGTACCTGGAACCAAACGTACGCGTGCAACAGCGTTTTTACGACGGCCAGTACCTAAATATTGTGCTTGTGCCATTATTTAATGCTCCTTTCCTCTTAGATAAGTCCTGAAATGTCAAGTACTTCTGGTTGTTGTGCAGCATGTGTATGCTCAGCTCCAACGAAGACTTTCAATTTCATGCCTTGCGCACGTCCAAGAGTGTTATGTGGAAGCATGCCTTTAACAGATTTTTCAATCAAACGTACAGCATTTTTAGAACGTAGTTCACCTGCTGAGATTTGTTTCAATCCACCTGGGTACATTGAGTGAGTGTAGTAAATTTTATCAGTTGCTTTTTTACCAGTTAATTTGATTTTTTCAGCATTGATAACAATTACAAAATCACCTGTATCAGTGTGAGGTGTGAATGTTGGTTTGTTTTTTCCGCGAAGTACGCTAGCAACTACTGCAGAAAGACGTCCAAGTGGCACATCAGTTGCGTCAACAACGTACCATTTGCGTTCAACTTGGCCAGTTTTAGCCATAAAAGTTGTTTTGTTCATGATTTCTCCTATACGAATTCGTAATATTTGTTTACAGTTATGGTGGGTGTTCCGTCCCACGCAAAGGTATTTGGAAGGTTCCGGGGCCTTTCAAATGGGGTAAACAATACCGTCTTATATCATACCAAAAAATAACCATTTAAGTCAAGTGCTTTAATAACTTTTATGGATTATTTTACGTTCTTTTTTGGAAGGCAAATTACAAGTTCAAGTTAGCCAGCCAAGAAAAACTCTTTTGGAGATTTGTAACCTAGTATTTTTTTAGGATAGTTATTTATCCAATTTTCAATGAATGCGACCTGTTTTGGGGTCGCATTCTTGCTTCCCTTAGGTAACCAGCGGCGAATGAGTCTATTATGGTTTT
>NZ_JBRUGD010000023.1:0-14634 GCF_053206145.1 Streptococcus hongkongensis
CGTTCATCAATAGAAATAATAAAATCAATCATCCTAGTCACCTCACTTCTAGTTTACTACTTTGACTGATTTTGTCATTATGAATCTTGATTTCTGAAAACAAAGCTTTCTTCATGCGTTTGTCGTGTATTCGTGTCACTTACTCAACTACTTTAAGGATTGAGGATGAATCTAATTTTTTTAAATAGTCTGATAAAGGCAGTGACTGCTCAACCATTTGTAAATGAGGCGCAATCTCAAGTAAAGGGACTAATACAAATGCACGTTTAGTCATGTAGGGATGAGGCACAGTCAATGTGTCAGTTACTATTTTTTCTTGATTATATAAAAGTATATCAATATCAATCGTACGAGGTCCCCATTTTTCGTGCCTAACTCTACCCAATTCAATTTCAATTGCCTGCGTTTCTTGCAAAAAGTCTTGGGCACTTAACTCTGATTCAACCGATATGGCACAATTAAAAAAATCTTCTTGATCTTCTTTACCCCATGCTGGTGTCCGATAAAAAGATGACACCTTTTTGACATTACTTTTTGGAATTTTGTTGATTAAGGTAATGGCATCAGTCAATATCGTTAGACTGTCACCTTGATTACTCCCTAAACTAAGATAAATCTTGTTCATCGGCAACGCTCCAACTCAACCGAGACAGAGGTATAATGTCCTGCTATTGGCGGGTTTTCTTTACTAATTTTAATTGTGATCGCATTGATTTTAGGAAATTCCTCAAATAATTTATCACAAATTGACTGACCTAAATGCTCAATAAGTGCATGTTTTGTTCCTTCAACTTCTGCCTTTACTGATTCATAGACATAGCCATAATGGACAGTGTCTTCAACATTGTCTGTTTGACCTGCTGTTGTCAAATCAACTGATAAGCAAAGATCGACAACAAAAATTTGCCCCAACACTTGCTCTTCTTTCAGTGCGCCGTGATACGCATAAAACCGACAATTATTTAAATATATTTTATCCATAGTTCCTCACATTAATTGACTTAAAACATCAACAATTTCTTTATTTGCTGCAACATTATGAACACGGACAATCTGGCAGCCTTTACTAATAGCATAGCCAGATAAAGCTGCTGTTGCACCATCACGTTCTAAAGCTTTAGTCTGTCCGCCCATCAGAGCATCAACAACACGTTTTCGTGAAATACCAAATAAGACTGGGAAACCTAATTGACAGACTTGATCAAGCCCTTTAAGTAACTCCATATTTTGTTGCACATCTTTTGCAAAGCCAAATCCTGGATCAATCCAGATATTTTCTTTAGCTAAGCCTTTTTCTAGTGCTAAATTAGCCCGTTCAGCTAAAAACTGACACACATCTTTTGTGACATCTTGATAAACTTCATCATCTTGATTATGCATAAGAATAATGGGAACTTGGTATTCAACAGCTAAGTCAATCATTTGTCCATCATAAAGACCCGCCCAAACATCATTTAAGATATCTGCACCCGCATCTAAAGCAGCACGCGCCGTCTCCGTCTTATAAGTATCCACACTGACTAAAACATCAAATTTTTCTTTGATTGCCTTGATAACAGGTACTACCCTCTCAATTTCTTCTGAAGCAGTCACAAATTGAAAACCTGGACGAGTTGATTCACCGCCAATATCAATAATCTTTGCTCCATCCGCAATCATCTGTTTTGTTTGAGCCAAGGCATTTTCAATAGTTGTATAAGACCCACCATCAGAAAACGAATCTGGAGTAACATTTAAAACCCCCATAATAGCAGCTTTGCCTTCTAAAACATATTTTCCAATTTTCATCTGACTACCTACTTCTCATTAATTAAGCTTAAAATTTCTTTTCTTTCTTCACGATCCGTTTGATAAATACCACGTGCTGTGGTTGTAATGGTTTTACTACCAGGCTTTTTAATACCACGCATAGTCATACACATATGTTCTGCTTCTAACAAGACAAAGATGCCTTTGGGATGAAGAGCTTCCTCCAGCGCGTCAGCTACTTGCGCCGTTAGTCGCTCTTGCAACTGTGGTCGCTTGCTTGCTACTTCAACGGCCCTAGCCAATTTACTTAAGCCAGTAACACGGCCATCACTTGGCAAGTAAGCAATATGTGCTTTGCCATAAAAAGGCACTAAATGGTGCTCGCACATGGAGTGGAAATAGATATCTTTGACAATAACTGCATCTTCATGGTTCTCTGTAAAAACAGCTGTAAATTGATCCTTAGGATCAGCTTCTAAGCCAGAAAACATTTCCTTGTACATCTTGGCAACTCGTTTAGGTGTATCTAAGAGTCCTTCACGCTCTGGATTCTCTCCAATAGCTTCTAATAATTGATAAATGGCTTTTTCTGCTTTTTCTAAATTCATTCGCGCTTACTATCCTTTGTCTTTTTCTAATTTCCAATACTGTCTAACTTCTGAGATAAAATAGAGAGAGCCTGTAACAAGATAAAAATCTGATTGACTAGATAAATCTATATTGGCCAACCAAGCTTTAAAATCAGGACATCTTTCAAACCGCTCTGGATACTTTTCCAAAGGATAAGCATTGGGGTAACGAAAACTTGTTACCCTTACATCTCCCACTGTTTCCAAAAGCTTCAACATATCATCAATCGGTTTTGTATCAATTGCTCCAAAAAGCAGATGAATCCGTTTATCGGCGTAATGTTCTTTAACCACATCTACTAAAGCCAGAACACTCTCTTTATTATGAGCCCCATCAATCATCAGATTATCGGCTAATAGTTCTGTCCGACCAAGCCAAAAAGCTTCCTTAAGACCTTTTCTAATAGCCTTATCAGTAATTTTTGGCATTTTTTCTTGCAATAGCTGAGCTGCCATGATAGATAAACTAGCATTTGATAGTTGATGTTGGCCAGGCATGGCTAATTCTAACTGAGAAATCTTGCCAAGCTGTGATGTAAATTCTAAAGCGTCAGCCGTGGGACTTAAGTTAAATTCATGGCCATACTCGTAAGCTACCGCTTTTTTCTCCGCAATTTTATCTAAGAAAACTTGTCTTGCTTCTTGATTATCAATAGCAAAGATAACTGCTTCACTCCCTTTAATAACACCTGCTTTTTGCTCTGCAATGGCACTGTAAGTGTCCCCTAAAATATTAAGATGGTCTAAACCAATCGAGGGACAGATAACTGCAAATGCATTAAACAGATTTGTTGAGTCAAACCTACCGCCTAAACCGGCCTCTATGATTGCTATATCAACTGGATGAAGGCGCCCAAAGTAAAGAAACATTATTAAAGTGATAAGCTCAAATTCAGTCACCTCTCCAAAATCAGTCTCTCCAGCAATTCTATCCGTCAGCGGTTTAATCAGTTCTGCACAAGTGACTAAATCCTCTTCAGGAATCATTTGACCATCTACTGAAATCCGTTCTTTAAAATCTACTATATATGGAGATGTAAAAGTCCCAACATGATAACCAGAATTGGTTAAGATATGCTGTAAATTATTAACAGTTGAGCCTTTACCATTTGTCCCAACGACATGAATAGCAAAGATATTGTCTTGCGGATTTCCTAATTGCTCAAGCACCCACTTCATTCGATCAATCCCCGGTTTAATGCCAAAAGTTAATTGACCATGTATCCAATTTAATACATCTTTATACTTCATTTTTGTCCTCTTAGTCACAGTAACTATAGTATAGCATAGAATAAAAAAAGGAAAAGCGTTTCCAATTACTTTTTTCCTTTTTATCACCTATTTTTAATAAAAAATTATTTAATAACTTGTAAGCCATTTCCATCCACTGATAAGGGAATAACTTGACCGTCTAACTCTAATTTCTTTAAATCAGTAATAATTGTTTCTGTCATTTCTTTTGGACAGATAATCATTACTGTTGGACCTGCCCCTGAAAGATAAGTTGCATAGGCACCTAAGCTTCTAGCAATCTGTTTAATTTCCTGAAATTCTTTGACTAATTTTTGACGATATACTTCATGAAACATATCATTTTCAATAGCTTTACCAGCCTTAACTAAATCACCTGTTACAATTGCTGCGATAGCCAAATTTGCCACAGATGATGCTTTAACTGCTTGCTTATAAGATAAATGCTGAGGTAAGACTTGTCTAGAATCTGAGGTCTTTAGTTCATAATTAGGAATAAAAGCTACTAACCCTGTTTCTGGGAATGGGAGGTGAACATAATCTAATCCCGTATCAAGTTGAGAGGCAATAACCAATTGACCAAAGATAGCTGGTGCAACATTGTCAGGATGCCCTTCAAATTGATTAGCTATCGTCAACTTCCGTTCAGCAGATAAGTCTAAGCCAGCTAATTGATTAGCCAGTTCAATCCCAGCAACGATAACAGATGATGACGAACCCAAACCTCTTGCTAATGGGATATCTGATGTCATTTTGATATGATGGGGCTGAATATTAGGGGCTAATCTTAGTGCTGTTTGAATTAATAAATTATCCTGATTATGTGGCACATCACCAAGATCATGCGCAACAAACCAGTCATCACTTTCTTCTAAAACTTCTATCTCTAAGTACTTCGTTACAGCTAATCCAATCGAATCAAATCCTGGTCCTAAATTAGCTGAAGTAGCCGGAACTCTAATTAACATGTTAATCTCCTAATACTTTAAATCTATTGAGTAATTGGAAGCCTTCTTCTTCAGATATCTTTTGTGTTAAATCATCAAGTTGCTTTTCACTAACCGCATGGGTAATGGTAACAACTCTGGCTCTCCCATCTTTAGCCTTATCTTGTAACACTTGTCTTAAAGAAACATCCTGATCATTGAATATTTTAGTTAACCGTAATAATTGACCTTTTTCATCTGATGTCTCAATCGCCAAATAATAAAGACTTGAAATATCTTTTTTATCAGCCAACTTTGTTTCAACTTTAAATTCATTAAAAGCTTTGCCGATGGTATTATCCTTCAAACGACGAGAAATACGGATAATATCAGCCATTACTGAGGTAGCTGTTGGTTTTTGACCAGCACCTGGTCCGTAAAACATCGATTCACCAATACCGATTGATTCCACAAAAACAGCATTCATAACACCACTCACACTAGCAAGTGGATGGTCTTGTGGAATAAAGGTCGGCATTACACCTGCAGCAATACCTGATTTTGTTTCTTCCAGAGACCCAACTAATTTAATCACGTACCCTAATTTTTGAGCAATCAAAACATCCTCAGGAGTAATACTTGAAATCCCTTGGTGTTTAACATCATTAAAATCCAATGTCATTCCAAAGGCAAATTGACTTAAAATGGCTACTTTGTAAGCCGCGTCAATTCCTTCAACATCATTTGTCGGATCACTTTCAGCATAGCCCAAAGCCTGAGCCTTATTTAGAGCTTCTTCGTAAGACCAGCCTTCTTCAACCATTTTAGTCATCATGAAGTTAGATGTGCCATTTAAAACACCCAAAACTCGAGTAATTTTATCAGATGTAAACGAGTTAGCAAGTGTTCTGAGAATTGGAATTCCACCTGCCACTGCTGCCTCATAATAAAAAGCTAAATGCAGTTGCTCTGCCAGTTCACGGATTTCTTTTCCATGTAGAGCAATCAAATCTTTGTTAGCTGTGACAACATGTTTACCTGCATTTAAGGCACTAATGATAAATGATTTTGCTGGTTCAATCCGTCCCATTAATTCGACAACAATATCAATCTCGGAATCTTCGAGAATCTCCTCAATTGAAGTCACAAAATGATAGTCATAGCCTTTTTCTTCTAGGCCTTGTTTTTCAGCATTATTTCTGACTAAAACTTTTGCTATCTCTATTTTAGAACCAGCTGCCTTTTCAATTTTATTGGTGTTTTCTTTTATTAAGAAAGGAAGTCCACTTGCTACTGTTCCAAATCCTAATAATGCTATTTTTACTGCCATTCTATTCTCCTACCTATCAAAACGTAACGCATTCAAGCTATATTCCTAACATTATACCAAAATTATATCCAATTTTATAGCTTTCTCCTATTCAAAAAAACTAAAATTACTATAATTTGAATTAAAATAGCCTTAAAAGTGATATAATAAAGAAAATAACTTACGGAGTAATTTATGTCAAGACGTCAAAAAAACCAAAAAAATAAAGGCTTAGCACTTATTTTCTTCACACTCATTACAGTCTTTATCCTTGTTGGTCTGAGTTTTAGCTACTTGCAAAAAACAAGTAAAACCCAGGTTAACAAGCCAAAACAATCCAAAGTACAGCTAAAGAAAGCCGCAACGGCAAAAGAGGAGAAAAGCAAATGGACCAAAGAAAGTGAACCGATAGCTTTACCTATTCTAATGTATCATGCCGTCCATGTCATGGCTCCTTCCGAATCTGCTAATGCTAATTTAATTGTCGATCCCACTACATTTGAAGAGCAAATTAAAGCAATGTCAGAAGCAGGCTATTATTTTTTAACACCAGAGGAAGCTTATCGTGTGCTTAAAAATAATGAAAAGCCAGCCGAAAAAATTGTATGGCTTACTTTCGACGACAGTATGATTGACTTTTATCAAGTTGCCTATCCTATTATGACGAAATATCATGTCAAAGCAACAAATAATGTTATTACTGCTTTTACCGATGAAAAAAGAGTTAGCAATTTAAGCTTAGAGCAAATGGCTGAAATGAAAAAAAATGGCATGTCCTTCCAGGATCACACGGTCAATCATCCCGACTTATCTAAACAAAGTCCAGAATTACAAAAAGCTGAACTAAAAGAGTCAAAAGATTATCTTGATACAAATTTAAATCAAAATACCATCGCAGTTGCTTATCCTTCTGGAAGATATAGTGATACCACTCTTGAAATAGCTAATTCCTTAAACTATAAATTAGGCGTAACAACTAATGAAGGGTTAGCAAGTGCTACAAATGGCCTTTTATCCTTAAACAGGATTAGGATTTTACCATCCACAAGTGCTGACTTGCTTTTGCAACAAATCTCAATACCATAAAAAGTCTAAGCTAAGCTTAGATTTTTTTATAAAATATATATAAATCTTTATAATTTCAAATTCATTTTTCTTCCTCCATCAACTGTGTTGCAGAAAACCTTCGATCAATTAATTGACCTGATCTTTTTAAATGGTTTAAGTTTTCATCATAATAAGAAGAAAATACCAGACCATATAGGATATCAAGCAGAACATGATAGGCATGTTTAAAATCAACCCAGCCCTTAAAACCTAATTTTTTAGCAATCCTAACGATTGTCGAAGGCTGTGTAAAGGTTTCTTTAGCTAGTGCTTGAATACTGATTTTTTCCAATTCTTCAACATGGTTTATTATGTATCTGACAGCAAGTGATTCGGCTTGTGAAAATGTGTAAGACTCCAATTCTTCCTTAATGAGCATAATTTTCTCCCTCTTGATCATTACCCTCACTTTAGCAAAAATATTTTCAAAAAGCATCTAAAAAACGAAAATATTTGTAAACAATTTTTTAAATGATTCTTTTTGACTTGTTTAATATTTTTAATGCCGTATACTCAAGTTATAGAATAAGAAAGAAGGAAAAAGAAATGGTTAAAATAGTAACTATTGGAGGCGGAAGCTCTTATACCCCAGAATTAATGGAAGGTTTTATCAAACGATATGATCAACTGCCAATTAGCGAAATCTGGTTAGTTGATGTCGAAGAAGGCAAAGAAAAGCAAGAAATCGTCGGAGTCATGGCACAGAGAATGTGGGATGCCAGTCCTTACGATGTCAAAGTTCACATGACCTTGGATCGTGAAGAAGCTCTAAAAGATGCTGATTTTGTAACCACTCAATTCCGTGTCGGTCAATTGGATGCCCGGATAAAAGACGAACGCATACCATTCTCATATGGTATGTTGGGACAAGAAACAAATGGTCATGGTGGGATTTTTAAAGCATTCAGAACAGTTCCAATTGTACTGGAAATTGTCGAGGATATGAAACGCCTCTGTCCAAATGCCTGGTTAATCAACTTCGCCAATCCCGCTGGCATGGTTACTGAAGCTGTTCTTCGTTATGGTAAATGGGATAAAGTTGTTGGACTGTGTAATGTTCCCGTCATGGCCAAAATTGGTGAATCACAAATGCTTGGTCTAAGTGAAGAAGATATAATTCATAAATTCGCAGGAGTCAACCACTTCCACTGGCACCGCGTCGCAGATAAAAACGGTTACGATGTCACTATGCAAATCATTGATAAGCTTTATGAAGAAGACAACGGTCTACCAAAAAACATTTTCGACGTTCCATTCTTTAAAGAACAATTACAACAAATGAAGATGATTCCGTGTGGTTACCATAACTACTATTATCGTTTTGATGAAATGTTGGCACATGGCATGGAAGAATTCAAAGCCAAGGGAACACGTGCCGAACAAGTTCGCGCCCTTGAAGAAAGTCTTTTTGAACTTTATAGAAACCCAGATCTCAATTACAAACCCAAAGAATTAGAAGAACGTGGCGGTGCTCATTATTCCGATGCAGCCTGTGAAACTATTGCTTCAATCTACGCCAATAAAAATACTGAAATCGTAGTTTCTACAAGAAACAATGGTGCTATTCCAGACCTACCAGCTGATTGTGCTGTTGAAATCACTGCTTACCTCGGTGCTCAAGGTGCTCGCGCAGTTGCTTTTGGATCATTACCAACTGCCGAACGAGGCTGGTTACAAGTCATGAAGACCATGGAACTATTAACAATTGAAGCTGCTGTCACAGGAGATTATGGAACAGCATTGCAAGCGATCACTATCAACCCATTAATTCCATCAGGCGCACGCGCCAAGCAAGCCATGGATGAACTTTTCATTGCTCATAAAAAATATCTACCTCAGTTTGCCGAAACAGTTGCTCGTCTTGAAAAAGAAGGTATCACCATCAAAGATGATAAAGTTAGAAAGATGTGCCTAAACTAAGCTAACAATTCAAAACATAAAAATAAGAACATATCCATATCTGTGATGTGTTCTTATTTTATAGAGCCTATTTTTCTTTTTTCTACAATCAAGTCAATAAATAAACATGATATCACAATCTTTTGTAGAAGGTCACAAAAAACACCATTGAGCCTCCTCAACGGTGTTTTATTTGTTAGGCTATTTGCATAGTCACACTATTATTTAAGTGTAACAATAACACATCCTGTCATATAGGCGATATAATAAGCTTCATTATTTTAATTGGTTGTTTGGCAGGAATTTTGGCATAAAACGGAATCTAATCCTGCACTTTTTATACTTTGAGTAATTTCTTCAGATACTGTTTTATCAAATGCATTAAACCAATGACTATATGTATTCAAAGTCGTCGACTTATCAGCATGCCCCATTCGTCTTGCTACATATAAAATATCTTTATGCAAAACGTTTATAAGATAAGAAGCATGGCTATGACGTAAACCTTTTCCTGTTATTACAGGTACTCCTGTTTCTTCAGCCTTTCTTTTGAGAATTCTACAAATTGTTGACTTACAAAATGGTTCTCCAAATCGTGAAATAATAAAGTCTGTATTTTGGTTCGCAACCTGATTAGCTCTCCAATTTTTTAGTACCGCAAGCGTCACATCATCAAGCTCAATCAGACGTTCACCTGCAGGTGTTTTAGTTTGATCCTTACGATACCACCTTCCATCCTCATCTTTTTCCAACGTTGTATGGACATTCAAAAATTTTTGCTCAAAATCTACATCTTCCCAGCATAATGATAAACCTTCACTAACACGGACACCAGTCATGAAATACAACCAAATTGTTGTGAATCTCTGTAGCTCTTCGTAATCTTTCAGGTCAAATGATTTAATAAAAGTCTGAAACTCCAAATAAGTCCAAAACGGTGTGTCAGGATGCTTACCTTTAGGATTATCCAGAGCCTTGCAAGGCATTTTTGAAATATACCCTAATCTCTCGGCATACCCCATACAAGCTTTAAATCGTGACCACAAATGCTTTGCATAATTTTCAGAATAGCTTTCAATAATATGTAACCTGAATTCTTCACAATCTCGAGCTGTGATCCCTTTTAGAGATTTTGAACCAAAATATTGTATGAATAATTTATGATGAGGCATAGCAGTCTTATAGGTTACAGATTGAACTTTCTGCTTATAAGCTCTTAGATAAATTGTCTTCATATAATTTTCAAAAGTAATATTATAATTTTCCAGACTAAGTTTACTATTAGATTCATATTTTACTCGAACCAGTTCATCATATGCTTCTTTCATTGTTTTAAATGGTTTACCAAACTGATTCTTTCTTGCTTTCTTTTGAACTCGTTTTCCTGTTACAGGGTCAACTCCAAGGTCAACTTGATAAAATATCTTACCATTTTTATCACAGTAAACACCTTTATATCTTTTTTGATTTTTTGCAACCATTTCTACTTCTCTCTTTCCAAAAATTCGTCAGAGAGTGAAATACCGATTAACTCTTCTACGATTTCTTTCGGAGCAATACCAAGTCTTCTATTGTCAAAGGGCGATTTACTTAATTCTACCGCATTATTATCTACTTTTCTAGCTTCTTCAAATTTTTTTACTGCTATTTTTTTAGCTTCTCTGATAATATCTCTTGATGTATGTTCAGGAAAACCAATTTTCATCAAGTTTAAATATGTAACTGTCTTCATACTCATCCTCTCTTTACAAAATATAAAGAACCTCCGTGGGTATGAATGGTTAAATCACTCATGGGGATTTCACCCGCTGTCCTTTCACGATGGCAGCCTGAACGTTCAGAAGTATCATTATCCTTATATGTGGTCATGGCAGATAGAAAACCACTCTATTTTATAGCTGATTATTATCGCTCATATCACGGCGAATCACACTAAGTTGCTTGACAAATAAGAAAGTCCCACATCAGTTTATTCAATTATCAATGAACGATCAAAAAGAGTCTATTTTTTAAGCGGCAAGGATAATCTGATATCCCTAATATGTAATCCGTACTAACATGATAAAGTTCTGAAAGTTTAATAAGACATTCAATAGGTAAATATCTTTTCCCAGTCTCAATTTTTGAATAGCAAAATTGACTACAGGATAAATATTTTGCTAGATATTCTTGATTTAAATCATAATCTTCTCGCAAATCCTTTACACGCTTAAACATTCGTTCACTCCTAAGAAAATTATAATTAAAATCTGAACGAATGTTGGATATTATTCTAAATTGTCATAAAAACTTATAAAAATTTAATTCCCCTGTTGTAAAATGAAGTGCAACGGGGGAATTAAAGATATATTAAGTACGATGCAGATTTTCGCAAACTAAATATAGTATCACTTGAAAAGACAAGAGTTTTCTGTACAAGTTTTATAAAGTGCTTTTTTAGTTAGGTAATCAATCGCATTGCCATTGGTGTCTGGTAATTGAGACTGCTATGGATACAATGATAGTTCCACCAATGGACGTAATCTCTTGTTTTGACGCTTAGTTCTTCAAGAGAGTTGAAAACTTCTTGATGACTAAACTCAATCTTGAATAGGTTACACTAAACTAAATATAAAGAGTTCTAAACTAAAGAAAATAGGAGAATATAATGACTAGAAAAGTACGTCGTCAATTTACAGATGACTTTAAACAACAGATTGTCACTCTCCTCTCATCTTAATAAAGAACCCTTAATTTTGTTATTTTGTTGTTTTTATACTACAAATATAGTAATATTGTAGTATAAAAACAACATTAGAGGGGTGAAGATAAATGTCTAACAAAGAGATACTACTCAACTACCTCGAAAAACATAACGGCATCATTACCTATAAAGATTGTAAAAAGCTAGGAATTCCAACAGTATATCTGACAAGGTTGGAAAATGATGGTGTTATTTTTCGAGTTGAAAAAGGAATTTTTATCTCCTCGAATGGGGATTATGATGAGTATTACTTCTTCCAATACCGATATAGTAAGACTATTTTTTCTCATATTTCGGCACTTTATCTACAAGGTCTAACCGATGAAATTCCACAATACTTTGAAGTAACAGTAAGTAGAGGTTATCGTTTCCAAACCAAACCAGCTAATTTAACGGTTCACGTTGTACCAAAAGAATTAATCAACATTGGACTAATAACTGTTGAAACTCCAATGGGGAATAAAGTCCAAGCTTATGATTTTGAACGTACACTATGTGATTTTTTTAGAAACAGAGATAAGATTGAGTCTGAGCTCTTTGTAAAAACATTAAATCAATATAGAACTTATCCCCAAAAAGACCTCGCAAAACTCTATGAATACGCAAAAAAAATGAATATTGCCGAAGAAATCAAACGCACAATGGAGATATTAGTATGAACAAAGCAAAATTAACAACACTATGTCATAAAATTTCAAGACAAACTGGGCTAACCTTTAATTCAGTAATGACATATTATTTTCTTGAACAAATTCTAAAAAAATTAAGCCAGAGTCCTTACTCAGACCATTATATTTTTAAAGGTGGTTTTCTTCTTTCGAATGTCATCGGAGTTAACTCTCGTAGTACCGTTGATATTGATTTTCTCTTTCACAGACTAGCACTAACGGAAGAAATTGTTCAAGAACAATTTCTAGAGATTTTAGAACCGGCAACTGATAGGATTACTTTTACACTACAATCGATTACAGCTATTAAAGAAAGTGACAACTATGGTGGTTATCGAGCAACTATTCTTTGTCAATTAGAAAATATTAGACAAGTAGTTCATTTAGATATTGCGACTGGAGATATTGTCACGCCACAACCTATTTCTTACGATTATAAAGCCCTTTTTGACATCGAAAATTTTCCAATTATGGCATACACTATTGAAACCATCATAGCTGAAAAATTACAAACTATTTTTTCAAGAAACTTTTTAAACAGTCGCAGCAAAGACTTTTACGACGTCTATATTCTCTCCAAGTTAAAAAGAGACGAAATTGATTTCTCACAATTAAAAATTGCTTGCCAAAAAACTTTCTCTTATCGTGAAACAGAATTGAATTTCACTAAAATTATCTCATTATTAGAGACTTTCAAGACAGATGCCATCCAACAAAAACAATGGCAAAATTATTCAAAAAAATATCAGTACACCAAGATGATTTTATTCACAGATGTTCTAAGTGAAATTATCAACTTAGTAGAAAGTATTGATTCTTAAAGTTACCAAGTCATTGAACAAAAATAAAAAATATGCTAATAATGAGGCCACTGAAAAAATAGTTTCTTAAAGACTACTAATTTCAAAACAAGAGGAAAGACTCAAAAATTGAGTTTTTCCTCTTTTCTTATGCTCCTTTGAAAGTTCTAAAATGAAGTTAGCCACTTAAGGGTATCAAAAAACATCTCAGAGAGATATAATTGTAATCTACCACAACAACAATCGGAAGGTCTCTGAGATGCAAAACTATTATACACCAAAAGGTAAACAGTTAAGACTAACTGATCGTAGAAATATACAACGATGGGTAATTTATGAGAAAAAATTACATGAAACTGTCTAACTTAATTTGACAAATTGGGTAAAGAATAATATTTCTGCAATTACATATATAAAAGAGTCATTCGTATTACTACTTGAAAGATTATTTCTGCCTAGTTTAGTGTAACCTATTTAATAGGAAAGAGCTTATTTTTAACGGTAAGGTTTATCAGTTAGTCCTAATATATAATCTGTACTAACATTGTAAAACTCTGAAATCTTAATAAGGTAATCAATAGGTAATTGTCTTTTTCCAGCCTCAATTTTTGAATAAGATGATTGACTACATGATAAATATTTTGCAAGATATTCTTGAGTTAAATCGCAATCTTCTCTCAGATCTTTGATGCGCCTAAACATTCGTTTACTCCTAAGAAAATTATAGTTAAAATCTGAACGAATCTTGACTTTTATGCCAAATCGGCATAAAAGTTTTTGAAAGATCAATAGATTAAACTAAGAAATGTTTGCTTAACATCAAGATTTAGAAATTTATCAAGTACAAAATCAAAAGCCTATCAAGATTTTACATCTAGATAGACTTTTTAAATTTTCAAGTTTTCAACTTGAAAATATTGAACACTATATTTAAACCGGAGAGAGAGAGAGATAACTAATATAATGTGTTCACACCGATATAAAACGTGAAAAGTTTAATGACATTTTAGGTCAAAAGATTAATCCTCCTTTTTCTTAGTAATAAATACCAAACTAAGGGATGCAATAATTGACAAGACAGCAATATTAAATAATGAATTTTCACTTTCACCAGTTGTTGGCAAATTCTTATCTTTTTCATCTGGATTAACGGCACCATCTGCTTCAACTTCAGCTTTCTTATCTTTTCCAGCTTGTGCGGCATCTTCGGCTGCTTTCACGGCTGCTTCAGCGGCTTGTTCTGCGGCATCTTGTGAATCTGGTTTACCGTTGCTATCCGCATCGTTGACTGTGACTTCTGATGTCGTTACTTTATCAAGACGATCTTTCAACGCTTCTTTGACTGGGCCTTCTGGTAAGCTATCTACTAACGGAGTTGCTGTATCTTTCTTCTCAGTCGTTGTCGCGTTTAAGCCATCTACGGCTGCTTTTTCATCTGGATTAACGGCACCATCTGCTTCAACTTCAGCTTTCTTATCTTTTCCAGCTTGTGCGGCATCTTCGGCTGCTTTCACGGCTGCTTCAGCGGCTTGTTCTGCGGCATCTTGTGAATC
>NZ_JBRUGD010000024.1:0-9605 GCF_053206145.1 Streptococcus hongkongensis
CGTTGATGTCGATACGGACGTTGAGGCACTTATCGACGTTGAGCCTGATACTGATGTTGAAGCGCTTTGTGACGTTGAGCCTGATACTGATGTCGAAGCACTTTGTGACATTGATGTCGATACAGATGTCGAATCGCTTTGCGACGTTGATGTCGATACGGATGTCGATGCGCTTTGCGACATTGATGTTGATACGGACGTTGAAGCACTTATTGATGTTGAAGTCGATACGGACGTTGAGTCACTTATCGATGTTGAAGTCGATACTGATGTCGAAGCGCTTTGCGACGTTGAAGTCGATACTGAGCTCGATGCCAAGGCACTTGTACTGGTCGAAGCACTTAAGATAGTCTACTTGTACTAGTTGAAGTACTTAAGCTTGTAGATGATGATGTACTCGTACTAGTTGAAGTACTTAAGCTTGTAGATGATGATGTACTCGTACTAGTTGAAGTACTTAAGCTTGTAGATGATGATGTACTCGTACTAGTTGAAGCACTTGTACTATCTATCTGTGAAGTTGGATTTGTGTATACTTCTGTTGTTGAATATGTTCCAGTCCCAATCATATCTACACCGACTTCTGGTCCATCTTGAACAACATATTTCGACGTTTGAGAAATCATTGTTGCTGTCTCGTTATATGTTGTTGCTGTAGCACTATACATAACAACTTTCAAATTGATAGTGCTTAAATCAGTCCCAGGTGCAACAGCTGTTGTAAATATAGCTGTAATAGCTGTTCCTGGTGCAAATGTTCCTGATGAATAGTAACCTGGATAGGTGGTTGTCCCAAATGTTGCGTTTTTGTATGTTGTTGAGCCATATGGTGTACTATTAAAGGTTACATTTGAAATAGAAGTTAAGGTACTATCTGGTTGAACATACAAGCCAACGTACTTATTCCCTGTTACTGCATTGGTTGTTGTATAATTAACAACCCAACGAATTGTATTTGTTGTTGGATTATAATAACCATAAAGACTAGAGATTAAATGATTGCTTGAATAAGCCGTATTTCCTGAACCTTGTGACGTAGTATTACTATAGATTAAATATTCAGTTGTCGGCGTCGTCGCTGCTAGAGTTACTGCAGAAAATTTCAATGTTGCTTTAGTAAAAGTTGGAGTGGTATTTACAACTGTTATTTGGCTATCAGATATTACCGATGCAGACATGGAAGTATTTAACGATTCATGCAAGGATGTTATTGTACTTACAGTAGAATCATTGATATCAGATATTGGAGAACTAGTAGATAGTGAATTAGAATTAGTGTTTGAAGCTGCTGATAAATTAGTTGTTGTCCCATTTTCACTTATTGTTAGAATAGAAGGGGTTGAACTACTATTATTACTTCCGTTTATTGTTGACAGACTTTGAGAAGAAGATTCACTAAATGACTCACTTAAACTTTGAGAAGCTAAATTACTAGTCGAAGCTGAAATGGAACTGCTAATTAAGACTGATTGACTAGTTGACGTTATGTCTGATGAAGAAGTTGATGATGCCACATCACTAGCCGATCCTGATACAACGATAGTTGAGTCTGTATCAGTAAGGGCTGAAGTTGTTTGAGATGTTAATGGTAGAGTTGAGGCCGTATCTGCCATAACATTTTGACCGGCCAATGTAGCACCACCGAGTATAGCACCCAGACCTAACGTTCCTTGAATGAGGTGGTTTTTAGAGACAACTAAATTCACATCGTCTTCAAGCATTCGATTTTCTGCTTGTCCACCTCTAAATAAATGAATAAGACCAAAAGAAGCTAAAGTCGTTTTGACCCAGTTTTTCCCGGACTTGTGCAACTTTACACGAGACTTGGTCTCAGTCTCAATGAAGTCCTGCCTATTAAATTTTCGTAACATATTTTTCTCACTCTCTCTGGACATAGTATATACTGAATTTTCAGTTAATTTAACAGTCCAATAAACAAGATTATATCACAATCCAATGGAACTTAACAGATGTTTTTTTATATTAATTTTCTTATAAAAAAACTAATTTTTTCGAGTTTTCAAATTATTATTAATTTTTTGAAGACATTTTTAATTTAAACATTATTTTTTCATTATTAGTAAAGCCCTTCTATCAGTTAAAAACTCCTCATTTTATGAAGCCAATTGCTTCACTTATTACTTAATGAGGAGTTTTTTTCTAAATAAGCACTTCAATATATCACCGTTCTACTGATGATTTCATCTTGTACGTCTTTGCAGAGTTCGACAAAGTAAGCACAGTAACCAGCTACACGAACAATTAAATCACGGTGTTGATTGGGATTTTTTTGTGCTTCAATGAGTGTTTGATTGTCTACACAATTAAATTGCATTTGCCCATTTCCCATATGAGAAGCTGTTTTTAGCAATGTCACAATGGCTTGTTTACCAGCATTTGTTTCTAAAAAACCTGGGGTGAGTTTAAAATTATGGGCCATTCCTAAACTCATTGATTCCACATTTAATTTAGAAACTGATTTAATAACGGCTGTTGGTCCTTTTTTATCTGCCCCTTGAGAGGGACTCATCCCATCTGAAAGAGGGGCAAATGCTTTTCTTCCGTCTGGCGTTGCACCAATCATTTCACCTAAAGGGGTATTGAAAGATTGTGATAAGGTGCCATGGATATGATGGGCATACAATGATGGGTAGCTATTTAATTTTTGCTCTGTATAATCAAGAATTTTCTTAGCTATCTCATCAACATAATCTTCATCATTGCCATATTTAGGCGCTGCTAAACAATCACGATGACATTGGGCATAACCTTCCCAGTTAGCATCCATGGCATCTTTTAATTGCTGAAGACTATAGGTATTTGTATCAAACACGAGATGTTTGATAGCCGCCATTGAATCGGCATAGGTTCCTAAGCCAGCAAAAATGGTTCCTGGTCCTTGGTAAAGGCATGCACCACCTGCCATGACATCTTTCCCCTTATCCATGCATCCTTCAATAAATAAAGACATGTAGGGATCAGGGTTAACTGCTTTAAAAATCTTTTCAATGATTAAACTTGCTTGACAGTTATTATCAATCAAGTAATCCAATTGTTTTCTGACAGCTGTTTCAAAATCACTGTAGTTGGTAAAGGTATCAAGGGCACCTGTGTTCAGCCATGATTTATCAGAATAAGAAGGCAATGCTCCTTGGTTTAGAGCCATCTCAATAGCCACCGGCCATTGCGTAAAGCCTCCCGCTGTCCATTGATGAACTTTGCCACTTCTTTGTGGCTCCACACAACCCATTAAGCTATAATCACGCGCATCTTCAAAGCTATAGCCTTTTTTTAGCATCATTTTGATATGGGCATCATCAAAGTGGACGGCAGGCATACCGCCTCCAACTTTAATCAGATCCACTATTTTTTCAAGATAGGTTTGTGGTGATAAATTATGAACGCGGCAGGCTAGTGTCGGTTGATAGAGTTTCATTTGGCCAACAGTCTCCATAATGAGATAAGTCAGCTCATTTGTTCCATCTCCACCTTCACGCTTGAGTCCTCCAACACACATATTGATAAAGGGCATATAGCCTGCAAAATAAGTTGCTGTTGCACTAGGCGTGTACCAAATCACTTCTGAACATTTAATAAAGAAACAGCCTAATAATTCAAATGCCTCTTCTTGTCTTAAAGTTCCTTCTTCAAGACCTTTTTGGTAGAAAGGATAAAGGTATTGATCTAATCGACCTAGGGATGTTGAACATTGATTACCTTCTAACACAAAAAGTGATTGAATGGTCCAAATCGCTTGCAGTGCCTCTTGAAAAGTTTGAGGGGGATTTTTTGGTACAGTTGCATTAATTCTAGCCAGTTCAATTAACTCTTGCTTACGGTCAACATCTGACTCATTGTCTGCCAAAGTCCGAGCATAATCAGCTAGTCTTTGAGCATAAGTCATGATCCCTTCGCAAACTAAAATTTCAGACATGTAAAATAGTCTTTTATCATCATCTTCTGGTCCAGTTCCTAAGATTTGCTCAAGTTTTTCTTCCGCTTCTTCTTTTAAGCCACTAACTCCCTTTTTAAAAAGTATCGTATCATAACCAGGACTTGAGTCCCCACCATCATTCATAATATGATAAGTGACATCAGCAATAGCTGCCTCAGCAGTGTATTCCCAAAGACCTGCCTCACGTAAGGATTCTTCACACTTTTCTGCTAGAGATTTGCCTTTCCAAAATGCAAAGAGCTCTTCACGTATGATTTGTTTATCTGCTTCACTAATGTCATAAGGATCTTGCGCTCTTTTATCAATTGTATCCAGTTCATCAGCAAGCCATTCCCAAGCAATATCGGGAGAAAAAGCGCCAGCTCTTGCTTTGCCACAGGGGTGACCAATAATCAACTCCCCGTCTTGAATTAGCAAAGGTGCTGTTTCACACGCTCGTTTAAAACTTTTGGCTCTTTGCAATTCCGGTGGTAAATAAAGATGCTCTTTTGCGATAGCTGTATAGGCAAGGGCACGATTAATTGTAATACTTGGAGTAACCGTTAAATAACGAGCTTTTAATTTATCTAACCTTTCGGTCATCTTTAGTGAATTTATTGTCATTTCCAACTACCTCATCTCCTTACCTCAAAGTGATATTGCGATGATCAATTTACCTAGATTATTCACTCTCCGCACTAAGTTGTTCCTCAATCGTTTCAGGTTTTTTAAAGAAATCCAAAGGATTCATGGTAACAAGTATGGCACCTACAATAATGACAATTGAACCAATTACGATAGTTGGCGTGATTGCTTGGCGTAAAAATAGAATACTAAACAGAACACCCCAGAATGCATAAGTAATATTAAGTGACATGCCAATGGCTGTACCAATTGTTGAGTTTGCCTTATACCAGAAAATGAATGATGTCCCAGCGGCAGCACCTGCAAGTGCTAACCAAATAACAGGCGTTACAGCGGCTAATGTTTTAAAGAGCAAGCCCACAGCACCAATACATGGAACGACGAGTACTAAACTGATGAAACCTGAAATTAATTGACGAATATTAACAGCAATTTCTTGGTCTAGCATCGCACCGCCAAATGCAGAGAAAACACCTTCAGCTCCCCAACAAATGGCTGCAATTAATGCACAGGCAATACCTAAAGTAAAATTAGGAGCACCTTCTGGTTTAGCCCAGTTTATAATAATAGCTCCCGCTACACAGATGAACATCCCTATGCCAACACGGAAATTAATTTTTGTTTTTAAGAAAATTGCTGAGAAAAGGGCTCCGAATAAAGCATTGGTTGCTGAAATTGGGATAGCATAGGCCCCCGCGAAATAAAGGCCAATCAGATAGGCTCCACTAGCAATTGGACCACCCAATAAGAAACCAATAATCAAAAGCTGACCAGGTCGTGTTTTGAGTGTACGTGGTATTTCCTTTAGTTTCCCTTGTTTCAAATTATAAATCGTCAAGATTAGGCCAGACAAAATATCATTCAGACCAGAAGTTACATAAGGTGCTGCTAAGATACCTGCAGCCGTTACTAATGGACTATAGCTACTAGCCACCATTAATAAAACAGAATAAATCCCATATGTGAACCCTGATAAAATCCCATGAAACATCCCTCTTACACGAAATTTATTGGTTACTTTTTCCATCTGACTTTGAGCGGATCCCACATGTAGTTGTTGTTTTCTTTCCATTTCTTCACTCCATTAATTAGTTAAAAGTCAAGGCTTTGTAGAAGATCTTCAAGAGAGTCTTCACCAACTAGTCTTTTACTTTTCTGTTTATTTGGTCCATGACCATTTTTTTGTTTTGTTCTAAACATTTCATAATCGCCTGATAGTTTGGCGTAATTTATAAAACGACGCTTAGCAGCACTGACTGTTTCCTCTAGTAAGTGTCCAGATTCAACCGGATTGATTTGTTGTAACGATGAAAATCGTTCTTGTTTTAACATGAATGTAATCATACGATCAAACTTTGGACGTTTGTAGTCAAGATGCATTGGATTTTGGTTTTGCTTTCTCAAGTTAGGATTATAACGGTATAGTGACCAATAGCCAGACTCTACTGCTTCTCTAGCTTCTGTGAGTGTCTCTTTCATACCACCTTCTAATTTATGACTGATACAAGGGACATAGGCAATAATTATAGATGGTCCATGATAACTTTCTGCTTCTTCAAAAGCTTTAATAACTTGTACGGGATTAGCTCCGCTTGCGACTTGAGCCACATAGACATTTCCATAGGTCATTGCCATCAAGCCTAAATCTTTTTTGGTTCCTCGGTTGCCCGATGAAGAAAATTTAGCAATGGCTGAACTTGGCGTTCCTTTGGAAACATGTCCACCTGTGTTAGAATAAACTTCATTATCAAGAACTAAGATATTAACATCTGCACCACTTGCAATCACATGGTCCAATCCTCCAAAGCCAATATCATAAGCCCAACCATCACCACCAACTATCCATTGTGAGGGCTTTACAAACAAATCACGTTTGTCATAAATTTCTTTTATGAGGGGATTACTTGACTTTTGATAGTCTTCAAGAAGCAAAGCTTCTAGTTTCTTACTACGAGCAAAGCTTCCTCTACCCTCACGGATGTGACATATCCAATCAGACATAACTGATTTTAAGTCTTCACAAACAAATGGCATAGCCTTTGTCATTAAATTGATTAATGATTCTCTTCGCATTTGATTTGCCACCATCATCCCATATCCAAATTCGGCATTATCCTCTAAAAGGGAATTGCTCCAAGCCGGTCCCTGACCAGCCTTAGTTGTACTATATGGTGTTGATGGCGCCATACCTCCCCAAATTGACGAGCATCCTGTTGCATTAGCAATCATGAGACGATTCCCAAAAAGTTGCGTCAATAATTTAAGGTATGGTGTTTCACCACAACCTGGACAGGCCCCAGAAAATTCCAACAAGGGTTGTTCAAACTGTGAAAACATAACCGTACCAGGCTTAGCTGGATTTTCTTTAGCAGCTAAAGACATTGCAAATGCCCAATTGATTGCTTCTTCCTTCATTTTGATATCATTCACAATATCTGCTGGAATCATTTTCAAGGCTTTACCTTTAGCTGGACAGGCTTTTACACACAACTCACAGCCAGTGCAATTCTCAACCGAAACTTGTATACGATAGAAAAGTCCATCATTTCCTTTAAAATCTCTGACAATATACCCTTGCGGTGCTTTATCAAGCTCATCTTGATTACTTAAAAATGGTCTGATAGCTGCATGTGGACAAACAAATGAGCACTGATTACATTGTAAACAAGCATCCGGATTCCATTCTGGCACCTCAATCGCCAAGCTTCTCTTTTCTTGTGGTGCTTTTCCTAATGGCATATCACCTGCTGTCATTCCATGTTTAATTAATTGACCTACTGAGATATGATTGCCTTCTAAACGATTAATTGGTTTTTGAATCTCTTCCACGTAAGCGTCAGTTGCTTCAGATTTTTTTGGGGGAACCAAGGATTCATTTTTCCAGTCGTCTGGAACATCAATCTTTTCCAAGGCATCTAATGACAAACTGATGGCTTTGCAATTTTTATCAATTATAGCTTGAGATTGCTTGTGGTATTTTTCGACTATTTCACGCTTCATCGCTTGAATAGCTTGTTCCATTGGTAAAATATTTGTCAGTTGGAAAAAAGCCGTCTGCATACAAATGCTCGATTTTCGATCTAGCCCAACCGTTTGGGCAATCTTGTAAGCATTAATACAATAAAACTGAATGCTATTTTCAGCAAGGTATTTTTTTATGGATTTAGGCAAATTGCGATAAATTTGTTCTTTTGTCCATATAGTATTGAGTAAAAAAATACCACCAGGTTTCAAACCTTTCAAAATATCATATTGTCTCAAATAAGCTGCTGATGATAACCCAACGAAATCAGTTCGATTAACAAAGTAAGCCGATTTTATCTTGTGATCACTAAACCTCATATGTGTGATAGTCAAGCCATTTTGCTTTCTAGAATCATAATGAAAGTATGCTTGAATCTCTTTTTCAGTATACTGCCCAATAATCTTTATCGTTGAGCGATTTAGGCTGACTGTCCCGTCGCCACCCAATCCCCAAAACATCATTTGAAAGGCTTCTTTTGATGTTAAATCAAGACTATCTGTTAATGGCAAAGACAGACCTGTCACATCATCCTCTATACCTAAGGTAAACTGTTTTTTGGGAAATGGTTTTTGTAGCTCATCAAATACAGAAACTATCTGATCTGGGCTGGTATCTTTACAACCAATACCATACCTTCCACCAATAATTTTTGGATGCCTATCACTTTCGTACAAAGCTGTCTGAACATCCATAAATAAGGGTTCTCCTATAGCACCTGGCTCTTTTGTACGATCTAAAATAGCAATGGCTTCAACAGTTTTCGGAATACTGGCCAGAAAATGCTCACTTGGGAATGGTCGGTAAAGATGAATCGTCACCAAACCTACTCTTCTTCCTTGTTGATTCAAGTAATCAACAGTCTGCTCAATTGTCTGTGTGACAGAGCCCATTGCTACAATCACTTGCTTAGCATCAGGATCACCATAATAAGTCACGACATCATAATTAGTGCCACGTAAGTCATTAATTTTTGACATGTATTTTTGCACAACGTAAGGAATAATTTGATAATGCCGATTAACTGTTTCACGTTGTTGAAAGTAGAGTTCAGGTCCTTGATTACTTCCAGATACTTTAGGATGGTTAGGGTTCATTGCTCTGGAACGAAAAACGTCAAGAGCCTCCCTATTAACCAATGGTATCAGCTCATCATCTTCAAAAACGGTAATTTTTTGAAGTTCGTGACTGGTTCTAAAGCCATCGAAAAAACTAATAAAAGGGACACTAGTTTCTAAAGTTGCCAAATGTGCTACCACAGATAAGTCCAGCACTTCTTGAACAGAACTTTCTGCCAAAATAGCACAACCACTTTGACGAACTGCCATCACATCACTATGATCTCCAAATATGCTAAGCGCATTTGTCGTAACTGCCCTAGCTGCTACATGAAAGACTGCTGGAAGTAATTCCCCAGCAATTTTATAGAGATTAGGTAACATCAGTAAAAGGCCTTGAGAAGACGTAAAGGTCGTTGTCAATGCACCTGTTTTTAGTGAGCCATGAACAAATCCTGCAACACCTGCTTCAGACTGCATTTCGACAACTTGGAGTTTTTGTCCAAAAAGATTTTTTCTTCCTTCGGTCTGCCAATTATCAACAGCTTCAGCCATTGTTGAACTAGGTGTAATAGGATAAATACTAGCAATTTCACTAAAAGCATAGGCAACATGTGCTGCTGCAGTATTGCCATCCATTATTTCTTGATGCGACATCCATTACTCCTTTCTCAACCTAACCCTTTACTTTTTAGCATTTTAATAATTAACGATGTGGTAAAATTGTTTCCACTTCACTATGCGGACGTGGAATAACATGAACGGATACCAGTTCACCAATTCGTTGTGCAGCTGCCGCGCCGGCATCTGTTGCGGCTTTGACAGCACCAACATCTCCGCGAACTAGAACAGTTACTAAACCACCACCAACATGTTCTTTACCAATCAAGGTAACATTGGCTGCTTTTACCATGGCATCTGCTGCTTCTATTGAGCCTACTAGCCC
>NZ_JBRUGD010000025.1:0-9192 GCF_053206145.1 Streptococcus hongkongensis
AGAATCAAAAGGTCCAGTGGACGTTTTGATCTGCTCTCCTTGAAACCAGAAAGAGAGCATACCAAGTCCGAGCCACTTTAGAAAAATATCAAAAAGTGAAGACATGGACTTTGTCTTCACTCTGAAAAAACAGCCATGGCTGTTTTTTTACTTATTCAATTTCGTTTTATACTCAGCTGCTTCTTCTTCTGTTGAGAAGACGAAGTGACCTGGTGTGATTTCACGCATTTCACGCTCTTGCCCATCCATTTCGATGCTTGGATCATAGATTTCTGCAACACGTTGCCGTTCATAATCAGGGTCTGGTTCAGGAATAGCTGATAAGAGACTTCTTGTGTAGGGGTGAATTGGGTTATTGTAAACATCCTCAGATGTTCCAATTTCTAACATTTTACCCCAGTGCATAACACCAATACGGTCTGAAATGTATTTAACCATTGACAGGTCATGGGCAATAAATAAGTATGTCAAACCACGTTCTGTCTGCAATTTTTGCATCAGGTTAACAACCTGTGCTTGAATTGACACATCAAGTGCTGAAATTGGTTCATCGGCAATGATGAATTTTGGCTTAACAGCAAGTGCACGCGCAATCCCGATCCGTTGACGTTGCCCCCCAGAAAACTCATGTGGGTAACGTGTCACGTGGTCTTTATTCAAACCAACACGATCAAGTAATTCTTGAACCCGTGCTTCACGTTCTTCTTTAGATTTAGTCAGACCATGGATATCAAGACCTTCGGCAACGATATCTCTAATTTTCATCCGTCCATTAAGACTAGCCTGTGGATCTTGGAAAATCATCTGGGCATCTTTACGGAAATTATAAAGATCTTTACCTTTTAGTTTTGTCACATTTTCACCATTGAAAATGATTTCGCCACCAGTAATATCATAAAGTTTTAAGATAGCACGACCAACAGTAGTTTTACCTGAACCTGATTCACCTACTAAACCAAAGACTTCACCTTCATAGATATCAAAGCTGACATTATTAATGGCCTTGACTTCATTACTTTTACCTTTATTAAAAGTTAAAGTAACGTTTTTTAGTTCAACTAATTTTTTACGTTCTTCAGTCATTAAATTTGTCCTTTCTTCATATTCCATTTAGCCCAACGTTTTAAGATTGGTGCTGGCGGTGTTACTTTCGGCGCACGCTCATCTAACAACCATGTTGCTGCATAATGAGTATCAGAAACTTTAAACATTGGAGGTTCTTCTTCCAAGTCGATATCTAAAGCAAACTCATTACGAGCAGCAAAGGCATCTCCTTTTGGGGGATTCAATAAATCTGGAGGTGTTCCTGGAATTGATTGAAGACTGCCTTCTTCTGTATCAGTTGTTGGCATAGAGTTCAAAAGACCCCAAGTGTAGGGATGTTGTGGATTGTAGAAGACTTCGTCTACTGTACCATATTCAACAATTTTACCAGCATACATAACTGCTACACGATCAGCCATTCCAGCCACAACGCCAAGGTCATGGGTGATAAAGATAATTGATGATGAAATTTGTGATTGCAAACCTTTCATCAATTTCAAAATTTGGTTTTGAATGGTAACATCAAGGGCAGTTGTTG
Source organism: Streptococcus hongkongensis (assembly GCF_053206145.1). Taxonomy (NCBI): domain Bacteria; kingdom Bacillati; phylum Bacillota; class Bacilli; order Lactobacillales; family Streptococcaceae; genus Streptococcus; species Streptococcus hongkongensis. The sequence goes on from NZ_JBRUGD010000025.1 coordinate 1,583, forward strand.
GTTCGTCAGCAATCAAGATTTCTGGATTAGCTGCAAGTGCAATGGCAATTACAGCACGCTGACGCATACCACCTGACCATTGATGTGGATAATCATTGATATGCTCTTCAGCATTTGGAATACCAACTTGATTCATCAATTTTAAGGCGCGATCTAAAGCTTCATTTTTTGAAATTTTCTCGTGAATTAAAATAGCTTCCGCAATCTGCATGCCAATCTTCATTGTTGGATCAAGACTGGTCATAGGATCTTGGAAAATCATGGCAATTTCTTTACCACGGACTTTAACCCATTCATCTTCAGTCAGCTCAATTAATTTCTTCCCTTTGAAATCAATGTCCCCAGTGATACTAGCATTTTTAGCGTTCAGCCCCATCAAGGTACGGGTTGTAACTGATTTACCTGAACCAGATTCACCAACGATAGCAAGCGTTTCACCTTTATACAGGTCAAAATTGATATCACGGATTGCTTTGACATCTCCAGCATATGTTTTAAAATCAACGCGGAGGTCTTTGACACTTAATACTTTTTCTTGAGTCATATTAATTTTCCCTCCTAGTCGTTACTTGATTTTGGATCAAATGCATCGCGCAAGCCATCACCCAAAAGAATGAAAGCAAGTGAGATGAGTACCAAGGCCATGGCAGGAAGCATTACTTGATAAGGGAAGTATTGCAAGTTTTCCTGAGCATCTGTGATCAATGATCCAAGAGAAGCTGTTGGTGGCTTAACACCAAGGTTAATTGCTGATAAAACTGATTCATACATGATCGCACTCGGAACAGTCATCATAATTTGAACGATGATGATCCCAGAAATGTTTGGTAAAACGTGTTTGAAGGCTATTTTGAAATTGCTTTCGCCAAGTGCACGAGAGGCAAGTACGAAATCACGCTCACGGTATGAGAGAGTTAAGTTCCGAACCTGACGAGCCATCGAGGTCCAACCAACAATGGCGATTGAGAATATAATTGACAAAACACCATTGCCAAGCAAAAGACCAAGCATGGTGACAATAACTAAGTTTGGAATAGAGGAAATAATCTCAATAATCCGTTGCATAACAGTATCGACTTTACCCCCTGTGAAACCAGAAATCAGACCATATGTCACACCAATAATTAAGTCAAACATGGTTGCAACAATCGCAATTAGTAATGAAATACGAATACCAACTGTAATCCGTTTACCAATACTACGTCCTAAATTATCAGTACCCAATAGGAATTTTTCCCCTTCTGGAACACCTTGGTCAGCATAGGCATCATTTGGTGATGTATTTCCTGCATAGGTGATACTACCATTCCAAAATGGTAAAGATGAACTCAGCTTTGGTGGCAAGTTACGATAGGTACTTACTTTTTTACTATCAAAACTATTGGCATCATTTTTAGAAACAATAGCATTTGATCCTACTGCAAAAATCAACAAGGCAATAAGAAATCCCATTGCAACAACAGCCAATTTATTATGTTTTAATCTACGCCAAGCATCTTCAAGGAAAGATAATGCTGGCTTTTCAATTTTTTCTTGCGTGTCAGAATTACCTGCCCCTACAAGAGTAAAAGTTTTCTTTTCTTCTAGCATCTTACTCTCCTATCCAAGACGCACACGTGGATCTGCAATACTAATAACAATATCAGTTAGCAAAATTGCGACCATTAGCATCACGGCGTATACAATTGTTGTTCCCATAATAACTGGGTAATCTTTCGTTGGAATTGATGAAACAAACTGCTGCCCAATTCCTGGAATGGAAAAGATCTGTTCAATCAAAGCTGACCCTGTCAAAATATTAGCAGCCATTGGGCCAACTAAAGTTAAGACTGGAATCATTGAATTCCGGTAAGCATGTTTATTCGTTACCTGACGCTTAGTTAATCCTTTTGCTCGGGCTAATTGGATATAATCCGAATTCAAAGTTTCAATCATTTCACTACGGAAGAAACGCGTAACCTGTGCAAATACAGGAATCGCTAAACCAAAGGTAGGTAAAATTGTTTGTGCAAATGTTCCCCAACCAGATAATGGTAGTAAACCCCATTTAAAACCAAAATAGTCTAATAACAAAAGGCCAATGATAAAAGCTGGTACTGAAATACCGAGCGTTGAAATGACACTTAAAAAGCCATCAATTTTGTTATTTTTATTACGAGCTGAGATAGCCCCTACTAGAAGCCCACCAGAGATACCAACTACCAATGCTTGAATTCCCAAATGAATAGAAACTCCCAAGCGTTGCATAATTAGTTTTGACACAGATTGATTAATAGACTGGTAACTTGTCCCAAAATCGCCATGTAAAATGTCAAACAAGTATTTGAAGTACTGTTGCCATAGTGGTTTATCTAGACCATATTGCTTATTCATCATAGCAATCATTTCTTCAGTTAATTTCGGAGAGTTGTAAGGTGTTCCTGGCATAACTTGCATCAGGAAAAAAGATAAGGTTACAACAACCCAAAGTGTAGCAATAAGGATGGCTACACGTTTTAATAAGTATTTAGTCATATTGTTCCTCTAACAAAAGCAAGAACTGGTCAAAAAACCAATTCTTGCAATATTACATTACTAGTGCTTCCTAGGCTTATTTTTTGTAAGCGTAAGTGAAGTCAACATTTAAACCTGTTGAATTACGGATTAATCCTTTAATACTTGGATTTTGTAGTCCTTCACCACTACGGAAGTAAATTGGGTTGTAGTTTGCAGCTTCATAAAGTGCTTTTTCACCCTCTTTATAATCTTTTGCCGCAGCATCTGTATCAAGAGCATCTGTAGTTAAAGCTTTTTCATAAGCTTTATCAAATGTTTCATTGGTGAATTTACCATAGTTATAGGCTGAACCTGATTTCATCAAAGCGTAGAATGTTGAACCTTCTGGATAGTCACCACCCCAAAGTGAAAGGGCAACTTCAAAGTTTTGGTTCTTAGTGTCTTCTAGACGTTGTTTAAAAGTAACAAATTTTTCTTCAACAGTTAGACCTGGTAATGCTTTTTCCCAAGTTTCTTTGAGGTAGTCAACAGTTGCTTTTGCTACTGGACTATCTGCATCTGAAGTTACTGTTAATTTAACTTTATCTTTTCCGAGTTCTTTCAAACCTTCTTTAAAGAGTTCGCCAGCTTTCTTTTCATCATAAGTATAACCTGGAGCAACATATTTCGTTAAATCAGAACCATCTTTAAGTTTTGCAAGACCAGTTGGTACCAAAGCAGTGGCTGGTTTAGAACCAGTATCAACAGCTGCTGAAACAATACCTTTACGGTCAGTTGCTAAGTTAAGTGCTTGACGAATTTTAGTATTTGACAAAGCTTCTACAGATCCTGTTTGGTTGTAGTTAATGTAAGCTGTTGTTGCTTCTAAAACTGGTGTAACATCTTTGTTCTTTTTGTTAGCATTGTAAATTGCTGAAGTTCCTGAGATATTAGCATAGTCAAGTTTGCCTTGTTTGTACATTTGAACGGCTGTATCAGGTTTCTTAACTGTTTGAACATTTACAACACCATTTTTGACGTTTTTAGCATCCCAGTAATTTTTATTTTTTACAAGTTTGAATGTTCCACTTGTACCATTCCAATCTTTAACTGTGTATGGTCCTGAATAAACTTGTTTTTCTGAAGATGTCCCATAATCTTTACCAGTTTTCGTCACAAAGTCTTCTTTTTGTGGCATGAAGTTAGCAAATGAAAGGAGGCTCTTGAATTGCGGAGCTGGCTCTGTCAAAGTAAAGATAACTTTATTGCCTTCAGCTTTAACACCAAGAGAATTTAGATCTGTATTTTTACCTGAATTGATTTCTTCAGCATTTTTCAAATGTGATTCAGTCGCAAGATAAGCGTACTCTGAAGCTGTCGCAGGATCAACCATACGTTTCCATGTATAAACAAAATCTTTAGCAGTTAAGTCACTACCATCAGACCATTTTAAACCATCACGTAGAGTTGCTGTGTAAGTTAATCCGTCTTCAGAAACATCAACTTTTTTAGCTAAATCTGGTTGTAATTTACCTTTAGCATCAACACGAAGCAAGTTACTTCCTGAGTTACCAATAGCAAGTGCTGAATAGGTATCTGTATTTTTTGAAATATCAAGTGTAATAATTTCAGTTGGTGTATACCAGTTAATTTCATTTTTATTGTCATTAGACGCAGTAGATTTATTACCACATGCCATTAAAACAGCAGCAGATGCTAACGTCAATGTTCCTAATCCAACACGTTTCCAATTAGTGCTTTTTGAATTTGTCATTTCAGTGACCTCCTAGTCAAGCATTTCTTAATAAGTTTAATACATTAAATTATACCACAATTCAGAAAAAAAGAAACAAATTTATCTGAAAATTTGGATATTAAATTTTTATGTATATGTAGGTATAAAACAGCTTGAAAACGTGGGTTTTAGAGGTGTTTTGTTAATAAAAAACCATTTGTTTTGAATATTTTTATGAAACATTCAAAAAAACTGCACGAAAATATGCAGTTTTTCTAATTTTAGTAATTATGTATATAATTATCAATTTCCCATTGTGAAACAAATGTTGCATATGAAGCCCATTCAATGCGTTTTGCTTCTAAGAAGTTGGTATAGATATGTTCACCTAAGGCATTTTTTACTACTTCGTCAGTTTGCAATGCTTTCAATGCATTGTGTAATGTTGATGGTAAATCTAAAATCCCTGCTGCTTCTCTTTCTTCAACAGTCATTGTATAAATGTTTGCTTCAACAGGAACTGGTGCATCAATTTTATTTTCAATACCATCAAGTCCAGCTTCAAGCAATACTGCTAAAGCAATATAAGGATTAGCGGTTGGATCTACAGAACGTAACTCTAAACGTGTACCTTGTCCACGAGATGCAGGAACGCGGATCAACGGCGAACGGTTACGACCTGCCCAAGCAACATAAACTGGTGCTTCGTAGCCAGGAACTAATCGTTTATATGAATTGACTGTTGGGTTCATAATAGCAGTGTAATTATAAGCATGCTTCATTAGACCACCTAAGAAATAATAGGCATCTTGTGATAATTGCATCCCTCTGCTATCGTTTTCATCAAAGAAAGCATTATTACCATCTTTATCAAACAATGACATATTACAATGCATACCAGATCCATTGATACCAAATTTAGGTTTAGCCATAAATGTTGCATATAAACCATCTTTGCGAGCAATTGTTTTAACAACTAATTTGAAAATTTGGATATTATCACACGCTCTAAGAACATCATCATATTTAAAATCAATTTCATGTTGTCCCACAGCCACTTCATGGTGACTTGCTTCTACTTCAAAGCCCATTTTAGTCAATACATTAACAATTTCTCGTCTAGTATTATCAGCTAAATCAGTCGGAGCTAAGTCAAAGTAACCACCTTGGTCATTAACCTCTAAAGTAGGATTACCATTTTGATCCATTTTAAAAAGGAAAAACTCTGGTTCCGGTCCTAAATTAAATGATTTATAACCAACCTTTTCCATATGTTTTAAAGCTCTTTTTAAATTACCACGAGGATCTCCAGCGAAAGGTTCTCCTTCTGCAGTATAAATGTCACAAATTAAGCCTGCAACTGCACCATTTTCATCTCCCCATGGGAAAACAATCCAAGTATCTAAATCTGGGTATAAATACATATCAGATTCATTAATACGCACAAATCCTTCAATTGATGAGCCATCAAACATTGCTTTATTTGATAAGACTTTATCTAATTGTTCATCTGTTGCTGGTATTTCCACATTTTTCATGATTCCCATGATGTCTGTGAACATCAAACGTAGGAAAGTTACATTTTTTTCTTTAACTTCGCGTCTAATGTCAGCTGCCGTGATTGCCATAAAATAGGTCTCCTTATTTTCAAATCCGTTCGTAGGTTAAATACGAAAGTTTCCCAAATATTGCGAAGGTGTCGAAAAGCCACCTTGGTTTTGAAGTTCATCATGAAGGATACGACGAACATCAGCATCAGTTAATGTAGTTTGTTTTTTCTTCGATTTTTCTAAACGATTCGCATACTCTTTTTTGATTGCTGCTATATTTAAGCCATCATCTAAAAAATCTTTAATTTCCAGCAACCTATCCATATCATTTAAAGAAAACATTCGACGATTACCATCCGTACGTTCCGGTTTAATCAAATCTTGATCTTCGTAGTAACGAATTTGTCTAGCAGATAAGTCGGTTAACTTCATTACAGCACCAATCGAAAAAACAGCCATTGAACGTCTGAGCTCTTTCTCTTTCATGAAAAACTCCTTTCACCAGTCTATTATATGCCCAATACAAAAAGATGTCAACAATCAATGTCAGGAAACCTAACATTCATTCAATCTTTTTTCTTAATCAGTTTATTTTTTATGATTTCAACATCGGTATTAATTAAAATTGCAATAAAGACACCACAAAATGTCTCAAAAATTCTAGTAAAAACATAAATAACCGTTTCACCAGATGGAATCGACAAGGTGATAATTAATAAAGCCGCTACTGCTCCAATGATTCCAGACTGATTATTAAAAGCAACGTTAAACATTATAGTCAACATGGTAAGTACAGGTACACAAAATAAGGTCACCAAGAAATGATGATGAAAAGTCGATTGTAGTATATAAAATATAAAAGAGAAAATACCACCAATACTGTTCCCAAGTATTCTTGAACTGCCAAACGAGATTGTCTTGTCAAAATCTTCTCGTAAACTAAAAACAGCTGTCAAGGCTCCAATTTGTAGCCCTTGAAAACCGAAAATATGAAAAAGCAATAAGACAAAAAAAACGGCCAAACCCGTTTTAAAGGTCCGCATACCAAGTTTCAATTTTCGGGGATCAAAATAAAAGTTCATAATTTCCTATTCTTTCAACTCAATATAGTCCAGTTTACCATTTTGTGAAAAAATTGTCATTCTTCAATTGACCTTGAACACAATTTGATCCAATTTTTATTTCAACCTAATTCTTCCTTTTCGCCCCTTGAATTTTATTTGCACGCCATAAACCAAAAAGAGGAAGATGAACCTCTCTTCTCTTGTTTTTTCACAGTTTATTTTTCTAACTACCCAAATGAAGCAATAATTCCTTTAAACATAGGATTTTCAACAAAGAAAAAATAGGATTTCATCGTAATTATCTACTTTCATCAACAAAGACTAGTCATTCTGACCCTAATTCGTCCATGAAACAGGACTTATGACTGTTTCCTTTTTAGTTAAGTTAGCTATCTCTGCCAATCATTCACCATGCAATATTTTTATCGATGTGCCACCACTAAGTCACAAATACTGTCATTATTAAAAAAGATCGCATAAGCGACCTTTTTTAGTTATTCGCCATAAACGTCTGCCCTTCATTCTGAAGGGCTAGTCGTTCTGACAGGGGTGCGCCTAGGAAATCTACTTTGACAGAAACTCCGTTTCCTATATTTCCAACCTCAAAATATCTCCCAGATATTTTGAGATAACTTACCGCCTATTTTTCTGTTAACGCAGCTAAGCCTGGTAATTCTTTTCCTTCTAATAATTCCATTGATGCGCCACCACCGCGTCACAAATACTTCCATTATCAAAAAAGGTCACAAAAGTGACCTTTTTCTAACATTCCAGTTTTGTTCCTTT
>NZ_JBRUGD010000026.1:0-5559 GCF_053206145.1 Streptococcus hongkongensis
AAAAACAATAAATCTGTCAGCGACAGAAAAAGAATGAGTTAAACATCAACTTAAATTTAGATGAGAGTTTGATCCTGGCTCAGGACGAACGCTGGCGGCGTGCCTAATACATGCAAGTAGAACGCTGAGGACTGGTGCTTGCACTAGTCTAAGGAGTTGCGAACGGGTGAGTAACGCGTAGGTAACCTACCTCATAGCGGGGGATAACTATTGGAAACGATAGCTAATACCGCATGACACTGGAGTACACATGTACTTGAGTTAAAAGGAGCAATTGCTTCACTATGAGATGGACCTGCGTTGTATTAGCTAGTTGGTGAGGTAATGGCTCACCAAGGCGACGATACATAGCCGACCTGAGAGGGTGATCGGCCACACTGGGACTGAGACACGGCCCAGACTCCTACGGGAGGCAGCAGTAGGGAATCTTCGGCAATGGACGGAAGTCTGACCGAGCAACGCCGCGTGAGTGAAGAAGGTTTTCGGATCGTAAAGCTCTGTTGTTAGAGAAGAACGATGATGGGAGTGGAAAATCCATCATGTGACGGTAACTAACCAGAAAGGGACGGCTAACTACGTGCCAGCAGCCGCGGTAATACGTAGGTCTCGAGCGTTGTCCGGATTTATTGGGCGTAAAGCGAGCGCAGGCGGTTTGATAAGTCTGAAGTTAAAGGCTGTGGCTCAACCATAGTTCGCTTTGGAAACTGTCAAACTTGAGTGCAGAAGGGGAGAGTGGAATTCCATGTGTAGCGGTGAAATGCGTAGATATATGGAGGAACACCGGTGGCGAAAGCGGCTCTCTGGTCTGTAACTGACGCTGAGGCTCGAAAGCGTGGGGAGCAAACAGGATTAGATACCCTGGTAGTCCACGCCGTAAACGATGAGTGCTAGGTGTTAGGCCCTTTCCGGGGCTTAGTGCCGCAGCTAACGCATTAAGCACTCCGCCTGGGGAGTACGACCGCAAGGTTGAAACTCAAAGGAATTGACGGGGGCCCGCACAAGCGGTGGAGCATGTGGTTTAATTCGAAGCAACGCGAAGAACCTTACCAGGTCTTGACATCCTTCTGACCGTCCTAGAGATAGGATTTTCCTTAGGGACAGAAGTGACAGGTGGTGCATGGTTGTCGTCAGCTCGTGTCGTGAGATGTTGGGTTAAGTCCCGCAACGAGCGCAACCCCTATTGTTAGTTGCCATCATTAAGTTGGGCACTCTAGCGAGACTGCCGGTAATAAACCGGAGGAAGGTGGGGATGACGTCAAATCATCATGCCCCTTATGACCTGGGCTACACACGTGCTACAATGGTTGGTACAACGAGTCGCAAGCCGGTGACGGCAAGCTAATCTCTTAAAGCCAATCTCAGTTCGGATTGTAGGCTGCAACTCGCCTACATGAAGTCGGAATCGCTAGTAATCGCGGATCAGCACGCCGCGGTGAATACGTTCCCGGGCCTTGTACACACCGCCCGTCACACCACGAGAGTTTGTAACACCCGAAGTCGGTGAGGTAACCTATTAGGAGCCAGCCGCCTAAGGTGGGATAGATGATTGGGGTGAAGTCGTAACAAGGTAGCCGTATCGGAAGGTGCGGCTGGATCACCTCCTTTCTAAGGAAATGGAAGTACGTTAGGGAAGTCTTATTTAGTTTTGAGAGGTCTTGAAGTAAGTAACGAGAACGTTAAGAAATCTGTATGAAAATAGGAAACAGACGCAGTGTGCTAGTCACACAAGGAGGTTTATTTTTTCACTAAGATTTTAGTTCGACTACAATTCAGATCCATATGATAGTATGAGTAACAGGATAAAAAACGTTAACATATTAACTGTGGGGCCTTAGCTCAGCTGGGAGAGCGCCTGCTTTGCACGCAGGAGGTCAGCGGTTCGATCCCGCTAGGCTCCATTAAAACAGGATACTAACAGACGATTCGCTTGCGAAAACTTCTGTAGAAAATTAGGAATCACTCGCCGTGTGTTAACACACAAGAGAGATTATCTATTTTCCTAAGAAGTTAGTCTGGAGTTCAACTCCATATCTTGTTTTAGATGATATTTGAATACAATCCTAAACTTACTAGGAATAAGTCAAAACCATTTCGTGTCAAAAGACACATCACTGGTTTGTTCCTTATTCTACGCAAGTTTTGCGACAAGTCGCACCGGATTTTAATATCATAAATAGTCCATTGAAAATTGAATATCTATATCAAATTCCACAATTAAGAAATTAATTGTAGAAAAGTAACAAGAAATAAACCGAAAAAAAGATAAACGCGAACATATTAAAAAAAATTAAAAGAAGGTCGAGAGACTGGAAATAAGGTTAAGTTAATAAGGGCGCACGGTGGATGCCTTGGCACTAGAAGCCGATGAAGGACGTGACTAACGACGAAATGCTTTGGGGAGCTGTAAGTAAGCCTTGATCCAGAGATGTCCGAATGGGGGAACCCGGCATGTGATGCATGTCATCCATGACTGTTAAGGTCATGAGAAGGAAGACGCAGTGAACTGAAACATCTAAGTAGCTGCAGGAAGAGAAAGCAAAAGCGATTGCCTTAGTAGCGGCGAGCGAAACGGCAGGAGGGCAAACCGAGGAGTTTACTCCTCGGGGTTGTAGGACTGCAAGGTGGGATCAACTACTATAGAAGAATTACCTGGGAAGGTAAGCCAAAGAGAGTAACAGCCTCGTATTTAAAATAGTAACTGACCCTAGCAGTATCCTGAGTACGGCGAGACACGCGAAATCTCGTCGGAATCTGGGAGGACCATCTCCCAACCCTAAATACTCTCTAGTGACCGATAGTGAACCAGTACCGTGAGGGAAAGGTGAAAAGCACCCCGGGAGGGGAGTGAAATAGAACCTGAAACCGTGTGCCTACAACAAGTTCGAGCCCGTTAATGGGTGAGAGCGTGCCTTTTGTAGAATGAACCGGCGAGTTACGATATGATGCGAGGTTAAGTTGAAGAGACGGAGCCGTAGGGAAACCGAGTCTTAAAAGGGCGACTTAGTATCATGTTGTAGACCCGAAACCATGTGACCTACCCATGAGCAGGTTGAAGGTGAGGTAAAACTCACTGGAGGACCGAACCAGGGCACGTTGAAAAGTGCTTGGATGACTTGTGGGTAGCGGAGAAATTCCAAACGAACTTGGAGATAGCTGGTTCTCTCCGAAATAGCTTTAGGGCTAGCGTCGATGTTAAGTCTCTTGGAGGTAGAGCACTGTTTGGGTGAGGGGTCCATCCCGGATTACCAATCTCAGATAAACTCCGAATGCCAAGTAGATATAATCGGCAGTCAGACTGCGAGTGCTAAGATCCGTAGTCGAAAGGGAAACAGCCCAGACCACCAGCTAAGGTCCCAAAATAATTGTTAAGTGGAAAAGGATGTGGGGTTGCACAGACAACTAGGATGTTAGCTTAGAAGCAGCTATTCATTCAAAGAGTGCGTAATAGCTCACTAGTCGAGTGACCCTGCGCCGAAAATGTACCGGGGCTAAAACAATTTACCGAAGCTGTGGATTACCTTTAGGGGTAATGGTAGGAGAGCGTTCTATGTGTGAAGAAGGTATACCGTGAGGAGTGCTGGAACGCATAGAAGTGAGAATGCCGGTATGAGTAGCGAAAGACAGGTGAGAATCCTGTCCACCGTAAGACTAAGGTTTCCAGGGGAAGGCTCGTCCGCCCTGGGTTAGTCGGGACCTAAGGAGAGACCGAAAGGTGTATTCGATGGCCAACAGGTTGATATTCCTGTACTAGTATGTAAAGTGATGGAGGGACGCAGTAGGCTAACTAAAGCGTACGACTGGAAGAGTACGTTCAAGCAGTAAGGTGAGGTAAGAGTCAAATGCTTATACCTAATACATTGAGCTGTGATGAGGAGCGAAGTTTAGTAGCGAAGTTAGTGATGTCACACTGCCAAGAAAAGCTTCTAGCGTTTAATTACATACTACCCGTACCGCAAACCGACACAGGTAGTCGAGGCGAGTAGCCTCAGGTGATCGAGAGAACTCTCGTTAAGGAACTCGGCAAAATGACCCCGTAACTTCGGGAGAAGGGGTGCTGACTGAAGAGTCAGCCGCAGTGAATAGGCCCAAGCAACTGTTTATCAAAAACACAGCTCTCTGCTAAATCGTAAGATGATGTATAGGGGGTGACGCCTGCCCGGTGCTGGAAGGTTAAGAGGAGTGCTTAGCGTAAGCGAAGGTATGAATTGAAGCCCCAGTAAACGGCGGCCGTAACTATAACGGTCCTAAGGTAGCGAAATTCCTTGTCGGGTAAGTTCCGACCCGCACGAAAGGCGTAATGATTTGGGCACTGTCTCAACGAGAGACTCGGTGAAATTTTAGTACCTGTGAAGATGCAGGTTACCCGCGACAGGACGGAAAGACCCCATGGAGCTTTACTGCAGTTTGATATTGAGTATCTGTACCACATGTACAGGATAGGTAGGAGCCATAGAAGACGGGACGCCAGTTTCGTTGGAGGCAATGTTGGGATACTACCCTTGTGTTATGGCTACTCTAACCCAGATAGGTGATCCCTATCGGAGACAGTGTCTGACGGGCAGTTTGACTGGGGCGGTCGCCTCCTAAAAGGTAACGGAGGCGCCCAAAGGTTCCCTCAGATTGGTTGGAAATCAATCGCAGAGTGTAAAGGTATAAGGGAGCTTGACTGCGAGAGCTACAACTCGAGCAGGGACGAAAGTCGGGCTTAGTGATCCGGTGGTTCCGCATGGAAGGGCCATCGCTCAACGGATAAAAGCTACCCTGGGGATAACAGGCTTATCTCCCCCAAGAGTTCACATCGACGGGGAGGTTTGGCACCTCGATGTCGGCTCGTCGCATCCTGGGGCTGTAGTCGGTCCCAAGGGTTGGGCTGTTCGCCCATTAAAGCGGCACGCGAGCTGGGTTCAGAACGTCGTGAGACAGTTCGGTCCCTATCCGTCGCGGGCGTAGGAAATTTGAGAGGATCTGCTCCTAGTACGAGAGGACCAGAGTGGACTTACCGCTGGTGTACCAGTTGTCTTGCCAAAGGCATCGCTGGGTAGCTATGTAGGGAAGGGATAAGCGCTGAAAGCATCTAAGTGCGAAGCCCCCCTCAAGATGAGATTTCCCATGATTTTATATCAGTAAGAGCCCTGAGAGATGATCAGGTAGATAGGTTAGAAGTGGAAGTATAGCGATATATGAAGCGGACTAATACTAATAGCTCGAGGACTTATCCTAAAGATAAGTATGAACGAAGAGTTTATTGACAGTTTCGGCGTAACTTGTTAGAATATAGATATTCAATTTTGAGTGGACTACTTAAGTAATGAGAACGTTAAGAAATCTGTATGAAACTAGGAAACAGCCGCAGTGTGCAAGACACACAAGGAGGTTTATCTTTTTTACTAAGATTTTAGTTGGAATACAATTCACTCAGTAAAACGAGAGTTTTACACATAAGTTAAGTGACGATAGCCTAGGAGATACACCTGTTCCCATGCCGAACACAGCAGTTAAGCCCTAGAACGCCTGAAGTAGTTGGGGGTTGCCCCCTGTTAGATACGGAAGTCGCTTAGC
>NZ_JBRUGD010000027.1:0-4193 GCF_053206145.1 Streptococcus hongkongensis
TAAAAGAATACGGCTTTTATCAAGGGACAGAACATCGTACCATTAAATACCTGAATAATTTGATTGAACAAGACCATCGTCCAGTAAAGAGACGCAATAAATTCTATCGAAGTTTACGCACTGCCTCTACCACGATTAAAGGTATGGAAGCCATCCGAGGATTATATAAGAAAACCCGAAAAGAAGGCACTCTCTTCGGGTTTTCGGTCTGTACTGAAATCAAGGTATTATTGGGAATCCCAGCTTAAATCATAGATACCGTAAGGGATTTTATTCTTTATTTAAAACTTTGCAACAGAACCCAGCAATTTATTAACGACAACAAATCGAGTAGTCGTGCTGTCAGAAAAGATGCTGTATTAATAAACGAATGGATCATAACTTCTGACAACCAATTTTTTAAAGATAAAGACGATAAAGAAATTAAAGATTTTTTTGATACTGCGAAATCATATTTTGCGGACAAATTTGGCGATAATAATATCCGCTACGCTCAAGTTCACCTAGACGAAACAACACCGCATATGCACTTAGGTATTGTGCCTTTCAATGCGGAAAAGCGGTTATCAGCAAAGACTCTTTTTAATCGTCAAGCTTTACAGGCGGTACAAGACGAATTGCCAAAGTATTTAAATGAGCGTGGTTTTGAGCTTGAACGTGGCGAAAAAGGGTCAGAGCGTAAAAATTTAACGGTGCCTGAATATAAAAAGGCAAAGGACGAATTAAAAGAGATGACTACCACGCTGGAACAGCGAAAGTCAGAAGTTTTAGCGTTATCTAACGATAAAACACCAACAATCAACAAAGAAAGTTTAGATTTAAAAGACGAAACGAAAACGGTCAAAGTACCAAGTGGCGAAACGATTGGAATTGGTAAGTTACGTCATGAATTTACGAAAAATGAAGAACGAAAAACAGGAAATGTGATTATCCCTGAAGATAAATTAAATGCCTTAATACAAGGCTATGAAGATTTATATAAATCGAATGAGAAACTAAAGAAATATGCGGAAACTGATTTACCTAAACGGATTAACTATGTAAAAGAAAAATACAAAGAAGTAGTGCGTGAATACAATGATTTAGCGGATAGATTTAATAATAATTTAGAGAAAATTGATTCGTTGGAGAAAGAGAATAAATCGCTTAAAAACGAAATTAAGGGCATTTACAGAGGTTTTAATCAGTTTATGGAAAATACCCTTGGTGCAACTGTTGGACAAGCTAAAAAGCTCATGAATAACCTTGTGAGCGAAATTAAAGAGTTTGTAAAAGGTGGAGAGTTTGAAAAAATTCATAGAAATGAAACTCGAACACGAGATAGAGATGAATTAAGTCGTTAGAAGCTCATATTTGCGTTTTAAGGCGTTTTAAATCAATTCGAGTATATTTATACCTGTTTGGTCTTTTCGTCGGCATAAGCGTTAAAAATGGCAATAGAAAAAGCAGCAAGGGCGAACGTAGTGAGTGCATTTACCCTTGCAGCTTTTTTGTTGTCATTTAGCTTTTGTAAACCGACAGAAAAGCCAACAGGTATGACTGTTTACTCACTTTTCAGAGGCATGATCAAACGCATTGCGTTTGTCAGGTGTGGGCGGAAGCCCACGGTTTTTAAAAGGGTTCCGAGGCTCAACGTCAATAAAGCAATTGGAATAAAGCAATTATGTTATTGATTTTAAATTTTTTATATCAAAATGGTCTTTTTCTGTTAAATCATAACCAGAATGAAAAAGAAGTTGAGCTTCTTTTGAAATACATGGTATTTTTCGACCTTTGTAATTAGTTTCTGAAAACCAGTCATTTTGGAAAACATAATTACCACCTTCTGGGTTTGCTTGGGTAATTGATCCATCATCATTTAGATTTATAGGATGAATATCTAAATACCCATATTCTTCATGCTTAAGTTCCATACGTGAAGGCATCCAATCAACTTCTATTTTGTATCCGATATCTTCTAATTTTTGTATAACTTTTTGAGTGTGTTGAGCGTCAAAATCTATATCTATATCTCTGTGTTCTCTTTGTTGTTTTCCAGTTAATACATCTACCCCCCAGCCACCATCTAACCAATAAGTTACTTTCATGTGTTCAAATAAATCTAAAATATAAAATAAATCTTTTTCTGTTACATTATTATTTTTCATTTTATCCCTCCTAACTTGGGAATTTGAAACGAGTTGAAAACGAGTTTCTTCTTGTCTTGATACTATATAGAAACAACTACATTTTTATAATAACTAAATAAATGCTGATATAACAGTGTTTTTAGATGTTTTTTGTTAAAAAAAGGTTGAAAACAAAAAAACTCTGGGGGAGATTTTGAAAAAAATCGACCAACTTCTGGGGGGTACTACGACTCTCTCCCAAAGTTGATCCCTTAACGATTTAGAAATCCCTTTGAGAATGTTTATATACATTCAAGGTAACCAGCCAACTAATGACAATGATTCCTGAAAAAAGTAATAACAAATTACTATACAGATAAGTTGACTGATCAACTTCCATAGGTAACAACCTTTGATCAAGTAAGGGTATGGATAATAAACCACCTACAATTGCAATACCTGTTCCCTCTGATAAAAAGCTGGTAAAGTTAAGCAAACTCATTCCAGCACCAGCTTCCTGCTGTTTCAAGCTACTTGAAACAATTGTTGATATAACTGTTTTGGTGAACGAAAGCCCACCTAAAACAAATACGATTATAATTGTCATGAACCATGATGTTGTTTCTAAAAGAAAGGAAGCAGTTAAAAAGCTAACAGAAAGAAATGTAACTCCGATGTTTAACACGTATAAAGGACCTCTTCTATCAACAAGTATCCCACCAATGTAGCCGAAAATAATGACACTCATTGTTCCAGGGAAAATAATTACACTTCCGATTTCGGCAGTACTTAGCTGGTAAACATCTTTCATCATATAAGGAACCATAGAGACAAACCCTGCTACTGTTCCAAATATAATTCCCCCACAAAGAACTCCAATCATAAAAGGTATATTTTTCCCTAATCCGGGATCAACAAAAGGATCTGTTACTTTCCTGATATGTTTTACAAATATCAGGAATGACAGCACGCTAACGATAAGAAAAGAAATGCTATATGATGTTGTAAACAACATAAAAAATACAATGCCTACAGACATTAGTATAATTCCTTTGATATCAAAATGACCTTTTATCCTTACTTCTTTCTTTAATAATTTCATAAGAAACGGAACAGTGATAATTGTTATCATAGGAATGAGTAGAAGATAGGACCAATGAATATAATGGGCTATCATTCCACCAATCGCTGGACCGACTCCTTCTCCCATGGCTACTATCGATCCAATAAGACCAAATGCTTTACCCCTATTTTCCTTTGGAATATAGCGCGCAACTACAACCATTACGAGTGCTGGAAATGCAGCTGCACCAGCCCCTTGAATAAAACGAGCCATAATAAGTAAGGAAAAGAAAGAATGGCCAACAAACCCAATTACCGACCCGAAACAATTTATTATAATTCCAAATAGGAGTAACCTTTTGATGCCTAATTGATCAGATAGCTTTCCATATACAGCTGTTCCAATGGAAAAGGTTAACATAAAGGCTGTGTTCACCCAGTTTGTACTCGCAGGTGGTTTATTAAAATCATTTGCAATATCAGGTAATGAGACGTTCAAAACCGCTTCATTTAATACGCTAAAAAAAGATAAAATGCAAAGCCAAATTAAAATTTGGTTGTGTCGTAAATTCGATTGTGAATAGGATGTATTCACATTTCATCCCTCCAATAATGAGGGCAGACGTAGTTTATAGGGTTAATGATACGCTTCCCTCTTTTAATTGAACCCTGTTACATTAATTACACTTCATAATTAATTCCTCCTAAACTTGATTAAAACATTTTACCACATATAAACTAAGTTTTAAAGTCAGTATTTCATCACTTATACAACAATATGGCCCGTTTGTTGAACTACTCTTTAATAAAATAATTTTTCCGTTCCCAATTCCACATTGCAATAATAGAAAATCCATCTTCATCGGCTTTTTCGTCATCATCTGTATGAATCAAATGGTTCTGTTGCAAAGTTTTAAATCTACTATCAAATAAGGTAGAATAATAGAAAAAGATAGCAGGAGGAATGACGATGAATCATTTTAAAGGAAAGCAATTTCAGCAGGATGTGATTATTGTAGCCGT
>NZ_JBRUGD010000028.1:0-3913 GCF_053206145.1 Streptococcus hongkongensis
AAGAATGCGACCCTAAAACAGGTCGCATTCATTGAAAATTGGATAAATAACTATCCTAAAAAAATACTAGATTATAAATCTCCTAAAGAGTTTTTACTAAATGGCTAACTTGAACTTGTAATTTGCCTTTATCAAAAATTGATCAATTTGTAGCAATTCCTTTTAATTCGACCAAAAATTTTGTAAATGATTTCAAAGGGTTAGTGAATGCTCAGAAAGAGAATAAACAACTGAAGAAACAAATTGCTGAACAATCTCTTTCTATTGAGCAATATAATAGTTTGAAAAGAAAAAATAATTCGTTAAAAGATTTACTTAATCTTAAGGTTGACAACTCATTTAGGAAAGTTAGTCAAATTTTAGTAAGAAGTCCTAATAATTGGTCTGACGCTATTATTATTGATGGGGGAAAAAAGTCTGGCTTCAAAAAATTTATGATTGTCGTTGATGGAAAATCTATGATTGGTAAAATAACAAATGTTTCAGAAGTAAGTTCTCATGTTGATTTACTTACAAATGGGAAGAACTTTAATTTACCAATTAAAATTGTTGGTAAAAAGGAAACAATTTATGGTAATTTAAAAACTTATAATAAAGAAGAAAATCTAATGTTATCAAGTGAGTTTAATTCTAATGCTTCCATTATGCCAGACGATAAAGTATATACTAGTGGATTAGATGGTGAAACAGTTGGAGACATTACCATTGGCAAAGTTGTTAAAGAAGTTAGATCCGATGATAAGTTAGGTCGCAAAATTTTTATTTCTTTAAGTGGAAATTTTAATAATCTTGATTATTTATATGTTTTAGGAAGAGACAAATAGTTATGAAACAATTAAAAGCTATATTATTTTTCTTCTTATTAATTTTCCTGATGCTTATAGATTCTCATCTGTCTGAAGTAATCAATATATTTTTTACCAATGATATTCATTTTTCTACTTTTTTATTCTTTATTTGTTTGTATTTCATTTGTCATCGTATTCATTATTCTTTTGCATTACTAATTTCATTGCTTTTGGGAATGGGATACGATTACTATTACTTTGATTATCTTGGGATAATGGTGATTGCTTTACCAGTTTCGATTTCGTTTTTGTATCTATTTGTAAAATATTTGGAAGAAAAATCAAAAGCACAACGGATTGTATTGTTTTCAATTTGTTTATTTTTATTAAATTTTATTAGTTTCGTCATTGCATATTTTCTAGGTTTTACAAGCTTTTCATGGACTTTCTTTATTACTTATAATTTATTTCCAAGTTTAATTCTTAATATTTTATTTTTTGTAATAATAGATACCTATAGTAAGTGATTTTATTATTGATTATTACATATAACTGTAACACATGCGTAATATTATTTCTTGTATTTTTTGGTACAATATAAGATGTCTTATCGAAAAGGAGTAGTTTTTTTAAAATGAAAAAGAGAATTTTATCAGCCGTTCTTGTAAGTGGTGTTACCCTTGGAGCAGCAACAACAGTTGGAGCAGATGATTTTGACTCGAAAATTGCTGCACAGGATAGTATTATTACAAATTTGACTGCAGAACAAACTGCGGCTCAAGCGCAAGTGTCTGCACTTCAAGGTCAAATTGGAACATTACAAAGTCAGCAAGATAGTCTAGCACTTGAAAATGAAGCTCTTCAGGCTAAATCAGCTAAATTAGCAGAAGAAATTCAAGCACTTTCTAGTAAAATTGTTGCACGCAATGAAGCTTTAAAGAAACAAGCACGTAGCGCACAAAAAGGTGCTACTACAACTAGCTATTTAAATACACTTTTAAATTCTAAGTCTGTATCAGATGCTATTAATCGTGTAGTTGCTATTCGTGAAGTTGTTTCAGCAAATGCAAAAATGTTGAATCAACAAAAAGCAGATAAAGTTGAACTTAACAAAAAACAAGCTGAAAACCAAGATGCTATTAATACTGTAGCAGCTAATATGAAAACCATTGCAGCTAATAAAGTTTCTTTAGAAACTCAACAAGCAGGTTTAGAAGTTGCTAAATTAGATTTATCAGCAAAAATGGCAACAGCTCAAAATGAAAAAGCTACTCTAGTTTCTCAAAAACAAGAAGCTGAAGTTAAAGCTGCAGAAGCTGCAAAAGCACAAGCCGCTGCAGAAGCTGCTGCACAAGCACAAGCACAAGCGCAGGCTGAGTCTGTTGCACAAGCACAAGCTGCTATGACTGCACAACAATCAGTAGCTCCTGTTGCAGAAGTTGTTGCTTCAGTACAAACTCCAGCACCAGCTGCACAAACAGCTGCTCCTGTACAAACAGTAGCTCCAGCAGCACCAACTCGCTCAGTAGCGCCAGCACCAGCTGTACAGACTGTTTCAACTCCTAGAGTTACTTACGGAACTGCAAATACATATCCAATAGGACAATGTACTTGGGGTGTTAAGTCACTTGCACCTTGGGTTGGAGATTACTGGGGTAATGGTGGACAATGGGCAGCATCTGCAGCAGCAGCAGGTTACAGAATTAGCTCAACTCCAGTAGTTGGATCAGTAGCTGTATGGGGTGGAGGCTATGGACACGTAGCTTTAGTTACATCTGTTCAAAGTTCTTCAAATATCCAAGTTATGGAATCTAACTATGCTGGAAATATGTCAATCGGTAACTACCGTGGATGGTTCAATCCTAATGGTGCCGTATACATTTTACCAAACTAAAAAATATCGACCAGCTTCAGCTGGTCTTTTTTTATGAAATCCTAAAATCATTTGAAATATTGAGGTAAAAGGGTTAAAATGGTATAGGATTAAAACTTTGGAGGAAAAAATGTCTTATTCTGATTTAAAATTGTTTGCTTTATCTTCAAACAAAGAATTGGCTGAACGCGTAGCTTTATCAATGGGGATTCAATTGGGGAAATCTACTGTTCGTCAGTTTTCTGATGGAGAAATTCAAGTAAACATTGAAGAGTCGATTCGTGGTCATCATGTGTTTATTTTACAATCAACAAGTTCACCTGTTAATGATAACTTGATGGAAATCTTAATAATGGTAGATGCACTTAAACGTGCCAGTGCTGAAAAAGTTAGTGTTGTCATGCCTTATTATGGATATGCTCGCCAGGATAGAAAAGCGCGTTCAAGAGAACCTATTACTTCTAAACTTGTAGCTAATATGTTAGAAGTTGCTGGGGTTGATCGTTTACTAACAGTTGATTTACATGCGGCTCAAATTCAAGGCTTTTTTGACATTCCTGTTGATCACTTGATGGGTGCACCATTAATTGCAGACTATTTTGATCGTCATGGTTTAGTTGGTGATGATGTGGTTGTTGTCAGTCCTGATCACGGAGGTGTGACTAGAGCACGTAAATTGGCACAGTTCCTTCAAACACCGATTGCAATTATTGACAAACGTCGTAGTGTTGATAAAATGAATACATCAGAAGTTATGAACATTATTGGTAATGTTGCAGGCAAAAAATGTATTTTGATTGATGATATGATTGATACGGCCGGTACTATTTGTCATGCGGCTGACGCACTTGCTGAGGCTGGTGCAACTGAAGTTTATGCTTCTTGTACTCACCCTGTTTTATCAGGCCCTGCGATGGATAATATTGAGAAATCAGCGATTAAGAAATTAATTGTTTTAGATACTATTGCAATATCTGAGGAACGTTTAATTGATAAAATTGAAATGATTTCAATCGCTGACTTGATTGCGGATGCCATTATTAGAATTCATGAAAAACGTCCATTATCACCATTGTTTGAAATTGAAAAATAATAGATGGAGTAGTCATAGTGACGGCAAATTATAAGTTCAAGTTAGCCAGCCAAGAAAAACTCTTTTGGAGATTTGTAACCTAGTATTTTTTTAGGATAGTTATTTATCCAATTTTCAATGAATGCGACCTGTTTTGGGGTCGCATTCTTGCTTCCCTTA
>NZ_JBRUGD010000029.1:0-3785 GCF_053206145.1 Streptococcus hongkongensis
CGGCTACAATAATCACATCCTGCTGAAATTGCTTTCCTTTAAAATGATTCATCGTCATTCCTCCTGCTATCTTTTTCTATTATTCTACCTTATTTGATAGTAGATTTAAAACTTTGCAACAGAACCAAAAAAGGTATGTCAAATGGGAATATTATATTTACGGCAATAGCAGGTGTTTTCGTTTTTATATTAGGTTTAATAAAAATTTCCAACCATAATACTAAAGCAGCACGAGATCGTACTCCTTTGTATAAATGTTCTGCTTGTGGAAGAGAAATTAGAACACACTTAGCAGTTCCACCAGTATCAATAACAGGTGAGTGTATAGGTACTGAATCAAGAAGACACCTTTGGCAAAGAATAGAAAATTAAAAAGCCTAAAAGGCTTTTTTTCTAAACGCTCGAAGAGCGTTTCTTCTTAACTTGATACATATAGAATTCGCATTTCATCATAATTAGTCTCTAATCCTTTCAAATCTCATTTTATATGACTTTTGCAAGCTGTTAAGCTAACTTGTGGAACATATGCCGAACCTTATCTATACGGCTATTCGGGCGGCGGGGTTGGCAAATAAATTTACCAATAGCTGGCTGGTATCCTTTTAACTCTGTCAAGCAGACTCCCTGCCCATTTGTGAAATTAGTTAAATCGTTCCTGTATTCTTGAATACATCTAGCAGGGATTTCTCCTTTCAGAATGACCTCGTCATTCTTTATCTGAGTACTTACAATATCTGCACAATACCTTGGAGCATCATGATACGCCCGTGAGAGATATTCCTGCGGTGCATAAATTTCAAAGTGGAGATATGGCTCTAATAGTTCTGTCCCTGCTTTTTTTAAAGCCTGCTCCAATACGATAGGGGAAAGCAGCCGAAAGTCTGCGGGGGTACTTACAGGACTATAATACAATCCATATTCAAAACAGATTTTACAGTCTGTCACTTTCCATCCATACAGCCCCTGCTCGCAGCCATAAAGAACCCCCTCCATAACCGCATTTTGGAACGATTGATTTAAATATCCAAGTGAAACTCTGCTTTCATACTGCACTCCGCTTCCAATAGGGAGCGGCTCTATGGACAACCCGACAGAAGCCCAGAAAGGATTTGGCGGGACTTCTATGTGGATGGTATATTCTGCTTTTCTAAGCGGTCTTTCCAGATAAATAACCGAAGGCTCTTTCATAGCCACGCCCACATGATATTTTTCTTCTAATAGCGAACAAATAACTTCTAACTGTACTTTTCCCAAAAAAGATAACATAATCTCATGTGTAACAGTATCAATGTCAAAATGCAAAAGAGGGTCTGTATCAGCAATCTCTGCGAGGGCATTTAACAGGGCTTCCCTTTGCTCCGGCTTTTGCGGCTCTACCGTTGTCCGAAGTAATGGCATGGGATTATCAATCCGTGTTTTATGAGGCAGGAGTTTTTCATTTCCTAGAATGTCGTTCAGTTTCAAAGTATCATCAGCTAAAATAACAATTTCTCCCGGATAAGCGGTGTCTGTCCGAACAATTTCCCCTTTGGATGGAATACGCATCTCTGTGATTTTCAGCTTTTCTCTCCCGGCCAGGGCCACCGTATCCCGCAGGCGCAGCGTTCCGCTGTATAGCCGTAGATAGACACGCCGCTGGCCGCAATCTGTATACTCCACCTTGAAAACGCTGCCGCATAGGGCGGCGCTCCCCTGTTCCCCAATCGGTTGGAACAGCCCTGTCACCGCATCCATCAACGGTTGAATGCCAAGGCCCTTTTTGGCGCTGCCATAATAGACCGGGAACAGGGAGGCGTCTTGAACCCGCCGCTGTTCCTCCCGCACAAGTTTTTCCCGGCTGATTGGTTCTCCTGCGATATACTTTTCCAATAATTTATCGTTATTTTCGATGACCGCATCCCATGCTTCTATGTCGGTATTTTCCTCCAGGACTATTTCCGGGGACAGCGACACCGTCTGCTTGATGATAATATCGGCGGAGAGCTTATCCCGAACAGACTGAACCACGCTCTGCAAATCAACGCCAGCCTGGTCGATCTTGTTGATAAAGATAACGGTGGGAATGTTCATTTTCCGCAGGGCATGGAACAGAATACGGGTCTGGGCCTGCACGCCATCTTTAGCGGAGATCACCAAGATGGCCCCATCTAAAACAGCCAAAGAGCGGTACACCTCCGCCAAAAAATCCATATGGCCTGGCGTATCTATAATGTTGACTTTTACATCCTCCCACTGAAAAGATGTCACTGCTGTCTGGATAGTGATTCCCCTTTGACGCTCCAAATTCATTGTATCTGTCCTTGTTGTGCCTTCATCTACGCTCCCTAGTTCTGCAATTGCACCACTGGTATACAATAAACTTTCCGTTAATGTTGTCTTTCCTGCGTCAACGTGAGCCAGAATGCCTAAGTTAATTATTTTCATGTGATTTTCCTCTTATCAACACCCAAAAAAGGGCATAAAAATACCCAGTGATAAATACTCCTATCACTGGGTAAATAACTCCAATAGCCCCAAAACACTTATATGTTTTCGGGCATATAAAATTACATGATAAAAGTATTCTTAAACTGGGTACAAAAAACTAAGCCCCATATTAAAAGTGAAACGGGACTGCTACTTTTTGTTCCCACTATCAAATTGACAGTTTATTTAAGAATACCTTGCCGCATATTTATTAACTCCTTGTATAATACTGAATCTAATTATATTCCTTAACCCTTTATTTGTCAAGCTGACAAACTAAAGCAGAAAAAGCGGCAGGATTTCCCCCTGCCACTAATCATCTGTTTATGCAAAAATAATTTCCTTTTCCACAATCTCCCTCGCACAAGCCCTTATGTTATTGAGGCATCCTGTCCATTCTAAGGCGTTTTCTGCCTTTAGCTGTTCCGTTATGCCCTGTGCCTGTTTCATACCCTCTATGAGCCTTTCAAAGCGTTCCTGTGCCTGTCTGTTGATGTCGGCAAGGTAGGCGTTTAGCCTGCCGCTTGTAAGAAGATTGGTGTATGTAACTTTACGGTACTGTTTTAGATAATCTAAATGCCGTTGCCCCCAGATGCCTATTGCCTGTTCTTCTTCGGCGGGTACAGTTAAGCACGGTATCAAATAATCCCCTTGCCTTTCGTATTTGCCGCCCAGTTCCTCAAATAATGATTTTGCCATTGTCTGTTACCTCCACATTCTTTTTTATTTTGAATGTCCGCAAAATCCGTCCTACATCCATTGGAGCTTATGACCGTTCTCATAATTTACGGAATTGACAATAAAGTGCGTGTGTATAAATTAATCACTTTTTCTTATTTGTCATTTTATTTCGCCTGTTTCATCATCAATTTGTTTTCCATATCTTCGTTCTTGATATACCGCGTCAAACGTTAATCGAATAATCCCACTACTCATTTTCATCACCGAACGTATAACTTTCATACTGGGCAATCCATATTCTGCTCCATGATACTTTACAAAATTCTTCAATTCACGCATATTTGCTAAATCATGATCGTCAATAATATCGCAAATTTCGTTAAACAAATCTTCTTTATCTTCAACATCAAGCGTAATATAACGGTCAATATCAAAATTATTAATTAGCTTTATATCAGACCTTTTGTATTTATGCTTATTTTTGGCAACAGCGTCTTTTGATTCATGTGTTGGTTCTGTTGCAAAGTTTTAAATAAAGAATAAAATCCCTTACGGTATCTATGATTTAAGCTGGGATTCCCAATAATACCTTGATTTCAGTACAGACCGAAAACCCGAAGAGAGTGCCTTCTTTTCGG
>NZ_JBRUGD010000030.1:0-3612 GCF_053206145.1 Streptococcus hongkongensis
ACGGCTACAATAATCACATCCTGCTGAAATTGCTTTCCTTTAAAATGATTCATCGTCATTCCTCCTGCTATCTTTTTCTATTATTCTACCTTATTTGATAGTAGATTTAAAACTTTGCAACAGAACCCCTTATATCAAGTGGAATGATTACAATGATACTGTCACGATTGAATTTAATTATCGTATTATGCCCTATTTGATTGAGTTGAAGCAAAACTTTACGCAATATGCCTTATCTGATGTTATGGAGTTAAACAGCAAATATTCCATTATCCTCTACAAATGGTTATCTATGAACTATAACCAATACGAGCATTACAGCACCAAAGGCGGACGGCGAGCCGAACAAGTGGAAGCCTATCGCAATCCCACTATCAAAGTGAAAGAAATTCGTCTTATAACAGATACGGTTAATGAGTATAAAGAAACATATCATTTTTTTAGATATATTGTTGAAAACTCTTTAAAAGAAATCAACGAACATACGCATTTTAACGTGACCTATGAGAAAGTCAAAAAAGGGCGGAGCATTGACTCTATTGTCTTTCATATTGAGAAGAAACACCGAGCGGACGATAACAGTTACAAGTTGGGAGATAAAGACTATCAAGCCGATAAAAAGCAAAAATCAAGAAATGAAGCTGACTTACTAAAACAGGCAATGGAAAGTAAATATACAAGACTTTTATCTGAAAATTTCTTAATTGGCATGAATGATATTATGGATACAGCCACAATGGTAGGCTTACAGAAGAATGTTTATCCGCTTTATGACGAACTGAAAGAATTAAGAGGGCTAAATGGTGTCAAAGACCACTTATCTTATGTTGCCAGCAAAAAAGAAGCCTATTCTAAACGTAATGTAGCGAAATATCTTAAAAAAGCCATTGAACAATATCTACCAACGGTTAAAAGGCAGGACTTATCATGAGTGAAGAATTAAAAACGATTAAAGAGCTGGCGGACGAGTTAGGAGTTAATAAACAAAACGTACAATATCATATTAAGTCTTTGCCAAATAAGGAAAGACTTAAAAATGAAAAAGGAATAATACTTTTAACGATAGACGAACAAAATTTTATTAGAGCGAAGATTTTAAAAATTTCAACCGACAAAGTTTTAACCAACAAAGTTCTAGCCGACAAAGTTTTAACCGACAAAGTTTTAACCGACAAAGTTCTAGCCGACAAAGTTTCAACCGACAAAATTTCAACCGACAAAGTTTCAACCGACAAAGTTTCAACCGACAAAATTTCAACCGACAAAGTTTCAACCGACAAAGTTTCAACCGACAAAGAAAATAATTTCTTAATTGAAAAAATCAAAATACAGGAGGAGCAAATTCGAGATTTAAAAGAACAGCGTAGAAATGGAAAGGAACAATTAGATATAAAAGATAGCCAAATAGCCCAAATGCAAAATCTCTTAGACCAACAACAAAGGCTTGCCTTGCAGGATAAAAAGTTACTTGATGAGTATAAGTCAGAAATCAATGACTTAAAAGCTCTTAAAATGCCCTCACAGGAAACAGAATTCAAACACTTAGACAATCAATATAAAGATGAAGTGAACGCTCTTAAAGAGAAGTTGGAAAATTTGCAGGAACAACTCAAAGAACAAAAAAGGATAGAAGAACAAGAAAAACCAAGAAAATGGTGGGGACTATGGCGAAAATAGATGATTCAGTTAAAAAGAAAGTTCCAGAATTGCGATTTAAAGGATTTACGGATGATTGGGAAGAGCGTAATCGGTGAGAGGATTCTTTTGGTTCTCGCTAACACCTGTAAGGCGTTCAATGCTATAATTTAAGAGAAAAACTATGCTATAATTTAAGATAAAAACTATTAAAGAGATGAGCAAAATGGCAAAAATTGAACCGAAAATTTTTGACGAGTTGAAAACGGCTTTGGTATCTTTTGGCGACAAATATTTTGTCGGAGAAGAATTGAACCGTTCCAAACTCACGGATGATTTACGAAATTATGATGAAGCACTTTTAAGCAAATTGTTTGAAGTGGATTTCATCAAGCAACATTTCATCAAGGAAGTGGCGGGGCAAAAGCTCTTTCAGATTGAACAACTTGAAGAAGCCGTTCTCTATAACGATTACTGGGACACAAGCTACACCAAATATGAAAATCGTGTTGGCTTGGCTTCAAAAGGGAAATTCTTACAAGACAGCCAAGATGTTGTCTTAGATTTTCCGTTCAAGGATGGCGTTTTGACTGCTTCAATGACTAAAGAAGATAATGAGGACGGCTATGATGACGCCTTCTTAAACGAGGTCATTGAGAAAGACGAGATTGACCGTCTATTTGACAAGAAAGTATTTGTCAATGTCAAACGCTTTGGCAATAATCAGGCGGACAGCGGACAACGGACAGCGGACAGCTTAGATAATGGGATTGTTTCTTTTGATAAAGAGAAAGACAATCTGATTATCAAAGGAAATAATCTGTTGACGTTGCATGCGCTCTCCAATCATTATGCCGGAAAAGTGAAGAGTATATTTATAGATCCACCCTATAATACTGGAAATGACGGTTTTGGATATAATGACAGTTTTAAGCATTCTAGTTGGCTCACGTTTATGAAAAATAGACTTGAGATTGCAAGAGAATTACTAAGCAATCAAGGTAGTATAACAATCGCTATTGATTACAATGAGTTGGGGTATCTGTTAACACTCGCAGACTCAATCTTTGGGAAGGAAAATCTTCAAAATATCATAACAGTCCGTCGAGCTAGTGCCTCGGGTGCAAAAGTTATAAATCCTGGAGTTGTAACTATCTCTGACTACCTAGTCGTATATTCAAAAAACAAATCTCAATGGAAGCCTAACAAAGTGTTTGCAGCTAAAGATAGGGATAATCGTTATAATCAATTCATCAAGAATGTAAGTAGCCATTACGAATCATGGGAGTTCATGTCTTTGCTTGAAGCTTTTGCAGAAAGTCAGGGAATTAAGAAAAGCCAGTTAAAAAAAGAACTTGGCGAGGCATTTGATAGAAAACTAGATGAATTTGCTTACGAAAATGCTGATTCTGTTTTTCAATGGGTATCATTGGATGAGGGACAGATAAGTCAAGAAGCTCGTGCTTTGAAACACTTATCGAAAGATAATCCAGATAAGATGTATTACATGGAACGTCCAGGATATAATGATTACTACATGAAAAACGGAAAAGCGATGTTATTCATGAGAGAGCGACTAATTGATGTTGATGGAAAATTAGCGTTCGGGACTGCCATTACAGATATTTGGGATGACGTATTACCTAACGACTTACACAATGAAGGTGGAGTATCGGGTTCTGTTGCAAAGTTTTAAATAAAGAATAAAATCCCTTACGGTATCTATGATTTAAGCTGGGATTCCCAATAATACCTTGATTTCAGTATAGACCGAAAACCCGAAGAGAGTGCCTTCTTTTCGGGTTTTCTTATATAATCCTCGGATGGCTTCCATGCCTTTAATCGTGGGTGAGGCAGTGCGTAAACTTCGATAGAATTTATTGCGTCTCTTTACTGGACGATGGTCTTGTTCAATCAAATTATTCAGGTATTTAATGGTACGATGTTCTGTCCCTTGATAAAAGCCGTATTCTTTTA
>NZ_JBRUGD010000031.1:0-3585 GCF_053206145.1 Streptococcus hongkongensis
AAGTAACAACCACTTTACCTGGTTTATCACCTGCTGTTGTTGTATCAATTGGTGTTTCAAACTCTACCTTAGTACCTGCTGGTAACTCTGGTAAATTGCTGATTGAATCCTCTGCCTTAGGTGTTTCTCCAATATTAACTGTTTGGTCTTTACCTGCTGGAGTGTACTTCTCTGCATCTGTACTTGGGTCTACAACCTTAACTGTGACATCAACTACATCTGTTGATCCATCTGGATATGTGACAACTACTTTACCTGGTTTATCACCTGCTGTTGTTGTATCAATTGGTGTTTCAAACTCTACCTTAGTACCTGCTGGTAACTCTGGTAAGTTGCTGATTGAATCCTCTGCCTTAGGTGTTTCTCCAACTTTGACTATTTGGTCTTGTGCAACTGGTGTGTTCATATCTGCTTGTGTTGGATTTTCAACAACTGTGATAGATACTGGCACCTTGTCTACTGAACCATCTGGATAAGTAACTACTACTACAGCATCTTTAGTACCTGGTGTACTTGTATCCACTGGTGTTTCATACGCTACCTGAGTACCTTTTGGTAACTCTGGTAAGTTACCAATTGAATCTTCTGCCTTAGGAGTTTCTCCAACTTTGACTGTTTGGTCTTTTGGTGTAGCTGAAATTGGTGTAGCTACAGCATATATAACTGATGGATGAGTAATAGGTAAGCTCAGATCTTCAGACCAAATAACATTTTCAAAACCTTGTTTTAGCTCTGTATTAGGAATGTAAGAAGAAGGAATGACTGTTCCATCACGAACGTCCAATACCTTATTAGGGAATACTTCTACTCCAGGACCAGGAGCTAAAATAACTCTATGATAACCTTCTGGTGTAGTAGTGTTAGGATCTGTTTGTTCAATGACTGCTGGCAACACAACAACTGGAACAATAACTTCTTCACTACTTCCATCTGGATAAGTTACAACAGCAGTAACATTAGTTTCTCCTGGAGTTTGACCATCAGGTAAGGTTTGACCTGATTTAACTGTAATAACAGGTTGTTTTGTACTATCTGCTGGATAGTCTGGAATTGTAACAGCTTTAGCAATATCATCTTGTGTTGTTGGAGTGCCAAATGGTTTAGTGACTGTACTTGCAACAGGATTATATAAGTCCGCATTTGTTTTTGGCACTGCCATAAATGCGTCTGCTGCTAAAGCTAAATACAATTTTTTAGTATCATCTCCAACACGGAATAAAGCAGAAGTATAAGTTGATGCTTTATCCAAATTCGAATCCACAGTAATTGGTACAGACTTAGCTACACCATTAACATCTGAGGTAACAGTTGTTGGCGTTCCAATTGCAACTCCATCTTTGAACCATTGCACCTGATAATCTGTATTTGGTAGAAGACCAGTAGTACGAGTTTCAACAGTATCGCCAGGCTTAGCAACTTTTGTCATAGTATCATATATTAAGACATCATGATTTGGTTGAGCCGCTAATAACGCAAAGTTATAGTCGTTAAAATTATATGAAGCTAATGCAGAATTAAGTGTATTATTACCTTTTTCAAATATATCGCTTGCAGTACCATTTGCCCAAATAGGATAATCTTCAACCAAAGGCATCACATATAGATAATCTGAGTTAATATGTCTATGTCTTTGTCCAAGGGTACCATTCCAAGCCATTAAATTATTATGACTGACATCAGCATCAGAAACCAAAGTATGCCATTCAGAATCTGAAATTGATTTACCTCCCCCACGATTATATGCGGATACACCATATAATCCTTTAAAAGGAAGATAGTATGTTCCATCATTTGCAACAGTTGCAATTACAGTTTCCGCAATGTGTGAACCTACACCATGAGTTTTTTGGTAATCTGCAAATATTTTTCCTTGAGCGCTTCTCATATCCGCCACAGTATAGTTAGGATTGTTTTTCTTCCAATCATCAAGTAATTTGGTTACATCATCATTTAAGTATGACCCCGCAACTTTTACTCCTGTAGCTTTGACATCTTTTGCATCATGAATCCATTGGTTTGCCAAAGTTCCCATTCCATCACCAGATTCATACCAAACATTACCTTTTACAGCTCCATAAAGCCCTTCATTTGGCCAAACTCCATCAGAATTAGGTGATTCTTGCCATTCAGCTTCTGACTTAATCAAATCTGGACTATTCAGTGGTTTATCTTCGAAAATTACATGAGAATTTACTATTTTATTTACACCTGCAGCAAAATCCCAAGATTCATTTTTTCTGTTCAGTCTATCATGGAAGCCATACATGAAGTCGCCATGCGAAATCACATCATACTTAGTTGGATCTGGATTTTCTACCCAGGTTCTTACAGCAAAATTAGAATCTCCAGCTAATTGGAAAGAATGTGATTCGCCATTCTGATCAATGACAGATTTGGTTAAGTCAAAAGTAAAGGTTCCGTCTGGATTAGATACAGTATAGTAGACCGGTGATAAAAAACCTTTTCCAGTTAAATATTGTAAATAAATTTTAAACTGTGGTGGTACCTCTTTTGTATCGTAATCTAAAGATCCTCCTCTATACATCCAAGAACTACCTTGATAACTTTGTTGTTGATTTGCCACACCTGGCGCATAAATAGCATTGGTGATATCAAATGGAGGCTGAATATTTTTTGTAATTGCTGAATCTGATGGTGAAACACTTCTTAATGCTACTGATGTACTATTTGTTGAAGCGGATGTTGCTTCTACTGGTTGAGTCTCTACTGTTGGAACTACAACTGGCTGTGTTTCTACTACCGGTTGAGCCTCTACTGTTGGAACTACAACTGGCTGTGTTTCTGCTACTGGTTGAGCCTCTACTGTTGGAGCTACAACTGGCTGTGTTTCTGCTACTGGTTGAGCCTCTACTGTTGGAGCTACAACTGGCTGTGTAACTTCAGCACCTGTTGATAGTAACTCATCAGCCGAAACAGTCTGTCCCCCTATTCCTAAAAATGCCAATCCAACTAATACTGAAGCGGCTCCGAACTTAAACTTTTTAATCGAAAAACGCTGCTTTACTTGCGAATTATCGAAAAGATTCTCTCTTTCCTTACTAAACATAGTATTCCCCTTTAAAATAATTTATTTGTATATAAGTATATACAGATTTATATTACCTTTTTGTAATATTTATTAGAATATCTATATTTATTTATAAAATCTCATTTGTTTTTTTTTTTTTTTCAATAAATCATATGTGGCTTTTTTTGTTGATTTTGATATTAATAACTATTTTTAGTGATATTTATTGACTTTCTTAGAATCTTTTTTAGAATTATTATTAAAGATTAAAGGGGGACGACTATTTATGATAAACTTTCTGCTATTAAAATCGTTACATAGTACTTTAAAATTAACTATTATCGTTTGTGATGCATCATTTACGGTTCTAAAAGAATTTAACTCCGCACAGACTATTTCTTCCTATTATGATTACCGTCTTATCTTAAACGATTTTACTAAAACAAATGATAATTTTTTATTTCACTATGGCTTTCTGGGAGAATTATTTCTTGCATATCATATTAATCATCATTACATCATTTTTGGCCCTTGGAGAAGTAATATCATTGATCCCT
>NZ_JBRUGD010000032.1:0-3323 GCF_053206145.1 Streptococcus hongkongensis
ATTTCTAATGGAAAAAATTTTTCCATTAGAAATAACTAGGCAAACCGAACGCAAGTGAGGTACTAATAACAAAATTTAAGTGAAGTCAGCTGCTTTTTTATTCAACCTCAAAAAATTTGACACATACAAAATCAAGAAATCATTTGCTTTCTAATCCAATTTATGCTATTCTTATACTAATCAAAAACGAAGTGAGGGATCCTCTATTGAAAAATTAAGCCAATGTGTTGAAGCTGCATTCAGACTATTTTCTTTGAAGTACAAGGGAATAGTGTGCAGATTTTCAGGATTGGTGATTATTTTTCGATAAGAGGGTCTTTTTGTGTCTTCCTATCTAAAAAATCTCTGTCCTGAAAATAGGTGAGGGATTTTTCTTGCCTAATCGGTGAGTCGAGGGAATTTAAATGACAACAATTGAAATAAAGAATTTAACGTTTGGCTTTGATGTCCAAACAACGAACTTATTTGAACAAACGAATCTCACCATTCAATCAGAATGGAAATTAGGATTAATTGGCCGCAATGGTCGTGGCAAAACGACACTACTAAAATTGTTGATGGGTGAATACACGTATAGTGGGAAAATTGAGCATCAGTTGAACTTTACTTATTTTCCACAAAAAGTTCAAGATAAGACGCAATTAACGTATTATGTGCTACAAGAACTCTCTGATTTTGAACAATGGAAAATAGAACGAGAACTCAACCTCCTACAAGTAGATTCAGATATTTTATGGCGACCGTTTCATAGTTTATCAGGTGGAGAGCAAACCAAAGTATTGTTAGCCTTGCTTTTTGTTGATGATGTGAATTATCCATTAATTGATGAACCAACCAATCATTTGGATGTAATGGCTCGTCAACAAGTGGCGGCGTATTTAAAGGCGAAGAAACAAGGGTTTATTGTTGTTAGCCATGATCGAAGTTTTGTGGATGAAGTGGTGGATCATGTATTATCCATTGAAAAAAGTCAGCTAGTGTTGTATCAAGGAGATTTTTCGGTCTACGAAGAACAAAAAGGCTTACGTGATCAATTCGAACAAGAGCAGAATGTGAAACTCAAAAAAGAAATTGGACGCTTAAAACAAACCGCAGCAGAAAAAGCAGAGTGGTCACGTGGGAGAGAGCGAGATAAATTGGGCTCGCCCAACAAACCGGGAAGTGGAGCCATTTATGATACCGGTGCGATTGGTGCGCGAGCTGCGCGAACGATGAAACGCTCCAAAGCAATCGTCAAGCGTATGGAAGATCAAGCAACAGAAAAAGAAAAATTATTGAAGGATATGGAATACATTGAGCCATTAAGTATGAACTATCAAGTAACTCATCGAAAAAAATTACTGACTGTGCAAGAGTTGCAGTTGAGTTATGGAGAACGAAAGCTATTTTCTCCCCTTACTTTCGACATTAATCAAGGGGATCGATTGGCAATTCAAGGACCAAATGGCTCAGGAAAGTCTTCAGTTATTCAGCATCTTTTAGGAATATTTCAAGGTGAAGTGACAGGTGAAGTCATACAACCACAAGGAGTAACCATCAGTTATGTTCGCCAAAATTATGAAGATAATCGAGGAACCTTGCAAGAATTTGCTGAAGAACATCACCTATCCTATCAAGAATTATTGAATAATCTCTGGAAGCTGGGAGTGGAACGGAAGGTTTTTCAAAATCGGATTGAAGAGATGAGTATGGGGCAACGAAAACGGGTAGAATTAGCAAAATCTTTAGCGACACCAGCAGAGCTATTTATCTGGGATGAACCCTTAAATTATCTAGATGTCTTTAACCACAAGCAGTTGGAGGAAGTCATTCAACTCGTTCAACCAACGATGCTGATTGTTGAACATGACCGAACCTTTTTGAATAAAGTAGCGACTAAAATTATCCCGTTATAGTAAAAAAGTAAAATAGAAAATCCTTATGAAATTTGTTTTAAGAACATCAATTTCATAAGGATTCTTTCATTTTTGTTTAATTTTCTACATTACGCACATAATCATCAAAGTATTGAACTAATTCGGTTTTTAATTGTTGATATTCTTCTTCGGAATACGTTTTGTCTTGCAGTTTGATCTGTAAAAAAGGAATTTCTAGTTCTTCTTTGAGGCGATCAAGCACATCTAACTGATCCATTTTTTTCATCACCTATCTACTAAATTAAATCAAAGGAATTATTGACTTTTTGGTATACTTCGCTCATTGTGTTTAAGCGATTGTACAGCGAATCTAAATCGTCATTTTTATGAAAGAGCACTTGTTTTAATTCAAAATAGAAAATATCAAATGCGTTGACGAATTCTTCCACTTCTGGTGTTTGTAATTCTTGAAATGTGTCACAACGGACATAGGCTTTTTCAGCAATTGCGTATGCTTCAGCAGTAGTTAAAATAGCTAAGAACTCATTGTAGCGATGGCTCGATACTAATTCATAAGCAGATTGGCATTTGTTGTAAATATTTGAAAAGTCTTTTACTAGTAATTCGACGGGTGTTTTAGAAAACATTGCATTCACTCCTCCATTATTTTTCAAATAAGACACAGACACATTCAGGTGCGTAAATATCTTTTTTGATTAAAGTTAAGGTTCCATTCTCCGCATCACGACGATAAAGAGTTAAATTATCGGTATTTTGATTGGCACAAACAACGAATTTCTCTGTTGGGTCTAAATTGAAATCACGTGGATGATCTCCTTCAGTTGAAATATGTTGAACGAAAGTTACTTTTGCTCCGTCTTCACTTATAGCAAAAACGGCGATAGAATTGTGACCACGGTTTGAAAGATAAACAAAACGACCATCGCTAGAAATGCGAATGGCAGCACCACCGTTGAAACCTTCAAAATCTTCAGGTAAGGTAGATAGTTTTTGTAATTCAGTCAATGTACCAGTTGAAGCTTCGTAAGAAAGGACGGTTACTGTACTATCTAATTCACCAAATAAATAAGCATAGTGGGTATTTGGGTGGAAGACTAAATGACGTGGACCTGTTCCAGCCGGTGCTAAGTAAGTAGCAACTTCCGTTAATTTACCTTCATCAGAAACATCATAGGTATAGACACGATCTGTTCCTAAATCGCAGACAATGAGACGATTATCTGGAGTTAAATCACTATAATGCGCATGGGCACGATCTTGATTTTCATGTGGTCCGACAGGTTCGTCATGGAAAATGGCATCGGTCAGTTGTAAGGAACGGTTCTGTTGCAAAGTTTTAAATCTACTATCAAATAAGGTAGAATAATAGAAAAAGATAGCAGGAGGAATGACGATGAATCATTTTAAAGGAAAGCAATTTCAGCAGGATGTGATTATTGTAGCCGT
>NZ_JBRUGD010000033.1:0-2475 GCF_053206145.1 Streptococcus hongkongensis
ATTTCTAATGGAAAAAATTTTTCCATTAGAAATAACTAGGCAAACCGAACGCAAGTGAGGTACTAATAACAAAATTTAAGTGAAGTCAGCTGCTTTTTTATTCAACCTCAAAAAATTTGACACATACCTTTAGGGCGTGGTGGTTGACAAACGAAAATCAGTCTGCTATTATAATAATTATGAAAAATACAACATGTCTTTGAGAAGGAGATCTTAGTATATGAAAGCTGCTGTTCTCAACGATCCAGTAGATGGATACGTTACTGTTAAGGACGTTAAGCTTCGTGATTTGAAGCCTGGTGAAGCCTTAGTTGATATGGAATACTGTGGTGTTTGCCACACTGACCTTCACTTTGCCGATGGTGACTTCGGTAAGAATCCTGGTCAGATTATTGGTCACGAAGGTGTTGGTCGTGTATCAAAGGTTGCTCCTGGTGTTACCAGCTTAAAGGTTGGTGACCGGGTATCAATTGCTTGGTTCTTCAAGGGTTGTGGCCACTGTGAATACTGCCTGACTGGTCGTGAAACGCTTTGCCGGAACGTCTTGAACGCTGGTTACACCGCCGATGGTGCTATGGCTGAACAATGTATCGTTCCAGCTGACTACGCTGTTAAGGTTCCAGAAGGCTTGGACCCAGTTGAAGCTACTTCTGACCAAGCCGTTAACTCGCTTCGTCCAGATGGTCGTCTGGTTGCCGTTGCTTTGCCACAGGGTGACATGAAGCTAAACATTGCTAAGACTGTTTCGGATGGGATCATTGTTGCCGGTTCATTGGTTGGTACTCGTCAAGACCTGGCTGAATGTTTCCAATTCGGTGCTGAAGGTAAGGTTCACCCAATCGTTAAGACCCGGAAGCTTTCTGAAATCAATGACATGATTCAAGAATTGAAGGACAACAAGGTTGTTGGTCGTAACGTTGTTGACTTCTCCCTTGAAAAGTAATTTTACGATTAAGTAAATTAAGCAAAGGAGGCTGGGAATTAACTATTATTTTCTAGCTTCTAACTAAGAAAATGCGAACTATGATTTTTGATTTAATCAAAAATTGTAGTTCGCATTTTTGGTTATTTACTAAAAAGGGTCTTAATTGGTTGATCATTTTACCCAATTTCGTTAAGTTCAATGCCATTAAGGTTAATCCGACATCATTTTCCACAGCCCGTTGGCCGCGCAAATGAGTTCGGCGTACGCCAAAATCCCTCTTCATGCGACCAAAGACTGGTTCAACGTCGAACTTGCGTCGACGATAGATCATCTTACCTTCATCGCTTGAGAGGGTCTCTTTGACTTTTGCTTTGTAATAATTCCAAGTTGGATTAACCTGGATGTAGCGCTGACGCTTACCTGGCGTTTTAGCTAACTGATCTAACTCTTCTGATGATTGATGTGTGTCGGCACGATAGAGTTTAAGATCGCGCTTAAATCCATACTTATCAGTTCGTTTACTGTAGCGATAAAAACTGAAGCGAACGCCTAAATGATCAATATAGTAGTCATCTTCGGCATTGTACTGCCAATTCTGAGGTTTTGTTGGATCATTTTTGAACTTACGCTTCTGCTCTTTTTGATAGGTGGTGTATGGAATGAGTGGTTGCTTATCGAATTGGTCAAGCAGTGTTGTGTAATTATATTCACTACCGTAACCAGCATCAGCTACCACGTGTGTAAAGAAATCCAAGCCATGGAATTGCTTAAGAAATGGCACTAAAGTCCTAGTATCAGTAGGATTGGAAAATAAAGCATAATCAAGGACAAACTGATTATGCGTGGCAATCTGAAGATTATATCCGGGTTTGAGTTCTCGGTTCATCATCGGATCTTCTTTCATGCACATAAAAGTTGCGTCGTGGTCTGTTTTCGAAAAGCTATTTCGTCCTTGAAAAATATCTTCGACACGTTCATATTTTTTAGCCCGTGGAATTAAGTCTTCTCTCAGTTGACGACGAAGCTTCTTTAGAAAACGTCGCCGACGTTTTCTAACTGAACCACCTTTAATTATTTTCGGCTCCTGTTTAATGGCTTCGTCTAGATTAGTGATTTCTTTTTCCACTTCTTCAGCCATTAATTCCATACCGTCGATAGATTCAATCATTTCTGGTTTCATCTCTTTGATGACTTGCTTTTCTACTAACTCATCATAAATACTAGCCGTCTTTTCTCTCAACTTAGCGTGATACTTTTCTATTGCCCGACGCCAAGTAAACGAGTACTTATTAGCATCCGCTTCAACCTTAGTGCCATCAATAAAGACTGCATCATTTTGAATTAGCCCATGGTCCGTAAGAGCCATAGTAAAGTAAACAAAGGTACGTTTTATTAAGTTCCTGGCGTGCTCACTCCGTCGAAAGGGTTCTGTTGCAAAGTTTTAAATAAAGAATAAAATCCCTTACGGTATCTATGATTTAAGCTGGGATTCCCAATAATACCTTGATTTCAGTACAGACCGAAAACCCGAAGAGAGTGCCTTCTTTTCG
>NZ_JBRUGD010000034.1:0-2175 GCF_053206145.1 Streptococcus hongkongensis
TCTTTCTTCTCAGTCGTTGTCGCGTTTAAGCCATCTACGGCTGCTTTTTCATCTGGATTAACGGCACCATCTGCTTCAACTTCAGCTTTCTTATCTTTTCCAGCTTGTGCGGCATCTTCGGCTGCTTCTACTAGCTTAGTTGCTGCTGAAATTTTTAATTCATTAATCTTATTAGTAATATATTTATAGGTATTATCTACTGTAGTTTGATCTACTGTGTTATCAGATAATACTCTCTGACCTTCTTTTATTGAATCATTATATGCACTTTGATCAATTTGCAAAGCCATAGTATAAATCGAAGTCTGTTTTAAAGCTGAGTCCCCATCCACAAGAATCTGCAGTTGCTCTTTATTAACTTTAGAAAATGTGTATGTAATAGTCTGAATACCTGATTTAAAGTTAATTGTATTCGTATTTTGATATCCTACTGCAGTAGTGGCATTAGTTCTCCTAAATGTATAATTAGGTAATGTCAACTTATCTGATAAATCAAGAGACTGATAAGTTGTACCTGAATATAGCTTCTCCTGGAGCACATCACCAGTTGAATCATCAACATATAGTAACTTAATATAACTTCCACCTGAAGAATATTCAAATTTTGTTAAATCAAATTGTTGTAGATTTGTTCCGGATCCGGTTGATGCAAACAATGCAAAAGCCAATTCTTCTTGACCATTTGCTTGCTTTGTAGTAAGTCTTGTTTTATCTAGATAAGATTGAATATTTTTTTCAAACACCTGATTATCATATTTAACAACCATAACTTTAGTTTGTCCATTATACTCAATAACGATATCTTTAAATATATTATCAAGAGGTTGTGAATTTAATTTAACGGCATCATTTATAAGTGTAATTGCTTTTCCTGTTGAATCAGTACTATAAAATGCTCCAAAAGCTCCATTTTGGTAGCCTGAAAAACGAGGATCTGCTCCAGCTTTTTGATTAATATTAGGATTTGAAGTGTTATGCCAAGTATCTAATTTGAAACCAAATGAGTTCGGAAGGCCACCCAACCCTATGCTGGCTCCTGATAATCCAATTGCTCCAGGTGCTTGTGTTGTAAATACAGCAGCAAAGCCGTCCCCTCCACTTCGACCATCAACTGTATAACCTTCATACTTATTACCGATATTAACTTTACCTTCTAACTTAAAACTCTCATTCATATTAATCTTATTCATAAGATTTAAGCTTCCAGCTTGTCCACTAATATCATTTGTTAATGTTACTGGACCTTGATTATCACCATACGCCGTTCCTGAAATATTGAAATAATTCTCAATATTCTGTTTAGTAACAACCAATCTAGCTTTATCGCTATATTCAGCATTTGATAAGGATATTTCTTGGTTATTATCAACTAAAGCTCTACGACTTCTAGTTCTAAAGACCGTTACTTCATTAGAACTTTTCGAAGTTGCAGTGTTTTCAATAGATGAGGATCGAGAATCTACCTCAGAAAGTGTTGATGATTCACTAGGAGTTGATGATACTGCTCCTTCGGAATATGGCACTGAAGGCGAATGTTCGTCAGATAAATTTGAAGAATCTACAATCACATTAGGGTTCGGTTTTTCTGCG
Organism: Streptococcus hongkongensis; assembly: GCF_053206145.1. Classification (NCBI taxonomy): domain Bacteria; kingdom Bacillati; phylum Bacillota; class Bacilli; order Lactobacillales; family Streptococcaceae; genus Streptococcus; species Streptococcus hongkongensis. Next base: position 1,591 of record NZ_JBRUGD010000034.1, read on the forward strand.
ATATCCGTTACACCCGAAACGGAAGATGTAGATTTTGGGTCTATTCCTCCTATTTGGTTAACAGAAGCAGTTTCATTCATTTCCTGTAAAGAAGCCACAGCAACAGTTTCTGTTGATGTACCACTGACTTCTTCAGCTAAAATAGTTTGTCCACCTATTCCTAAAAATGTTAATCCTATCAGAACAGAGGCTGCTCCAAATTTAAACTTCTTAATCGAAAAACGTTGTTTCATCTGTGAAGTATCATAATTATTACTTATTAGTTTCTTCAATAGATATTCTCCTTAACTTAAATTAAAATTGTATTTTATATACAACACTAATTTTACTTTTTAGTGATAAACATTAGAATATCTGTATTTGTATTTGAAAACTAATCTGTTTTTTTTTTTTTTTCTAATGTAACGTTTTTGATATTAAAGGATGTTTTTATCATTTTGTTTTCAATTGTCTATTAATGGAAAGTTCTAAAATGAAGTTAGCCACTTAAGTGTATAAAAAAACATCTCAAAGAGATATAATTGTAATCTACGACAACCACAATTAGAAGGACTCTGAGATGCAAGACTATTATACACCAAAAGG
>NZ_JBRUGD010000035.1:0-1643 GCF_053206145.1 Streptococcus hongkongensis
GTATGTGTCAAATTTTTTGAGGTTGAATAAAAAAGCAGCTGACTTCACTTAAATTTTGTTATTAGTACCTCACTTGCGTTCGGTTTGCCTAGTTATTTCTAATGGAAAAATTTTTTCCATTAGAAATAACTAGGGGTCATGTTTAATTGCTTCAGTCCTTTTGATAGTTGACCTATTGGTGCGCTTTTCGCAAGTCCCTGACCAATGCTCCCTTTAAATGCTCCTTCATGTGATTGAAAAGCAGGGGCTTTTAGGACTTTTCGTTTCATTGCTTTCCATTGTTTTCGTCGTTCTAATTCGTCATCCGCCACTTCTTCATATTGATTTAGCCAAGTATTCAATTCTTGATTCCTCAAACTATCTATCACACGAATCATGGCTGCCGCTCCTGTTCTACTCCACAAACGACCTTGTCGCTTCATCCGATAGGTCATTTTCCGATGCGTACTTTCAATGGTTCCGATACTTTGCTTATCGTCATAGAACCCTCTTTTTTCAAGAGATTGTAAATACACCCAATTCCGATCAAGATAGCCTTGCAATAACCTCAACTGTTCCAAACAGGTTTCTTCTCGCTCCTCAATCAGACTTTCTGCGGTGTCCAAACAAGCACGTACTTTTTCTTTGTCGTACTGGTGAATCGCTTCTATTAATTTTCCTTGTAGCTTAGATGAAACAAAATTTAGTCGCTCTTTTATTTTTCGATGCACATGATACATGTCACGAAAATGTTCATGACGGAAACAGCCCAAAGAAAGTTCCTCAAAGACTTCTTTTTCATAGCCAGAACCACCATCACTGTTGGATATCACGATTGTCTCTGTTAAATCATAGGTTGCTTGAAGATAATTCATCATCTCTTTTTGGGCATTTTTTCGATTCAAATGACTGACAAAATAAGGAGAAATTAACTGGGATCTTTTGCCTATCTTTTGGCTACCTTCACTCACTTGAAAACGGTGAATTTCTAGGTGTTGTTTTTTCTGTCCCCGAATCCTCACACCGTCACCTTCTAGATACAAGTAAGGAACTTTTTTCTTTTGTTTTACTTCGTCATATCGACTTTCATGCGTACTTCGTTTCTGCACAATTTCTCCTGTTTTCACCACCAATTGTTGGACGTTTTGATGGCTCATACTCCAGGTAGTTAAGCAATCAATCGCTTTTGACACGTGACGATACACCATCATTGTACCTAATTCAGAGACATTTCTTAAGACCAGTGAACTATAGCGAATTCCTTTGCGTATCCCTAAAAATTCGTCAAGGGGATAGCGGATTTCACCGGCTTTATTCTTCATTCTTCGTCTCACATAAGTGACAGAACCAAATAGAAAAGTAACGGTTCGTTGGCTTTTTCGATCAACTTGGAACCCTTCTTTTTTCAATTCTGAAGACACTTCTTCATCCAATTGTTGAAAAGCTAATTGAACCATCAGTTGAATTAATTGCGCAAAGAACATCACCATTGCTTGTTCACGTTTTAAAAATGTTTTTTCTGTCTTCATTACTTTCACTAAATCTGTTACAATAATATCCATAAGAAACCGCCTCTTGTAAGTAGTGCTCGCCAGCCTAATTACTAGAGTAACGGTTTCTTTTTTATTCGTCTAATGTTCTACCTCAATAAATTTTACACTTAG
>NZ_JBRUGD010000036.1:0-1543 GCF_053206145.1 Streptococcus hongkongensis
GGCGCTTAACGGCGTGGGGGTTCAAGTCCCTTAACCCGCATAAAGAGTATAGGCCGGCTTAGCTCAGTTGGTAGAGCATCTGATTTGTAATCAGAGGGTCGCGTGTTCAAGTCATGTAGCCGGCATTTTAAAAAAGTTTGCGAACGTAGTTCAGTGGTAGAACACCACCTTGCCAAGGTGGGGGTCGCGGGTTCGAATCCCGTCGTTCGCTTTAGGTATAGCCTATAGCCGGGGTGGCGGAACTGGCAGACGCACAGGACTTAAAATCCTGCGATGGTTTTCATCGTACCGGTTCGATTCCGGTCCTCGGCATTAAAATTTAATAATTAGCACCCTTAGCTCAACTGGATAGAGTACCTGACTACGAATCAGGCGGTTAGAGGTTCGACTCCTCTAGGGTGCATCATTTCGGGAAGTAGCTCAGCTTGGTAGAGTACTTGGTTTGGGACCAAGGTGTCGCAGGTTCGAATCCTGTCTTCCCGATTGATGGCGGTGTAGCTCAGATGGCTAGAGCGTCCGGTTCATACCCGGAAGGTCGGGGGTTCGATCCCCTTCGCCGCTATTGTTTCTTTTGGATTTATTGGACCTTTAGCTCAACTGGTTAGAGCACTCGGCTCATAACCGAGCGGTCGTAGGTTCGAGTCCTACAAGGTCCATGTAATGGAGGATTACCCAAGTCCGGCTGAAGGGAACGGTCTTGAAAACCGTCAGGCGTGTAAAAGCGTGCGTGGGTTCGAATCCCACATCCTCCTTTTTCTTATCGCGGGATGGAGCAGCTAGGTAGCTCGTCGGGCTCATAACCCGAAGGTCGTAGGTTCAAATCCTGCTCCCGCAATAAACATGAATATGTTGTTGATGGCTCGGTAGCTCAGTTGGTAGAGCAATGGATTGAAGCTCCATGTGTCGGCGGTTCGATTCCGTCTCGCGCCATTATTTAAGCGGGTGTAGTTTAGTGGTAAAACTACAGCCTTCCAAGCTGTTGTCGCGAGTTCGATTCTCGTCACCCGCTTTATAGTTTTACCCAAGCTATATTAAGGGCTTGGGCGCGTAGCTCAGGTGGTTAGAGCGCACGCCTGATAAGCGTGAGGTCGGTGGTTCGAGTCCACTCGTGCCCATTATTAATTTGGAGAATTACTCAAGAGGCTGAAGAGGACGGTTTGCTAAATCGTTAGGTCGGGTAACTGGCGCAAGGGTTCGAATCCCTTATTCTCCGTAATATGAAACGAGAATATCTTTATGATATATCGTTTTTTTTTAACCATTTTTTGGAGGCTTGTATGAGTAAATATAAATTATCGAGATTTTTCTTTTGGTTTTCAACTACTACTACCATAGTGACAATTTTATTTTTGTTGTTTTCATCTCGTATTTCTCCGCTTGCATCTTCTTATACAAGTTCATATTTATCAAAAATTGGGAAAGTTCTAAAATGAAGTTAGCCACTTAAGTGTATAAAAAAACATCTCAAAGAGATATAATTGTAATCTACGACAACCACAATTAGAAGGACTCTGAGATGCAAGACTATTATACACCAAAAGGA
>NZ_JBRUGD010000037.1:0-1188 GCF_053206145.1 Streptococcus hongkongensis
AAACTACTCTATAATGGCTTACGATCGATTAGCTCAGGGGGCTATTCAATCTGGTCTCGATATTGAAACCGCTTATCAATCAAGGGATCGCTTTGTTAGAGAAACTGAGCAAGTGCAATCATTGAGTGCTGTTTTAAAGTTACGTGATACAGCGATTTTATTTTATACTCAACAAATTCGTGATATAAAAAATAAAATAATATCACGACATTCAAAAACAGTTATTAGTGTCATTAAATATCTTGAAAACAATCTTAACAATAACATTAAAACTGAGAAAATAGCCAGTCAATTTCATATGAGTGAATCTAAATTGCGAAAATTATTTAAAGAAGAAAAAGGAGTGACAATTAAACAATATTTCCTTTGTTTGAAAATCGAAGCCGCTAAACAATTACTCTATGAGGGAAAATCATTATCTCAAGTTGCAGAGTTGCTCCAATTTTCAACACCAACTAACTTTTCAAGAACTTTTAAAAGATTAGTTGGTGTAAGTCCAATAACATATATACAAGGAATACAACATAAACTACATACCTAAAAATTAAAAATTTCCGTGTTTCATTATCTCCTACAATCTATTATATGTAGGGGAAGTACTTTTCTTAGAAAATAAGGCTAAATAAAATACTATAAAAAAGTAGAAATGATTAAAAAACCTAAAAAGATTGGAAATTATCCAATCTTTTTAAAGTATAAACTTGATTTTTCCTCTTAAATATTTGATTTTTTTAAGAGAGAGAAAACGAATATCTAGAGAAAAAACCGGAAAAGTTTTACGACATTTTAGGTCAAAAGATTAATCCTCCTTTTTCTTAGGAATAGCTATTAAACCAACAGAAGCAATAATTGATAAAGCCGCAAGACTAAAGAATGGATTTACAGTTTCACCAGTTGTTGGCAAACTATTTTTATTATCATTATTATTTACAATAGTTGATAAAGGTTTAACAGTTTGGTCTTTACCTGTTGGAGTATACTTCTCTGCATCTGTGCTTGGATCTACAACCTTAACTGTGACATCAACTACATCTTTTGATCCATCTGGATAAGTAACAACCACTTTACCTGGTTTATCACCTGCTGTTGTTGTATCAATTGGTGTTTCAAACTCTACCTTAGTACCTGCTGGTAACTCTGGTAAATTGCTGATTGAATCCTCTGCCTTAGGTGTTTCACCAATATTAA
>NZ_JBRUGD010000038.1:0-1114 GCF_053206145.1 Streptococcus hongkongensis
TTACACATAAGTTAAGTGACGATAGCCTAGGAGATACACCTGTTCCCATGCCGAACACAGCAGTTAAGCCCTAGAACGCCTGAAGTAGTTGGGGGTTGCCCCCTGTTAGATACGGAAGTCGCTTAGCATTCATCCGCCATAGCTCAGTTGGTAGTAGCGCATGACTGTTAATCATGATGTCGTAGGTTCGAGTCCTACTGGCGGAGTAAATTGAGATAGGCTTGCCTATCTTTTTTTATGAGTTACTTGCATTTTTTAGGATAAAGGTGTAAGATAATTCTAGTAATCAAAAGTAAGCACCCTTAGCTCAACTGGATAGAGTACCTGACTACGAATCAGGCGGTTAGAGGTTCGACTCCTCTAGGGTGCATCTTTTTATCCAAATAACATGACATTCTTGTCATGTTATTTTTTTATGGAATTCCTTATAATAAAAACATTACAATTATAAGGAGTTTGAATGGATAGAATTGACTGCTATTTTAAGAAGGTAAGACCAATAATATATAAATTGATGCGTTCATATTATATACAATTATGGGATAAAGATGATTGGCTTCAAGAAGGTAGAGTAGTATTACACAATCTATTGTCTTCTCATCCAGATTTATGTCATAATGAAAAGCTTCTATTAGTTTATTTCAAAACAAAGTTTTCGTCCCATCTTAAAGATGTCATTCGTTCACAAGAAAGCCAAAAAAGACGTTTTAATAGAATGCCATATGAAGAAATCGGTGAAATAGCTCATAAAATTCCAAGCCAAGGCCTTACTTTAGATGAGTTTGTTGCTTATCAATCAATTATTGAACAAATTTCAGGGATATTGTCTAAAGAGGAACAAACAAATTTGTATGCGTTAATGCGCGGGGAACGTTTTGTCGGCAGAAAAGCATTATTGAAAAAAATTAAACCTTTTTTCATTGATTTTCTGGATGACTAAACTTTATAATTCTATTCAAATCCTTGTAACTTTAACCGCTAGTTCACTCACGACAAACGCATGAAGAAAGCTTTGTTTTCAGAAATCAAGATTCATAATGACAAAATCAGTCAAAGTAGTAAACTAGAAGTGAGGTGACTAGGATGATTGATTTTATTATTTCTATTGATGAAC